>NZ_CP048433.1:303527-607054 GCF_010509075.1 Collinsella aerofaciens ATCC 25986
CCAAAGCGGCGGGTGAGGAGCATGGCAGCATTTTGCTGCGTGCGCTCGGAGTCGACCTCGTAGTCGAGCAGGGCCATGGCCTCGGGAATATTGGGCGTGATAACCGTCGCTAGCGGGAACAGGCGGCGGGTGAGCGCCTCGGCGGCATCTTCGGCAATCAGCCGCGCGCCCGAGGTGGCTACCATGACGGGGTCGACTACCACGTTTGTTGCGTTCCAGGCGCTCAGGCGGTCGGCGATAACATCGATAATCTCGACAGAAGAAACCATGCCGATCTTGACGGCGCTGGGGCGGATATCGTCAAAAACGGCGTCAATTTGCGCGGCTACGATATCTGGTGAGATATCCTGCACGGCGGTGACGCCCAGTGTGTTTTGCGCTGTGATGGCGGTGATGGCCGTCTCGGCATACAGGCGGTGCGCCGTGATGGTCTTGATGTCGGCCTGAATGCCGGCGCCGCCGCTGGAATCGGATCCCGCGATGGACAGGACGGCGGGTACCTTACTACGATCCATGTTCGCTCCCTTGTTCGGTCGGAATCAAATGGGTCTTTAAGCCAGCATTATAAAGATGCCCGGGCCGACCCTATGTCGAACCCGGGCGGGCGATGCAATCTTTACGCAAATGCAAGCAAATGTTCACACGTCAACAATTGACAGGCACCAGCTCGCCGCCAGAAGCGGCCGCGGCGACAGGCTAGTCCTCCATGCCGAGGTCGATCGTGGTGCCCTCGAAGATTTTGTTGACGGTGCGGACGGCGCACATCTTGCCACACATGGTGCAAGTGCCCTCGGTGGCGGCGGGGGACTCCTCGTAGCGCTTCTTGCCCGTAACCGGGTCGAGCGCGCACTCCCACATGGCGTCCCAGTCAAGCTTGCGGCGTGCCTGGCCCATCTTGTCGTCCATGTCGCGGGCGTGGGGCACCTTTTTGGCGATGTCGGCGGCGTGTGCGGCGATCTTGGTGGCCATGAGGCCGTCGAGCACATCCTGGGCGTTGGGCAGGCATAGGTGCTCTGCCGGTGTCACGTAGCACAGGAAGTCGGCACCGGAGCTGGCGGAGATGGCGCCGCCGATGGCAGCGGTGATGTGGTCGTAACCCACGCCGATATCGGTCACCAGCGGCCCGAGCACATAGAACGGAGCATTGTGGCACAGGCGCTTCTGCAGTTTCATGTTGGCGGCGATCTCGTCGAGCGCCATGTGACCCGGGCCCTCGACCATGACCTGGACGCCGGCGGCCCAAGCGCGCTTGCACAGCTTGCCCAGCTCGATCATCTCAGCGGTCTCGGTGGCGTCGTTGGAGTCGTAGAGGCAGCCCGGGCGGCAGGAGTCGCCGAGCGAAATCGTCACGTCGTACTCGTGGCAAATCTCGAGCAACTCGTCGTAGAACTCATAGAACGGGTTCTCGTTACCGGTGACCTCCATCCAGCCAAACAGCAGTGAGCCGCCGCGGCTCACGATGTTCATCAGGCGGCCGGTCTCCTTAAAGGTCTTGGTGACCGACTTGTTGATGCCGCAGTGAATGGTCATAAAGTCCACGCCGTCCTCGGCATGCGCGCGCACGACTTCGAACAGGTCGTCCTTGGTGAGCTTGACCAGCGGCTTTTCCATGTAGCCGATGGCGTCGTACATGGGGACGGTGCCTACCATGAGCGGCGTCTCGTCGATGAGCTGCTGGCGGAACTGGCGCGTCTTGCCCGAGTTGGAGAGGTCCATGATGGCGTCGGCGCCAAAGTCCTCGGCGATCTTGACCTTCTTCCATTCCTCGGCGGCATCGGCCTTGTCGCCCGAGATGCCCAAGTTTACGTTGACCTTGGTGGACAGGCCCTCACCGACGCCAAAGGCGCGCATGCCCTTTTTGATGTGCACAATATTGGCGGGAATGGCGATGCGGCCGTCGGCCACGCGCTCGCGGATGTACTCGGGGTCGCGATGCTCGCGCTCGGCGACTTCCTTCATCTGCGGCGTGATCTGCCCGGCACGGGCGAAGTCGATTTGCGTGACGAGCTTGGGCTCGGTCTGTGTGCTCATTGGCACGGCTCCCTTCGTTGGCATTACCCATATCAGGTTTGCGGGTCAGGGCGGGCGCGCCCAGTCTCAGCCTGCCGTCTTGTCCTGCAAGCTCCCCGTTTATGTAATGGGCTCAAGTATAGCCTGAATGGGTACGATTGGGCCAACGAGCGTGCCTGTGGGGAGGCGAACATGGAAGACAAGCATCTATATCGAGAGACGCAATGGGACGTATCGGCCGAGGAAAGCCGTGCGCACCATGGCCTTGTCGCGATCGGTTTTGCGGTGCTTGCCGTGCTGGTGATTGCCTTTTGTATCTGGACGTTTGGTGGTCGCGGCGGCGCTGCATGGGAGTTCGAGGCTGATGATAGCCTACCGATTATGACGGTGAGGAGTACTGGCGGTAATGCCAATACGCTCGCCGTTCCGGGCGATTATTGGTACCCGTGCGATGAGTTTGTGCAGTTGCAGCTGAGTGGTGGGTCTATTCCTGGTGAGGAAATCGAACGCGTGACGTATGATGCGACGTTCAAAACGTTGACGGTGAAGCTCAAAGATCAAGGGGATGTGCCCACGACGATGGATATCGCGCTGACGGAATGGCGCCTGGAGCCCCCGTCGGGTGTTGCGGTGTCCGAGGTCGAGCACGTCAAGATTGTCTATCAGGACGGTTCGACAAACGGGATTGCAAAGGCCGACGGTCTAGCAGAATAGGTGTCGAGCCTAGCAGCCAATTCATAAAAGTTGCGGTGGAATAGTTCCTGATTGTGCGAAAAAGGCTCAAATAGGAATTATTCCACCGCAAGTTATATAGAGAAGGCTGAGCGGGTCAGTGTTGGGTGCCGGCTCTAGAGCATCTGTTCGTTGATGAACATGAGGGTGCCTAGGTATGAGAGCTCGGGGATGTGCCGATAGCCGATGTTGAATGCGGTAAGTTCGCTTGCATCCTCGAGCTTGTTTTCTGCCATCCACCGCACCATGGAGCCGCGCGCCTTTTTGCTGGCGGTCGACCGTTGGATGGGCTTCCCGTTGCGGATACCCTCGCCAAAGAGGCATGTGACGACCGTGGCGTCGTTCGCGAGGTGGGGCAGAACGGCTTTGGCATACTCTACGCTGGCGAGGTTGACGATCGTGGTGTTTGAGCCTGCCGGGGCGATAGCCCGCGCGAGCTTGTCGCTCCAAAACGCGTAGAGGTCTCGGGCATCGTCAACGGCGAGCTTCGCGCCCATCTCCAGCCGATACGGTTCGACGGCATGAAAGGGACGAACGCACCCGTAGAGGCCGGAGAGGATCCACAGATGGTCTTGCAGCCATGCGAGCTGCGTGGAATCCATCACCTCGGGTGCCATGCTCTGGTATTGAATGCCGTGATAGGACATGACGGCAGGGGAGAGGTGACGGGCGAGTGCGGGATTGTCGAGATCGCCGCTTTTCAGGATGGGCCCGAACTCATGCAGTGTGTTGAGGCAAGGTCCCAGCAGTTTGTCACTCACGTTCCACAGCGCCTGCAGGCCGCCGCTGCCTTCATTCCGCTCGATATCTAGCAGTGCGCGGTGGAGGCGAGCCGTCTCGCGCACAAAGGGTGGGATGCCCAGGACTTCAAAAGCATCTTGGGCCGCGCGCATCTGCTTGGCGGGCGAAATGATGACCTGCAGCATGGACTCTCCTCTGCCAAAAAAGTTGCGGTGGAATACGGTCTGTTTTGGCCGTTTATGGGCCAGTTTAGTCCGTATTTCACCGCAACTGATGAAGGGTTGGTTAGGCTCGCTCGATGAAGGCCTTGTAACCGCGATATGCCTCGTAGATGTCGGCCTTGTTGGCGACCTCCCACAGGGCGTGCATGGACAGGACGGCAACGCCGGAGTCGATGACGTTCATGCCGTACTTGGCCATGATGTAGGCGATGGTGCCGCCGCCACCAGCGTTGACGCGGCCGAGCTCGCAGGTCTGGAAGTCCACGCCGGCCTCGTCCATGATGTCGCGGACGAGGGCCACATACTCGGCGTCGGCGTCGTTAGAGCCGCCCTTGCCGCGGCTGCCCGTGTACTTGTTAAAGCACAGGCCGCGACCCATGAAGGCGGCGTTCTTGGTCTCGAACTTGCCGGCATAGCCCGGGTCGAAGCCGGCGGACACGTCGGAGGAGAGCATACGGCTGCGGGCGAGCGCGCGGCGCAGAGCCAGCGGGCTGTCCTCGCCGGCGAGCATCATGATCTCGGCGACGGTGTTCTCGAAGAAGCGACTCGTCATGCCGGTGGCACCCACGGAACCGATCTCCTCCTTGTCGACGATGAGCGTGATGCTCGTGCGCTCCACGTTGGTGACGTTGATCTGGGCGAGCATGGAGGGGTAGGCACAGACGCGGTCGTCATGGCCATAGCCCAGAATCATGGAGCGGTCGAGGCCCATGTCGCGGGCGGGGCCGGCGGGCACGACCTCGATCTCGGCGGAGAGGAAGTCCTCCTCCTCGACGTCGTACTGCTCCTTGAGGATATCCAGGAACATCTGCTTGACGGGCTCCTTGGGGGCGTCCTTGTCGTCCTCGTCAAACTTGACGGGGCGGCCGCCCACGATCACGTCGAGAATCTCGGCATCGACGGCGTCCTTGGCAGGCTTGGACATCTGCTCGCTCGAGAGGTGGATCAGCAGGTCGGAGATGGTAAAGACCGGGTCGTCCGCCTTGTCGCCGATATTGATGTCGACGGTGGTACCGTCCTTTTTGCAGATGACGCCCACGAGTGCGAGCGGGGAGGCCACCCAGTGGTAGCTCTTGACGCCACCGTAGTAGTGCGTGTCGAGGTAGGCCATGTCGCCGGCCTCGAAGGCGGGGTTCTGCTTAAGGTCTAGGCGCGGCGAGTCCACGTGGGCGCCCAGGATGTTAAAGCCCTGCCCGAGCGGGGCGGTGCCCAGGTTGACGAGCATGAGGTCCTTGCCGTGATTGGCGGCGTACACCTTGTCGCCTGCCTTGAGCTCGCGGCCTTCGGCGATCACGGTCTCCAGGTCGACGTATCCCGCCTCCTCGGCCATCTTGATGCCGGTCTTGACGCACAGGCGCTCGGTCTTGTTCTCGCTCAAAAACTGCTTATAGCCGCGGCAAAGCTCCTCGAGCTCCTCGACTTGCTGTGGCGTGTACTTTTTCCATGCGCAGGGACGCTCCATGACGCAGGCTCCTTTCGGATCGATCGTGCTGGTTGATGTACCGTGAGCCATCGTATCACGCGCGGGCTCACGGTGGCGGGGGAGCTTGATGTGAGGTGGCCGCGGGGCGGGGAGCGTGTAAACTGGAGTGAGCAAACCGTGCCCAGCCCAAAGCGAGGTATTCAATATGTCTGACAAGCGCCGCACCTTTGCCGTTATCGACGGCAACTCGCTCATGCATCGCGCCTTCCACGCCGTGCCGCCGACCATGAACGCGCCGGACGGTCGCCCCACCAACGCGATCTTTGGCTTTCTGAACATGTTTCTCAAGATGATTGATGCCTTTAACCCCGACGGCGTCGTCGTGGCGTTTGACAAGGGCAAACCGCGCGTGCGCATGGAGATGCTGCCGCAGTATAAGGCGCAACGCCCGCCCATGGACCCCGATCTGCATGCGCAGTTCCCTATGATTAAGGAGCTGCTCGCCGCGCTCAACGTGCCGATTCTGCAGTCCGAGGGCTGGGAAGGCGATGACATCCTGGGAACCATGGCGCGCCTGGGTGAAGAGGCCGGCTGCGACATGCTACTGGTGACCGGCGACCGCGACATGTATCAACTCGTGACCGAGCACGTCAACGTGGTCTCGACCCGCAAGGGCCTGTCCGACGTGGCGATTATGACGCCCGAGAGCGTGGACGACCTGTATCACGGCATTACGCCGGCGCTCGTGCCCGATTTTTACGGTCTAAAGGGCGATACGTCGGACAACATTCCCGGCGTACCGGGCATTGGGCCCAAAAAGGCGAGCGCGCTCATCGCACAGTACGGCAGCTTGGACGAGGTCATCGCGCATGCCGACGAGGTCAAGGGCAAGATGGGCGAGAACCTGCGTGCGCACATCGACGATGCGCTGCTGAGCCGCAAGGTCGCAACCATTCGCACCGATGCGCCCGTCGAGCTCGACTTTGACGAAACGTCCTTCCCGGCGTTTTCTGCCGACGAAGTGTCCGCGGCGCTGGGCACGCTTGGTATCACCGCCATGCAGAACCGTTTCTTGGCGCTGATCGGCGGCGAGGGCGGGGCTGCTGCTGCCTCCAGTGTGTTTGAGATACCTGCGATGGTTCGCGCAGCCGCCGGCGATGCCGACGCGCTTGGTGCCGTTGCGGCTGAGGTCTCCCGCGCGATTGATGCCGGCGAGTGGGTCGCCGCCGTGGTGGACGACGACAAGGAAGAGGGCGCGCTCTTTGGACTGACGCGCACGCTGTGGTTGGCGACGTCCAAGGGCCTGTTCGCGCTCGAGGAGGGCGACGGCGGTACCACTGCCGTAGTCGATGGCTTCAACTTCGCCCACGGCGTGATTGCCGGCGTGCTTGCGCGCCTGTTTGTGGAGGGCCGCGTGGCGAGCCCGGATATGAAGGCGTTGTTGCACGAGCTTTCGCCCATCGATTCTTCTGAACTCGAGCTCATGGATCCGCTCGCTACCGATTCCACGCGTATCTTCGATACCGTGGTCGCTGCCTATCTGCTGGATTCCGATCGCTCCGAGTTCGATGAGGCATATCTTGCCGATACGTATCTGCAGATGGCGCTGCCTGCGGCGTGCGGCGCAGAGGGTGCTGGTGAGGACGCTCCGGCGCCTGCCGCCCGTACTGCGGCTCTGACGCTGGCGCTCGTGGCACCGTTGCGCGAGTGCATGGCCCGTGAGAATGCCGCCAACGTGTTCGATGGCATCGAGATGCCGCTCGTTCCGGTACTTGCCAAGATGGAGCGCGCGGGCATGCTCGTGGACCCCGACCGTCTGCACAGTCTGTCCGAGGGTCTGGCGACCCAGATTACCGAGGTTGAGCGCAGTATTCGCGACCTGGCGGGTGACGAGACCTTTAATATTGGCAGTCCCATGCAGCTGTCGCATGTGCTCTTTGATGTGATGGGGCTTCCGACCAAGGGCCTCAAGAAGACTAAGCGCGGCTATTATTCGACCAACGCCAAGGTGCTGAGCGACCTTGCGCGTGACCACGAAATCGTGCGTCTGATCTTGGACTGGCGTGAGAAGTCTAAGATCAAGTCCACCTATCTGGACACCCTGGGCCCGCTACGCCGTGGTGACGGTCGCGTACACACTACGTACAACCAGACCATCACGGCAACGGGGCGTCTGTCCTCGAGCGACCCGAACCTGCAGAACATCCCGACGCGCTCGGAGCTGGGTCGTACCGTTAAGACGGCGTTTTCGGCAGGCGAGGGAAGCGTCTTTTTGGCGGTGGACTACTCGCAGATCGAGCTGCGTCTGCTGGCGCATCTCTCGGGTGACGAGCACTTGGTGCGCGCCTTTAACGAGGGCGAGGACTTCCATGCCGAGACGGCGGCGCGCGTGTTCGGTGTGCCGGTGTCCGAGGTAACGCCCGACCTGCGCAGTCGCGCCAAGGCCGTGAACTTTGGCATCGTGTATGGCCAGCAGGCCTACGGCCTGTCGCAGTCGCTGCATATCTCGATGGCCGAGGCACGCGACATGATCGACCGCTACTACGAGGCCTACCCGGGCGTGCGCACGTTCCTCGACAACGTGGTGGCACGCGCCAAGCAGACGGGCTACGCCGAGACCATGTACGGCCGCCGTCGTCATATTCCGGAGCTCAAGGCCAAAAACCCGCAACTCCGCGGCTTTGGCGAGCGCACGGCCATGAACCATCCCATGCAGGGCACCGCAGCAGACATCATCAAGATCGCCATGGCCCGCGTAAGTCGTCGCCTGGAAGAAGAAGGCTTTGCCGCCCACATGATCTTGCAGGTACACGACGAACTGGACTTTGAGTGCCCCGTCGACGAAGTCGAGCGCCTCACCGCCATGGTCCGCGACGTCATGGAACACGTAGTAGACCTCCGCGTCCCCCTAATCGCCGAAGCCAGCACCGGCATAACCTGGGCCGACGCCAAATAGGGAAGTGCCCACAACCCCAAAGTAACCAAAACAGAGGGGAGCCCCTTCCAAAAAGGGGCTCCCCTCTGTTCAAATAAATTCAGCCAAGTATCTAGACACTCAAGAGGCCATCTTGGCGGCAAGCAAAGTCAACATGGCCATGCCCGGGGCCGACCGCTTGATTTTTGTAGATTCCGCACGAGCCGAAGAGCACTAAATGTGCTCTTCGTGCGAGCCCAGGACTTGACCGAGCAAAAATCAAGCGGTCGGCCCCGGGCATGGCGACGGGATAGATTAACGAGCCGCCAAGATGGCGTCGATGAGCGTCAGTACGCCCCCGTCGTTGTTGCTCGGAATGCGCCACTTGGCGTGCACGTTCATGTGCTCTTCGGCATTGTCCACGATAAAGCTGTGACCGACGCGCTCCAGCATGGGGATGTCGTTGTACGTATCGCCCACGGCGGCAGCATCGGCAATATCGATGCCCAGGTGCTCGCACAGGTGCGCGACGCCGGCGCCCTTGTCGACGCCCAGGTTCATAAAGTCGATCCACTCGCGCCCGGCGTTGGTGACGTAAAGCTTGTCCGAGAACTCGGGGCTATAAGTCTCGCGGAATGCGGGCTCGGCGTCGTAGCCGGGGAAGAAGACCGAAATCTTGTTGGACTCGAAATCAATGCCCTCAAAGCTGTCGACGTAGTTGATTGTGTTGTAGTAGACGCTGATCTCGTCGTGGTATTGATGGTCGCGGGCAAGCACGTAGAACTCGTCGAAGCAGCACAGGACGGGGACAGCGCGAGGATCCTCCGAGGCACGGTTCAAGACCTGCTGATACAGCTCCACGTCAATATTGCTCTTATAGATATAGCTGCCGCGATAGATCACGCAAGCTCCGTTGTCGGGACAAAAGGCGAGGCGGTTCTTGATGCCCTCGAACATCTCCTCGAGCTTGGGGGCGGGACGTCCGCTGGCGGGGCAGAATACGATGCCGGCGTCGGCGAGCTTGTCCAGGCGCTCATCAAGACCCTGGGGTAGCACACGCTCGTCGGTCAGCAGCGTCTTGTCCATATCGACGGCGAGAATCTTAATGTTGCCGATGTTGGCGTCCGATTCGTAAGTTTGCATAAAAATGCGCCTTTCGTTTCGAGATTGTTTCAGACGTTATAACCATCAACTAGTAGTCGAGCGTATTTTCGCAGGAATGGTGCGTATTTGCACCACGCTTCACAAAGTAATGAAAAAACTTTTCAGAAATTTGAATTTGTCGCTTGTGCTGCGGGCACTTTAGCGTAATATAGCGACCATCGAAAACGGAGACGGAAAAACAACCGCTTACCGAGTAAAAGGTACCGTTTACGATATTTGAATTGCGCCCGGCGATACGTGAAAGGAGAGGCAGATGCAGTTCGTAAAGATCATCACCACTGCAGACAATGCCATCCGACGCCAGCGCGCAATTTCCCGACGACGATAACAATCGTCTCTGTCCGCATGGGGCGAATTGCCTCAACAGAGTCATTTTGAGGTCGTTGGGTTTTAGCACGACATTGCTGCATGTTTCTAGGGCATGTATGTGCTGATTTTTGCTATTTAACCTGATATTGCACGGTATATGACCTTGAAATGACTTGCAACTGACCGATGTTCTAACTAGCTACCAAGGGCGAAAGGAAACAGCCATGAGCAAGGAAAAAGTCGTTCTCGCATATTCCGGTGGTCTTGATACATCCGTATGTGTCAAGTGGCTCCAGGACGAGAAGAATCTCGATGTCGTTTGCGTCTGCGGCAACGTGGGCCAGGAAGAGATCGGACTGGATGCCAAGAAGCAGAAGGCGCTCGACCTGGGCGTTCTCGATTGCCAGGTGCTCGACCTGCGCGACGAGTTCTCCGATGAGTTCCTGACCAAGGCCATCGCAGCAAACTCCATGTACGAGAACAAGTATCCGCTGCTCTCCGCCCTGTCTCGCCCGCTGCTTGCCAAGAAGCTCGTCGAGGTCGCCCACGAGTTTGGCGCGACCTACGTCGCCCACGGCTGCACCGGCAAGGGTAACGACCAGGTTCGTTTTGAGGCTGCCGTCAAGGCCCTCGACCCTGAGCTCAAGGTTATCGCCCCGGTGCGCGAGTGGGATCTGAAGTGCCGTCCCGACGAGGTCGCCTATGCCCACGCCCACAACGTGCCGGTTCCCGAGGGTGCCAACGATAACCCCTACTCCATCGACGACAACCTGTGGGGTCGCGCCATCGAGTGCGGTCACCTGGAGGACCCTTGGAACGAGCCGCTCGATGACGCTTGGGTTATGACCAAGAACCCCGAGGACACGCCTGACGCCCCGACCTATACCGAGATCGAGTTTGAGGCCGGCAAGCCTGTCGCCGTCGACGGCAAGAAGATGAAGCTCTCCGAGATCGTCATCGCCCTCAACAAGATTTCGGGCGACAACGGCTTTGGCCGTCTTGACCTGGTCGAGGATCGTCTGGTGGGCCTCAAGAGCCGCGAGTGCTATGAGGTTCCCGGCGCCCTGACGCTCATCACCGCCCACAAGGCGCTCGAGGACATCTGCGTCGAGGGCGACCTGCTCAAGACCAAGATCAAGCTCGAGCAGGATTGGGCCACCGCCGTGTACAACGGCCAGTGGTACAGCCCGCTCAAAAACGCGCTCGACGCCTTTATGGCCGACACCCAGAAGTTCGTGACCGGCACCGTCCGTCTGAAGTTCTTTAAGGGCAACTGCCATGTCGTCGGCCGCAAGAGCCCGTTTAGCCTGTATGACTACGGTCTGGCTACCTACGACCGCGACACTACGTTTGACGAGAAGGCCAGTGCCGGCTTTATCGAGATCGATACGCTGTCACTCAAGACGTGGGCAAAGGTCCAGGGCCCCAGCTCTGCTGCCGCCCAGGCCTAGCGCCTCCTTCCCTTGGTATCCGCGCGGCCCATCCGCGTGATACATAACGGGCGCACGGGGTCCCTACCTTTCGTTATGCTTGCTGACACTTCTTAACATCGGTGGCCCCTACGTTCCGCCCGCATATATGATGCCGCGACTGTGGCTGAGTCCGAGCCCCGCCGGGGTTGTCCGGCGGGGCTCCTTCTATCAATTTGGCGGCTCTGCGCCTATATATATGAGGAGTATCCATTATGTTCAATGCTATCGCGCATGCTTTACTTGCCCTCGCGCCCGAGTTCGATGCTGCAAGGGTCGAGGACGTCCCTGTGAGCCTGAAGGCCTGGATCGATGGTTCGCAGGGCAACATCCGGAGGGAGACGTTGGGCGCCAAGTGCATGGCGCGTCACTTCTTTGCAAATTAGCTACATGGCTCCGCACACGGTGGGGAATGTGTAAAACTAGCGGTTGAAAAATCGCTTTAGCGATATGGCGCATTGCTTTGGGCGCTTGTTTTGGTATTTGGAGAAAGGGGACGGTTCCATGGCTCTTTGGGGCGGTCGTTTTGAGGCAGGCGTGGCCGAGGTCACGCAGGAGTTTGGCGCGTCGCTGCCGGTCGACAAACATCTCTATAAGCAGGATATCGCAGGCTCTAAGGCACATGCCAAGATGCTGGCGGCCCAGGGCATCATCAGTGCCGAGGACGAGCAGGCGATTGCCAAGGGCCTGACCGGAATCGAACAGGATATCGATGCCGGCAACTTCACCTTCGACATCAACGACGAAGACATTCATATGTCCATCGAGAGCGAGCTGACGCGTCGCATCGGCGAGGCCGGTAAGCGCTTGCATACCGGACGTTCGCGCAACGACCAGGTGGCGACCGACACGCGCCTGGGCGTCAAGGCGCTGGCCAAGGAGCTCATGGAGGCCAATCTTGAGCTGCGCCATGTGCTGGTGGATGCGGCTAAGAAGTACGACAAGGTGATTCTGCCGGGTTACACGCATATGCAGCACGCTCAGCCCGTGCTGCTCTCGCATCATCTGCTGGCGTATTCCTGGATGTTCGCGCGCGACTTTACACGCTTGAAGGCCGCCTTTGATGCCGCCGACAACTGCCCGCTGGGTGCTGCCGCGCTTGCCGGTACGAGCTATCCGCTCGATCGCCAGATGACGGCTGCCGAACTTGGCTTTGCGGGCGTGATTCCTAACTCACTCGATGCTGTTTCCGACCGTGATTTCCTGCTCGATCTGCATTACGCTGGCTCCGTCATGGCCATGCACCTGTCGCGTCTTTCCGAGGAGATCGTGCTGTGGTCGAGCTCCGAATTTGGCTTTATCACGCTTTCAGACTCCTACTCCACCGGCTCGTCCATCATGCCGCAGAAGAAGAATCCCGACTTTGCCGAGCTTATTCGCGGCAAGAGCGGCCGTGTCTATGGCAACCTGGTGCAGCTGCTCGTGACCATGAAGGGCCTGCCGCTTGCTTATAACAAGGACTTGCAGGAGGACAAGGAGGGCGCGCTCGATACCGCCCATACGCTCATGCAGTGCCTGTCGGTTATGGCCGGAATGATTTCGACTTGGACCGTCAACGAGGATGCCATGGCGCGCGAGTGCGGCGTGGGGCACCTTGCCGCTACCGATGTTGCCGATTACCTGGCCAAGCGTGGCCTGCCGTTCCGCGAGGCACATGCCGTGGTGGGGCATCTGGTTCTGATGTGTGAGAAGCGCGGCTGCAATCTTGAGGACCTGCCGTTTGAGGTGTTCCAGGAGGCAAGCCCGCTCTTTGAGCACGACATTACCGAGGCGCTCGACATCCCGTCGATTGTCGCCGCGCGCACGACCGAGGGCGGCACCGCCCCTGCCGCCGTTGCCGTGCAGCTGCAGCGTGCCGAGGCGCAGCTCGTGGTCGACGAAGGTGTGTTTGGATCGCTAACCAAGGTCGTCGAGATGGGTCACGGGGCAAAGTAGAGGTTTGGCTGAAGACGTATTGTCCATTTATTGATAAATCGTTTTCGCTTTACGGGCGCCTGCTGATGTGGGAGCCCGTATTTTGTTGCTATGGGGGAGGGGCTTGTCGAGAACTTCTGTAGGACCTTTGGGCAGGTTGTGAAGGGGATACGTTCGCGGGCGGCAACCGACCGCCTGCTCTGTTCGGCGCGGTTGATGGGCGGTCGGATGGTACTCTAATCGGGCTTCGAAACAGAAGTGACACATATGGAGCGCTTTAATAAATTGCAACGTTTCAATAAACAGCTTTTTGTTTAACTGCAGCTAAAACTCTGTTACGATGCAGTCCAGGCGGGTGCCGGAATGGGACTTGGGCACGCGCGAACCTACTTGAAAGGCTACTTTTATGGCTATCGAGAAGACCTTCATCATGATTAAGCCCGACGCCGTGCGCGACCGCAAGATCGGCGAGATCGTTGCTCGCATTGAGCGCAGCGGCCTTGTCATCGAGCGCATGGAGATGACCACGCTCGAGCGCGCTACCGTCGAGGAGCACTACGCCCATCTGGCCGACAAGCCCTTCTTTGGCGGTCTCTGCGACTTTATGACGAGCGGTCCGGTCGTCAAGATGGTCGTTTCCGGTCTCTCCGCTGTTGCTAAGATGCGCACCCTCATGGGCGCTACTAATCCGCTTGACGCTGCTCCTGGTACCATCCGCGGCGACTTTGCCGTCGATGTCAACGCCAACGTGATCCACGGCTCCGACTGCCTGGAGAACGCCGAGATTGAGATCAAGCGCTTCTTTGGCTAAACCAGCTTTGACTCCTTAAAGCTGTTAGCGTGTGGCTTGGGCGCCGCGGAACTCCATCCGCGGCGCCCTTTTATTCCAAAATCTATGAAGGGGCCCGCTCGGTCATGAGTTCCGAGCGGGCCCCTGCTGTTAGCTTGTGGCACTGAGTGGTTTAGGCCTCGTCGACGACCTTGAGGCCGCGCGTGTGATCGATCTCGTTGAGGAGGTTAACGCGACGCTCGTGACGGCCGCCCTCAAACTCGGCGTCGAGCCACTCGTCGACGATCATCTTAGCGAGCTCGGAGCCCACGACACGGGCACCAAAGGCGAGCACGTTGGTGTTGTTGTGCATGCGGGAGAGCTTGGCGCTGAAGGGCTCGGAGCACACGACGGCGCGTACGCCCTCGACCTTGTTGGCAGCCAGGCTAATCCCGACACCGGTGCCACAGATGAGGATGCCCAGGTCGACGTCGCCGTTGGCAACGGCCTTACCCACCTTGTAGCCGGCGATGGGGTAGTCAAAGCTCTCGGAGGTGTCGGTGCCAAAGTTCACGACCTCGCAGCCGCGCTCCTTCAGGTGCTCGGAGATGATGTTCTTGAGCTCGACGGCGGCGTGGTCGTTGCCGATACCAATCTTCATGAGTGGTTCCTCTCTGGTCTGTGCGGCGCAAATGCTAAAGGTTTTACCGCGTTCGACTGCATGATAGCGCGACTTTTGCGTAAACGCTCGGGCGTTTTTTGGTCAAACGCTTTAGCATGCAACAAGACCGGCTTCTCATGAATGAATGCTGTCAGTTTGTGCTTGAGCGCCGTCCGCCGGAACCATGGTTGCAGTTTTTGATGCATTGTTATCAAATAAAGGAGCTAACTATTTTTGAGAGCCCAGCCCGTTATGCAAGCAGGAGATACCTATGCCTACCGATTCCCTTCGTGATGCCGCGTTTTGCGATGTTTTGAACCGCGAGCTTGTCTGTGCACTCGGCTGCACCGAGCCCATTGCCGTTGCCTATGCAGCAGCGCTGGCGAGCCAGACGCTCGGTTACGAGCCCGATCATATGGATGTTGCCTGCTCGGGCAACATCATCAAGAACGTTAAGAGCGTGACCGTGCCCAACTCGGGCGGTATGCACGGTATTGAAGCCGCGGCCGTGCTGGGTGCCGTGGGCGGCGACGCCAAAAGCGCGCTCGAGGTGCTCGAGAGCGTTAACGATGAAGACCGTGCTCGCGTGGCCGAGCTCCTCGCCGACGCCGACTACTGCGATGTATCGCTTGTCGAGGGTGTGCCCAACCTCTACATCAAGGTGACTGCCACGGCCGGGGGCCATACCGCGGTCGTCGAGATTACCGACCACCACACCAATGTCACGTGCCATACCCTCGACGGTATTCCGGTGTGCGGCAAGTCGGCGGGGGAGTGTGCCGCCTGCGCCGAGCGCGTCGTGGCCGAGCGGGCGGCAGATAACGCCGACACGCCCATGTCGATCGAGACCATCATCGACTTTATCGAGGACGGTGACATTGAGGACGCCCGTGCTGCCGTTGAGCGTCAGATTGAGCTGAATGGCGCAATCAGTGCCGAGGGCCTTGCGCACGCTTGGGGCGCCGAGGTGGGTCGTACGCTGCTGGGTGCTCGTGCCGATGACGTCGCCTGCCGTGCCCGTGCCCGTGCGGCCGCCGGGTCCGACGCCCGCATGAACGGCTGCGCGCTGCCGGTCGCCATTGTGTGCGGCTCGGGCAATCAGGGCATTACCTGCGCATTGCCCGTCATGGAGTATGCCGAGTACCTGCGTTGCGACCACGAGCGCCTGGTGCGCGCCGTGATGCTGTCCGATCTTATCGCCGTGCATATCAAGAGCTATATTGGTGCGCTCTCGGCGTTTTGCGGTGCTATTTGCGCCGCGTGCGGCGCCGGCGCCGCGATTACCTGGCTGTGCGGTGGCACGCGCGAGCAGATTGGCGCGACGGTCTCGAACACGCTCGGTAACGTGGGCGGCATCGTGTGCGACGGCGCCAAAGCGAGCTGTGCCGCCAAGATCTCGGCTGCCGTCGATGCGGCGATTCTGGGCCATGATATGGCCATGCAGGGTCGCGGCTTCCGCGCCGGCGAGGGCCTGATCCAAGATACCGTTGAGCAGACAATCGCCAGTATGGGCTACGTAGGCCGCGTAGGCATGAAGGACACCGACGTCGAGATCCTCAACATCATGATCGGCAAAACCCAGGTGTGCTAGTTACGCGGTTTTACCAAACCGCGTAACCAGTCGACGCTGCAAACGCCCCCAAGCGGCAATCTGCCTTTCAATCGTCGGGCATGGCCAGAAGGCCTATGCCCTCCTCTTTCAAGGCACATTGCTCGCTTAGGGGCATTTTCGCTGACTTGTGCTCAACCTGCGGCGATATTTGGTTTGGAGCGAGGGGTCCTACGACAGTTCGTCGGCTACTTGGTGTTCGTAGAAGGCTTCTACTACGGCGTTGAATTCGCGGGCGAAGTCTTCCATGGTTCCGCGCCAGGTGGCTTGGCTGGGCTTGCCTTGGCCCACAAAGGCGGTTTGGATGCCGCAATCGGGGGACGGGAAGTCGCGTTTGGGATCGTTGCCCACCATAAGGACCTCGTGTGGCTCGAGTCCCATCACCTGAAGCTGCTCTAGATAGTAGGTGGCATCGGGCTTGCAGCGGGTGGTGTTTCCCATGTGCGTGACGAGCTCAAAGGGGGCGTCGGCCAGGTCGCCCCAGCCCATGCGGCACTCGATGGCCCCTTGGGGAAAGCTGGGGTTGGTAAAGAGCGCGCAACGCAGCCCTGCGTCCTGTACGGCCTGGAGCGCGGCGTGTGCGCCCGGCATGGCGTGGGCGTTAATGACATCGTCGTTCTTGTACGGAAGAACTTCGCGGTCATAGTAGGTAAACGCCTCGTAGATGAGGGGATCGGAGAGGCGGATCCCGCATCGGCGCTCGACCTCTTCTTGGTAAAACTCAAGATTGGTGCGGTTGTCCGTGCCGCTGCGGCGATTGGCGTTGAGGTCGACTAGGATGGTGCCGAGGCGTGCCATCGTGCCACCGCGGCTGCGGCGCCCGATATCCGCGAGCATCGAAGAGACATCCTTAAAATAGCGAAGGATGAACGCGTTGAGGTTGATGCTGAGAAGCGTCTCGTCCATATCGAAAACGACTGCTTTGAGCACGCGGGCACCTTTCTCGAAAAATCGATCTAGAATCGTTGGCTCCGGATACTTTACCCCAAAGCCGAATGCCTGGCTGGTTATCGTCAAGTTGCGGAGACGTGTGTTCATAAGATTACGAAAAAGTCTCCACACGAGTAAAAAATCGCAGTTCACGCTTGAAATCGAACTCATTTCCCCGTAACCTATACGAACGTGATTGCATAAGCGTCACATTAGTATCTGTCGGCTCCCGAGTGTTCCTAAACGTTGTGTGCTTGTCGCACCCTTCTGTAGGTCCTAGCAATCGGGGCCCCGTAGTTCGAAAGGGGTCCACCTTTGAGTGAGATTCAGAACTCGTCCATTTTCTCTCTTGACGATGTCAACGAGGAGGAGATGAACAACCTCATCGACGGTACGATTACCGACTTTGATGAGGGCGATCTCGTTAACGGCACTGTCGTTAAGATCGAGCATGACGAGGTGCTCGTTGACATCGGATTCAAGTCCGAGGGCGTTATCCCGGTCCGCGAGCTGTCCATCCGCAAGGACGCTAACCCTGCAGACATCGTTGCACTCGGTGATCCCATCGAGGCTCTGGTTCTCCAGAAGGAGGACAAGGACGGTCGTCTGGTCCTGTCCAAGAAGCGTGCCGAGTACGAGCGTGCTTGGAACCGCATCGAGGAGAAGTTCAACTCCGGCGAGAACGTCGAGGGCGAGGTTATCGAGGTTGTCAAGGGCGGCCTGATCCTCGACATCGGCCTGCGTGGCTTCCTGCCTGCTTCCCTCGTCGACCTCCGTCGCGTCAAGGACCTCACCTCTTACATGGGCACCCGCATCGAGGCCCGCGTCATCGAGATGGACCGTAACCGCAACAACGTCGTCCTCTCCCGTCGCGTCGTGCTCGAGGAGTCCCGTAAGGCCGAGCGCTCCGAGATCCTGTCCAAGCTCAAGTCTGGTATGCGTCTCCAGGGCACCGTTTCCTCCATCGTCGACTTCGGCGCCTTCGTCGACCTCGGCGGTATCGACGGCCTCATCCACATCTCCGAGCTCTCCTGGAACCACGTCAACCATCCTTCCGAGGTTGTCAAGGTCGGCCAGGAGGTCGAGGTCGAGGTTCTCGACGTCGATCTCAACCGCGAGCGCATCTCCCTGGGTCTCAAGCAGACCACCGAGGATCCGTGGCGCGCACTGGTCAAGAAGTACCCCGTCGGCGCTATCGTCGAGGGCACTGTGACCAAGCTTGTCCCGTTTGGCGCTTTCGTCGACCTGGGCGAGGGCATCGAGGGCCTGGTGCACATCTCCGAGATGGCCAACAAGCACGTCGACCAGCCTTCTCAGGTCACCCACGTGGGCGACAAGGTTCAGGTCAAGGTCATGGAGATCGACCTCGACCGTCGTCGTATCTCTCTGTCCATGAAGTCCGCTGCTGAGACTCTGGGCGTCGAGATCGAGGTTACCCCGCTTCCTTCCGAGAAGAAGGACGAGGAGACCGACGCCGAGTAAATCGGTTTGACGATCACTTGTTTTAAGGGATCCGTCCGCAATGGACGGGTCCCTTTTTGCTTTCGCTGCTGATGCACGCGATGCTACCCGGGCTGTCCACAGGCTATTGGGTTGTCGGTGAATGAAAAAATGCCGACATCCCGCCTCGGGGAGGAGGCGGGAACGCACCGAGTAGACGGAGGGGTGCGGAGCGCGGTCGCGTCTCGACTGACGACATTGCCCATCGACAACCCTATTGTACTGCATGGCGTGGTTCTTGGTTTATCGTGTCGAACGCTTGTGTTGTGCCATTGCCTGCGGCAACGGTGTGCTACACTCTTGCACTGCTGAGTGGACCAGACGGTCGCGCGATGTGCTGTTTGCAGTACGCGTGAGGAAAGTCCGGGCTCCAGAGGGCGGGATGCCGGCTAACGGCCGGGCGGAGTGATCCGACGGAAAGCGCCGCAGAAAAGAAGACTCCCACCTGCGCCGCAAGGCGTAAAGGGAAAAGCTGAAACGGTGGTGTAAGAGACCACCAGCGTCGTGGCAACACGGCGGCTTGGCAAGCCCCATCCGGAGCAAGCGCGAATAGGAACGCTATGGGCCGGCCCGGTCCGCGTTCGGGTAGCGTGCGTGGAGCTGCACGGTAACGTGCAGACAAGATAAATGACCGTTCACGACAGAACCCGGCTTATAGGCCCACTCAGCACTTTGTTGACGCTGCGAACCCGTCAGCGCGGCAATCTGCCTTTCAAGCCTTCGGGCATGACCATAAGGTCAATGCCCTCGTCTTTCAAGGCACCTTGCTCGCGCTGACGGGTTCTCGCTTTCGTTTACGGAATCATCGGTGTTGCCGTTCTATTTACTGGGATTAACGGTACGGTCTTTGCCGTATTATTGAGGCTGTTTGTTGCTTTGCTTGTTGTTGAGGGGCTTTGTTGGACAGCTATTTTACTCTGCAATCGAATATTGAGGCTTCGGGCGAGTTTGTGGACCGCAAGAGCCGGTTTATTGCCCAGCTGGTCCATATTGAGTCCGAGGATGAGGCGAATGCCTTTATCGAGATGGTTCGCAAGCGTCATTACGATGCTCGACACAATGTTCCCGCGTGGATTTTGGTCGATGGGCGCGAGCGCCAGAGCGATGATGGTGAGCCGAGCCGCACGAGCGGTATGCCGACGCTCGAGGTGCTGCGCGGCGCGGGGCTCAAAAATGTTTGCTGCGTAGTGACGCGCTATTTTGGTGGCACGCTGTTAGGTCCTGGTGGCTTGGTGCGCGCATATACCGCGGCGACGCAGGCGGCGGTGGCAGCTGCTCGGGAGGCTGGGCAGATCGTCGAGATGACGAGCGTCGTGCCCGTTGACGTGCATGTGGCCTATCCGCAGTATGAGCAGGTGCTTCGTTTGGCGCAGGATTCGGGTGCCAAGGTTTCGGATACCGATTACGCGGATACCGTGACGATTCATTTGGTGTTTAAAGCGGGGGAGCAGGAGCCGTTTTGCGCAAAGATGCGCGAGCTTATGGCGGGGCGCGAGGAGATTGAGGTCGGCGCTCCCAAATTTGCCGAGTTCTAACGGCGACGGCCGGCGTACTTTTGGATGGATCCCAAGCGCGCCGGCCGTCGTTTTTCTGTTGCTGCCGTTTACTCGGCGAGCTGCTTTAGCATATCGCAGGCGATCTCGACGGCATCGTCGATGCAGCCGGGGCAGCTGCGGAGCGGACCCTTGTCCGATCCGATGCCCTTGAGCGTGCCGCAGACGGTCGTCGTGTTCTTCTCGCCAAAACGCTTGGCGATTTCGCGCGACAGCTTGTAGGTCTGGCCCTTGGTCTTGGGGTTTTCCATGCCGTCGCTCATTACAAAGCCCATGATGGCCACGGCGCCCGAGATGGCGCCGCAGGTTTCGGTCATGCCGCCCATGCCGGCGCCAAAGCCCTCGGTGAGGGTAAAGGCGACTTGGGGGTCGAGCCCGACGGCGGGTGCGAGCGTGCAGGCGACGGCCTGGGCGCAGTTAAAGCCACGGGCGTGGTATTCGGCAGCTTGAGCCTGACAGGCGGTGATGTCGAGCTGGGCCGTATCGATTTGCTTCATCGTTGTCTCCTTGGTCACGGTGTACCCGCCTATGGTACTCGTGACGGGGCATGTAATCATCGAGAGCTTCATGTATGCCTCATTTTTATCTATCGAGCAAATGCCCAAGGCTTGAGATAAATACCCCTGATCAATTTGTCCACTAACCTACCTTGTGGATGGGTTGAGAGGGGTGCGGGGTAGCGGTATCGTGAACCGAATAAAACTAAAACCCAGGCAAGGGAGCTAGATATGAGCGAGCAGACCATCGGTACCACATGTGTTCAGGGCGGCTATCACCCGGGAGATGCCGAGCCGCGCCAGGTGCCCATCTACCAGTCCACCACGTGGAAGTACGACACGTCCGAGCACATGGGCAAGCTGTTTGACCTGGAGGAGTCGGGCTACTTCTACAGCCGCCTGCAGAACCCCACGTGCGATCTGGTTGCCGCCAAGATCTGCGAGATGGAGGGAGGCACCGCCGCGATGCTCACGAGCTCGGGCATGGCTGCGAACTTCCTCGCGATCTTTAACGTGGCCGGTGCCGGCGATCATGTGGTCGCGAGCTCTGCCATTTACGGCGGTACCTATAACCTGCTCGCCCACACCATGGGCCGCATGGGCGTTACCTGCACGTTCGTCGCCCCCGACTGCACCGATGAGGAGCTCGAGGCAGCCTTTGAGCCCAATACCAAGCTCGTCTTTGGCGAGACGATCGCCAACCCCGCCCTTGCTGTGCTCGATATTGAGCGCTTTGCCAAGGCCGCACATGACCACGGCGTGCCGCTGATGGTCGACAACACCTTCCCGACGCCCGTGATGTGCCGTCCCTTCGAGTGGGGCGCCGACATCGTTACGCACTCCACCACCAAGTACATGGATGGACATGCTGCCTACCTGGGCGGTGTGATTGTTGACCACGGCCAGTTTGACTGGATGGCCCACGCGGATAAGTTCCCGGGTCTCACCACGCCCGACGAGAGCTACCACGGCGTGACGTATGCCGAGAAGTTCGGTCGCGAGGGTGCCTTCATTACTAAGGCCACCGCGCAGCTCATGCGCGACCTCGGCCCCATGCAGAACCCGCAGGCGGCCTTCTTCCTGAACAGCTCGCTCGAGAGCCTGCATGTACGCATGCCGCGTCATTGTGAGAACGGCCTGGCCGTTGCCAAGTTCCTGCAGAGCCATCCCAAGGTACGCTTTGTGAGCTATCCGGGCCTGGAGGGCGATAAGTACTATGACATCGCTCAGAAGTACATGCCCAACGGTACCTGCGGCGTTGTGAGCTTTGGCTTTAACGGTGGTCGCGCGGCGGCCGAGACCTTTATGAAGAGCCTTAAGCTCGCCCAGATTGCCACGCATGTGGCCGACGCCCGCACTTGCTGCCTGCATCCCGCTAACGCCACGCATCGCCAGATGAACGATGAGGAGCTCATCGCCTGTGGCATCTCCGCCGACATGGTGCGCCTGTCGTGCGGCCTTGAGGACACGGCCGATCTGATTGCCGACCTTGAGCAGGCGCTCGAGCAGTGCTAGGCTAGCTCCGTTCAAGGTGCCGATGCTGGCAGAAAGCTTCGGCGACCTTTCGTTCCGATTCCGTAGGCGGGACCCCAATCGCGACTGTTCGCAGGCGATTGGGGCCCCGTTTTTGCGTTGCACCACTCGAAAGGATAGATATGGAGAAAACTGCAGAGCAACTGCGCCGCGAGCGCATTGCCCTAGAGGGCGACACGCATGGCAAGAACAAATGGGCGATTCTGTTTACCGTGCTCATCATGACGTTTATGGTATGTCTGGATTCGACCGTCGTGACCGTGGCGCTGCCCGTGATGCAAAAGGAGCTGGGCGTGGGCCTCGATCGCATTCAGCTGGTGAGCTCGGTGTATCTGCTTGCGACGTGCGTGGCCATGCTGCCGTTTGGCCGTCTGGGCGACGTGCGCGGCAAGGTCGGCGTGTTCCAGCTGGGCGTCATCGTCTTTACGGTCGGTTCGCTGCTGTGCGGCCTTTCGGCCTCGCTCGAGGTCCTTATTCTGGCACGCATTGTTCAGGGCGTCGGTTGCGCGGCGGCCATGGCTAACAATATGGGTATCATCACCGAGTCGTTTCCGGCGTGCGAACGAGGCCGTGCCATGGGTATTCTCGCGACCTTCGTGGCCCTCGGCATGATGTGTGGCCCCGTGCTGGGCGGCATGCTGGTGGCAAGCTTTCCCTGGGAGAGTATCTTCCTCATCAACCTGCCCATTGGTGTCATCTCGTTTATCGTGGGGCTCTATACACTGCCACATGTTAAGCCGGAGGCCGGCGAGCGCTCCATGTCCCTGATCGAGGCCGCTCGTCGCTGCTTTGCAAATTCGGCCTTCACCATCAACCTTGTCTGCATGCTCATCGTGTTCGTTGGCATTGGCGCATCCGAGTTTATCCTGCCGTTCTATTTTCAGGACGCCCACGGCTTTGGTTCCGACATCTCGGGACTACTCTTTTTGGCGCTGCCGATGGTGAATGCCTTTATCGGCCCGCTTTCGGGTACGGTTTCGGACCGTGTTGGCTGCGAGGGCCCCACGGCAGTCGGCCTGGGCGTGTACGTGTGCGGTCTTTTTGCGGTAAGCACGCTCGACGAGTGCTCTTCCATCCCTGTGATCGTGTGCTGTGCCGCGTTTATGTCGTGCGGCACGTCGATTTTCCAGAGCCCCAATAACTCGCTGTATATGGGCTCGGCTCCGCGCGAGGCACTCGGTTTTGCGGGCAGCTTGGGCAGTTTGGCGCGCTATGCCGGCATGGCACTCGGCATTACGGTGGCGTCGAATATCCTGTATGGGCAGATGAGCGTGGCGATGGGCGAGGCCGTGACCAGTTTTGTTGCAGGCCGTCCGGATGTGTTCTTGTTTGGTTTCCGTTCGGTGTTCTATGTGTTGATGGTTGTGGCCGCTGTGGGCTTTGCGCTCGCCGTGGTGCGTTTGGTGAGGATGCGTGCCCGCCATTAATGCGTTGGGAGGCTGTCTGCCACGAATCGGGCCTATCTACTGGTCTTGCGGCTTTATGGTGCGATGCGGCTTGTGGGGCGGGCGAGGGTCGGTCCGTGGTAGACTATCGAACAACGTTTATTAATCGCGCGGTATCTTGCCGCGAGAAGGGGTTGCGCCATGCAGGAGCTTGAGGATCGTATTCGCCATGACGGCATCGTAAAGGCCGGTAACGTCCTTAAGGTTGATGCCTTCCTCAACCACCAATGCGATGTTGAGCTGTTCGACCACATGGGTGCCGAGTGGGCCCGTCTGTTCGAGGGCGTCGAGATCAACAAGATCCTGACGATCGAGGCTTCGGGCATTGGCATGGCTTGCATTGCAGCCCAGCATTTTGGCGGCGTGCCGGTGGTCTTTGCCAAGAAGGCCCAGTCCATCAACCTTGACGGCGAGCAGTATGCCACGACCATCTACTCCTTTACCAAGCAGAAGGAGTACCCGGTCATCGTTGGCAAGCGCTTCCTGTCCGAGGGCGACAAGGTCCTGATCATCGACGACTTTTTGGCCAACGGGTGCGCGCTCGAGGGTCTTATCAAGATCTGCGAGGCTGCGGGTGCCGAGGTTGCCGGCATTGGCATCGCCGTTGAGAAGGGCTTCCAGGGCGGTGGCGATAAGCTCCGCGAGCGCGGCTTCCGCGTTGAGAGCCTGGCCCGTATCGCCGATATGGACTGCGAGACCGGCGAGATTACCTTCGCCTAAGCGCGCAACACAAGCGATTGGTATGCGATGTGACAAAGGGACCGTCCCTTTGTCACATTTTTTGTATGAGGGGAGGTGTTGATATGGATGAGAACAAGATGGGATGGCGTGAGTATGCGCACTATGCCGAGATGTCGGTCGAGGAGTTGGCGCGCGATTGCGAGGTGCAGGTGTTTCGCGCGACGGGTCCGGGCGGCCAGGGTGTGAACACGACGGACTCGGCGGTGCGCATGAAGCATGGGCCCACGGGGATTGTCGTGACGGCGCGCGAGAGCCGTAGCCAGTTTCAGAATCGCAGCTGCTGTTTGCGTAAGCTGAGGGCAGAGCTTGAGCGTCGTGGCCGTCCACCGCGCCGACGCGTAAAGACCAAGGTTCCCCAGCGCTCTCGCCAGCGCAGACTCAACGACAAACACTTCAACGCCATTAAAAAGGCCAACCGTCGCAAACCGGGCAGCGACGAATGATCTCTTCATAAGTTGCGGTGAAATAGGGGTGGCTAGTGGGTGGGGCGCCAGACGTGGAGGGCGCCGGCGAGGATGTCGACCTCGATGCGCGAGGCGACAACGGGCTCGCCGTCGGCCTGGATGGGGTAGTCGGGCTCCTCAAAGGTGAGCTCAACATGGCGGCAGCGGCGCATGCGAACCGGCGGCAACTTGGTATGGTGGCCGTCCTTGGCCGAAAGGAACATAGGCAGGGCAACCGCGCGAGGGACGGGGCCGCAGGCGTAGCAGACGTCGAGTGTGTCGTCACAGGGGTCGGCATCGGGGCAGATGCGATAGCCCGAGCCATACGTAGGACCCAGCTGAATCGCCATGATGATCGCCCTCACGCGTTCGGCGGGCGCCCCGTCAAAGCTGACTGACATGGGGTAGTTGCGATAGCGTAGGCCAAACTGCTCAAGTCCCGAGAGAGTGTAGAGCGGCGCGCCCGTCAAGCCGGTCTTTTTGCGCAGCTCGGTGGTGCCAAGGCCGATGGCGGCATCGATGCCGACCGAAAGCGTCTGGTCGTAGTACTCAACGGTAGCCTCGCCGCTACCGCTTGCTGGGTTCCATGAGCGAATACGCCCGATGTCTTGACGCTGCAGCTCACAGGTGAGCAGCGCGCCAAAATCCTTACCGGAGAAATCTTCGATACCGAGCGTTTGGGCAAAATCGTTGCCGGAGCCAACGGGTAGGACGGCAAGGGCAGGACGGCCCGATTCATCCTGCGTCATGAGTCCATTGACGACCTCGTGGATCACGCCGTCGCCGCCAAGGGCGATAACGGTGCGATAGCCCTGAGCCTGGGCGGCCAGCTCCTTGGCGTGCCCCATGCGCTCGGTTAGCACCAGGTCAAACTGGGATGCGCGTGCAGTCATGTCCAAAAAGCGCTGCAGGCGCTCGGCAACTTCATGCGCCGCACCCGACTGGGCGGCTGGGTTGGCGATGATGAGCGTGCGACCAAAATCAGTTGCGTGCATGTGGCGACTCCCGGCGTATGACGTGACGGTGCGGTCGCGCTCAGGTCGAATTGCCCCCGATTGTGGCTGCACGGCGAATACTTACGTCTACTCTATCAGGTCGTTGTGGCGCTCGATAGCATCCGCTACCGTACCGCCCTCATCCACAATAAGCGAACGGCGCTTGGGTGAGATGATGCGCTGGGCGGGGTACACGCCGCGGTGCCCGCCGGTTAGGTAGCTGATAAAGGCCACGATGACAAAGAACCCGGCGGCCGTGCCGTGGAACAGGTCGATGGCCATCATGCAGGTGGTGATGGGCACGTTGAGGCCGGCGCAGAATACACCGAGCATGCCCAGCGCCGCCAGAAAGCTGGGGTCGATTCCGACGAGGCAACCGATCCAGCCGCCGAGCGCCGCACCGATGCCAAACAGGGGCGTGACCTCGCCGCCTTGGAAGCCGGCGCCCAGGGTCAGCGCTGTGACGACCAACTTGATGGCTGCGTCCACCAGGGTGGTGTTGCCGGCGAACCCGGCGCCTGAGAGCCAGGTGGCAAGGCCGGCATACTTCCAGGCGCCGAGCATCGCGTAGGCCGCGAGCACCACGAGCGCGCCCACGAGTGCGCGAACGAGGTAATTGGTGATAATGCGACCGTACAGGCTCTTGACGGTTCGAACCGACCAGGCAAAGAGGCGTGCCGTCAGACCGAAGATGATGGCGCTGATAACAACGATGACGACCGTTTTGGGCGTCATGCCGGGAACGCTGGCGATGACATTCGCCTCGTACTCGGTACCCAGGGCGAGTGATGTAAAGTAGCCGGTAAACGAGGCGACCAGGCAGTAGATGCCCGCGGTGTAGTCGATCTTGCCGATAAAGCACATCTCCATGCCAAAGAAAGCTCCGGCAAGGGGCGAACCGAATACGGCGCCAAAGGCCGATGAGATGCCGGCGAGCATGAGGTCGTGGTGGTCATGCTTTTTGAGGTGGGCGAGGCTCGAGATGTTGCTGGCGATGGTGCCGCCAATCTGCACCGCGGCTCCCTCGCGACCGGCCGATCCGCCCGTTAGGTGCGTGAGCGTGGAGCAGACGAAGGTGAGGACGGCCATGCGCATATGGATGAGGCGCGTGCCCAGAGCGGAGTCGATGACCAGGTTGTTGCCGCGCTTGGCGGCAAGACCGTGGTTTTTGTACACCCATGCGGTGGCCATGCCCACAACGGGAAGCAGCGCGTAAATCCACGCATGGCGCTCGCGATAGTCGGTCGCGATATTCAGCGAGGCCAAAAACGCCCAGGCGGCAACGCCCATGGCGAGCGAGACAATGATGACGAGTGCGAGCAACTTGGCGCTCGCGAGTAGGTTGCGGGCGTTGCGGCGCGTGTCGGCAGCCAAGAGGTGCTCGGAGCGGGTGAGCTGATGCCTGCCTGCCGTGATAACGTCGTTCAGGGAGAAAAAACCGCCTTCGTCGAGCGGCTGGGAATGATCCCGCGCTTCGTTTGCGCTTTCGGGTTTGTCGTTATGAGCCATACGTTCCTCTTTTAGGTTGCAACGCAAGCATTATAAAACGCGGTAAACGCGACGAGCCGGTGGGTTGGTTTCCATTCTGTTTCGCGGCCTGCAACCGACAGGTGTATTTGCGGATATAGGCCGAGTCGCGGTCGTGCGTCGGGGGATTATACTGAGACAAGCATAAAGAATCGGCGCCCGTGTTGTGCGCCGTGGCATTAAGAGGTGCATATGGCAGAGAAACTCATTCCGCTGGAGGACGCACAGTCGATTATCCTGTCGCATGTTGCTCCGACCGATCTCGTCGAGATTCCCGTGTGGCAGGCCACCGGTCTTCCCTTGGCCGAGGACGCGGTGGCCGACATCGACATCTCGCCGTTTGCCAACAGCGCCATGGACGGGTATGCCGTGCGCTCGGCGGACTTGGCACAGGCATCTGGCGAGGCGCCGGTGACGCTCGACGTTATCGGACACGAGGCCGCGGGCCATGTCTTTGAGGGCACAATCGGCGCGGGCGAGACCGTCCGCATCATGACGGGCGCGCCGGTGCCCGAAGGTGCCGATGCCGTGGTGAAGTACGAGATCGTCGACGTACTCGATGGCGACGGCAACGAGGGCTCGCACGTTCGCTTCTCGGCACCTGCCAAGGTAGGGGAGAACGTTCGCTCTGCCGCCGAGGAGGCCCATGCCGGCGATGTTGTGATGCATGCCGGCGAGGTCGTGGCTCCGGCGGGCGCCGGCTTGCTGGCAAGCGCCGGATACGCGAGCGTGAAGGTGCACGCTGCCCCACGTGTGGGCATCATCTCGCTGGGCACGGAACTGGTCGCACCGAGTAAGGTACCGGCGTGCGGTCAGATTCGCGATTCCAACTCCTCGGCGCTGATGGCCGAGGCGCTCGATGCCGGCGCCGAGCCCGTGTTCTACGGTATTGCGCCCGACGATGAGCAGGCGATTGGCGAGCTGGTGCATCGCGCCACGCGAGAGTGCGATTTTGTCATTACGAGCGGCGGCGCCTCGGCGGGCGATTACGACTACGTGACGGCGCTCGTCCGGCGCGAGGGCGAGGTGCTGTTCGACCGCATCTCGATGCGTCCGGGCAAGGCCATCACGTTTGGTTTGCTCGGGGGTAAGCCCTACCTCGGGCTTTCGGGCAATCCCGCTGCTGCGTATGTGGGCTTTGAGATGCTCGCCCGTCCGGCGATCCGCAAGATGCGCGGCTTTGCCGAGGGTGCGCGTCCCGTGCAGCAGGCGATATTGACGCACTGCGTGAAGAAGCGCCAGGACCGACGCTTCTTCGATCGCGCCACGGTTTTGCGCGACCCCGAGACCGGTGAGCTGTTGGTGACCGAGGCCAAGACGCAGAATTCGGCGCTGCTCGGCACGATGCAGCGGTCCAACTGCCTGCTGCGTATTGACGAAGGACCGTGCGAGCTCAAGGCGGGCGACGTCGTGGATGTCGTGCGTGTCGACCTGCCCGAGGGCACGGTGTTGTAAGAGGAAGACTATGGAGTTGAAGATTTCGATCGTGACGTGCTCGGATACGCGCGATCTTGCTCAGGACGAGGCTGGAGCCGCACTCGAGGAACTTATCGAGGCGCAGGGCTGGACGGTCGTCTCACATGTGGTCGTGCGCGACGACGCCAGCGAGATCGGTGATGCCATTGTGGAAGCTGCCGATGAGTGCCACGCCAATGTCGTACTCACCTGCGGCGGCACAGGGCTTTCGATGCGAGATGTAACGCCCGAGGCGACGCGTGCCGTCTGCGACCGCGATGTGCCGGGTATTGCAGAGGCAATCCGTGCGTACTCCATGACCAAGACGCGCCGCGCTATGCTCTCGCGCGCTATTTGCATGCAACGAGGTCATACGCTTGTCGTAAACTTTCCCGGTTCTACGAAGGCCGCCCGCGAAAGCTGGGAGGCCATAGCAGACCAGCTGGAGCATGCGGCTCAGATGACAGCGGGCGGCGGACATACCAACTAAGCGGTTTACCTGCGGCGGGGCGACCTGAACGGCTGCTCCGCCTTTGTTTTCCGCCGAAGCGGCACCGAGATGCACGGCAACTCGAATCTATATTCTCTAGCGAGAATAATTTCTCACTATCATTATTCGCGCGGAAGTATAATCTAGTAACAGAATAAAGCCTGCGGCGGGGTGCCCGGGCATAGCGTTCGAAAGGGTTGAATATGTTCGATATGGTTTCACGCCGCGGTTTTGTCTCGCTTTCTGCTGCCGCTGCCGCCGGCCTTGGCCTTGCCGGCTGCTCGGGCAACAAGACGTCCGAGCCCGCTGGTTCCGATGCCGGCTCCGCCAAGGCCTCTTCCAAGAAGGAAACCGTCGAGCTACAGATTTTCGCCGCCAACTCACTCGAGAAGGCCCTACCCGAGGTTCAGGAGCTCTACACCGACCAGACTGGCACCACGTTTGCCGATACGCAGTTTAAGGCTTCCGGCGATTTGGTCGAGCAGATGCGCGCCGGTGCCGCCGTCGACGTGCTCATCACGGCCTCCAAGGGCACCATGGACGATGCCGAGGTCGCCGAGCTCGTCGACGTCGACACACGTGAGGACATGTTCGTCAACGACCTTGTGATCGTTCGTGCCGAGGGCTCCGACACCAAGGTTGAGGCCATCGCGGACGTCGCGAACCTGGACGGCAAGATCGCCATCGGCGACGCCAAGACCGTTCCCGCCGGCAAGTACGCCAACCAGGCGCTGGCTTCCGTAGGCCTCTATACCGGCACCGAGGGCGACGACGGCGAGTATGCACCCGAGCTTGTCGACAAGGTGGCCCTGGCCGACAAGGTCGGCACCGCTGCCGCCTACGTTTCTACGGGCGACTGCGTGGCTGGCTTTGTCTACAGTTCCGACATCTTCCGCTATGACGGCATCGAGGAGGCCTTCGTGTGCCCCGAGGACTCGCACAAGCCCATCGTGTACCCGGGCGCAGTGGCCGATAGCTCCGAGCACGCCGACGAGGCCAAGGCGTTTATCGACTTTTGCCTGACCAACAAGAAGGCCCAGAAGATTTGGGCCAAATACGGCTTTGAGCTTTCCGAGTAGTGCGGCTTGGCGCGATAATTCCATCGTTTTGTGTTTCACTCCGTCCTTGTATTCGCTTGGAGCTTTTCGTGCTTAATAGATTCCGCATGCTTGTCGCCTGTGCTTTGACCTTCGCGCTTTGCTGGGTGCCGGGATTTGCGTTTGCTGGGGACGCTGAGGACGGGGCCCAGATTGCTGCGACCGCTCATGGGCTTTCCTATGGGATCGAGGGTTTTGAGCGGTTGGCCAAGGGGACTGCTCGTGCCATGGAGGGTCAGCCTGAGGGCTACCGGTTTCCTGTTGACGAGGACGTGGACCTTGTAGTGGCGCCTGCTGCCGATCGCGTTGTGGTGTGGATATCGCCTAAGGCGGTCGAGAAGTATGGATTGGATCCGCAGGACAACGAGTGCGTATCGGGTCTCAAGGCCCTCGTCTGTAAGCTCGACAGCGCAAACTGCATGGGTGGTGCGCAGCTAGGGGACGTGGATCTTCCTTGGTATGTCACGGCGGAAACAACGTTTGATGCCGGCGGTTATACCTATGGCTTTGACGAGCGCGGTGCGGATGGGGACCGCTATGTGGTGATTGCATCAGCCTCGGGTGATGCCAAGGGCGGCGCGCGTTGGCTTGATAGCGCTCAAATGGTAGAAGCATCGTCTGTCGTGTTGCGGGATGAGCAGGGGCCCTTGACCTCTCTGGCCTCCTTATTGGGCGACATCGACTATCGCCCGTTTTGGGTGTCCATAAAATCGAGCGGCCTTGCCCTGGTGATTGCCTTTGCACTGGGCCTGTTTGCCGCATGGAAGACCATGGGTACTACGAGCCGCATCAAGGGCCTGCTCGATTCGGTCTTTACGATTCCTATGGTGCTGCCGCCTACGGTGTGCGGCTTTTTGCTGCTTATGCTGTTTGGCCGCTCGACCGGGGTGGGCCAGTGGCTTATCGCGCACGGCGTCTCGATCGTCTTTACGTGGCCCGCGGCGGTGATATCTGCTGTGGTGGTGTCGTTCCCCCTGGTCTACCGTACGGCGCTCGGTGCCTTCGAGAGCCTCGATACGCAGATGCTCGACGCCGCGCGAACCTTGGGATGGTCCGAACGTCGCATCTTTGCCAAGCTCATGATGCCGCTCGGCTGGCCCTCCATCGCCGCCGGCACGGTGCTCGCCTTTGCCCGCGCGATGGGCGAGTTTGGCTGCACGCTGTTCTTTGCGGGCAACTACGCCGGTATTACGCAGACCATCCCCATCGCCATCTACTTTGAGTGGATGGGCGGCAACACATCGGTGGCCCTCTTTTGGGTCGCCGTCGTGATCGTGTTCAGTTTCCTGGTCATTCTGTTCATCAACATGTACACCGCGCATTCGCAAAAGTATCGCGAGCGGGGCCTTTCCCGCGCGGAGCGCAAACAGGCCAAAGATCTCGCCGGACAGGGCGATTCGCTCGACCCGGCGGGCGGCGATGCCTTGCGTATTGATCGCGAGGCACTGGCCGAGCTCATGCGCGATGATGCGGCGCCGCAGGGAGGTCGATAAGCTATGTCGCTCGTTTTGGATATCAAAAAGCGCTATCCCGGGTTTATGCTCGACATGCAGCTCGAGGCCGGCGAGGAGCGCGTGGCGCTGCTGGGCGCCTCGGGTTGCGGCAAGAGCTGCACACTGCGCTGCATTGCCGGTGTGGAGACGCCTGACGAGGGCAAGATCGTCGTCAACGGCGTGACCTTTTTTGACTCGGCGGCGGGCATCAACCTGTCGCCCCAGGCGCGCAAATGCGCCCTGCTGTTCCAAAACTATCAGCTGTTTCCCAACATGACGGTGGCCGATAACGTATGTGCCGGTGTAAAGGGCGCGGGCGATGCCGCCGCGCGCAAAAAGCTCGCCGAGCGCTATCTGAGCATTTTCGGTCTAGCCGATTTTGCCGACCGCTATCCCGCACGACTTTCGGGCGGTCAGCAGCAACGTGTGGCGCTTGCGCGCATGGTGGCGGCGCATCCGGGCATCTTTATGTTCGACGAGCCCATGAGCGCACTCGATTCCTATCTTAAGAGCGCCCTCGAACAGAACATGCTCGACCTGTTCGATGTGTGCAACCGCACCGTGCTCTACGTGAGCCACGATATCGACGAGGCATGTCGCCTGTGCCAGCGTATCTGCGTGATGCACGATGGGCATGTTGAGGAGATCGGCTCCGTCGAGGACGTGGTCCGCCGTCCGCAGACGCTGGCGGCACTGCGCCTGACGGGGTGCAAGAACACAAGCCGGGCGCGCAAGGTCGGCGACGAGGAAGTCGAGGCTCTCGACTGGGGCATGAGCTTTAACGTGGGTCGTGAGGTTCCCGATACTGTGGCGTTCCTGGGCATTCGCGCAAGCTACTTCCATGTTGACAATCGCGCTGAGCGGGGGCGCAACAGCTATGATTTGCACGTGGCCCGTGTGAGCGATTCGCGCTTTGAGCGGCTGGTATTGCTGGACGTGCCGCGCGCTGATGCGCCCACGCGTCTGCAGTGGAAGGTCAACAAAGTGAACGTTGCTGCCGACGGGCTGCCGCAAGCAGGCGAGACGCTGCGCATGCACTTCGATGCGAGTAGGATCCACCTGGTTTGTCGATAGCGCCGGGTAATGCTGTCGGGGATATAAGCCTCGGCGGCTTTGTCTTGCCGCTTGCCGAATGAGGGATGACAGACTCTTATCAATCAAGATAATTATTTATTAAACGACGGCACGCGAGGCTGTCGTACGAATGTCAACGGTGTTCGTCTGGACGATGACCGCTGATATAGTGGACCTTGACTGGTTAAGGAGGGTGCGCACATGCCGCAGACGACATACATTCGCCGCGTTGCCGCGCGCGCCCTGTATATGGCTCGGAGTCGCATATGAGCAGGTATGTTCACGGCTCCGGGAGAGACGACGCACAACTAAATAATCGACCGCAAAGCAGGTTCCCTAAAATTCCGGGTTTGAGCACGGCCGGGCAATCGCCGTCCGTCGTGCAGCAATACCGTAGCTATCCGTATTTGGTTCGAGAGGGGAACCGTCATGGCTGAAGAATTTGATTTCCATCCGATGTGGGAGAGCCTCGGCATGAATCTTGCCGACCACGATATGCTGCTGGGCGCCGTGGGCCAGATGTACGGCGATATGTTCCTGACGCAGAACAATCGCCCCAAGTCCACGTCCTACCTGGACTTTGTGGCCACCAACATCCATAGCGGTCGCATTAAGGAGATGCTCGACAAGAAGGAGGCCGGCGAGGCTACCAAAATCGTCGGTTCGTTCTGCGTCTACGTGCCCGAGGAGATTGTGCTCGCCTGCGACGGCATTCCTGTTGGCCTGTGCTCGGGTGCCGATTGGGCAACCGATAAGGTCGAGGAGCACCTGCCGCGCAACACCTGTCCGCTTATCAAGAGCTTTGCCGGCTTTAAGCTGGGCGAGGTCTGCCCCTACATTGAGTCGAGTGACCTGGTGGTAGGCGAGAACACCTGCGATGGCAAGAAGAAGGCCTACGAGTTCTTTGCCACGCAAAAGAACATGTACGTCATGGATATTCCCAACGTGCACGACGAGTCGACGCTCGTGACCTGGAAGGCCGAGGTTAAAAAGCTTGCCGCCAAGATCGAGGAAGAGTGCGGCGTCACGATTACGCCTGAGCGCCTGAAGGCTGCCATCCACGCCGTCAACGGGAAGCGTCGCGCCCTGCAGCGTCTGGCTGCGACCCGCGCTGCCGATCCGGCGCCCATCAGCGGTCTCGACAGCCTGCTGACCGTTCAGGCCGCCTTTATGGATGACACGCCGCGTCTGACCGGCGCCATCAACGAAATGGCGGCTGAGTGCGAGCAGCGCGTTGAGGCCGGCGAGGGTGTGGCGCCCAAGGGCACCAAGCGCATCCTGTACACCGGTACGCCCATGGCCGTGCCCAACTGGAAGCTGTTCAACCTCATCGAGAAGGCCGGCGGCGTCGTGGTGGGCGAGGAGTCCTGCACGGGCTCGCGCTACTACAAGGACCTGGTCGACGAGTCCGGTGAGACGGTTGACGAGATGCTCGACGCCATCGCCGAGCGCTACTTTAAGATCAACTGCGCCGTCTTTACGCCCAACCACCAGCGTATGAAGGACATTGTCCAGATGGCCAAGGACCTGCATGCCGACGGCATCGTCGACGTGGCCTTGCAGTTCTGCACGCTCTACGAGATGGAGTCGTTTGCCGTGGAGAAGGCCGCCGAAGAGGCCGGCATCCCGTTTATGCACATCACGACCGACTACGCCGGCGAGGATGCAGGCCAACTGCAAACCAGGATTGAGGCTTTCTTGGAAACCATTTAGGGCTATCCGGTCCAGCGGCTTCCCCAAGCACCCGATCTTGCCGTTCAAACCATCGCTTGCATACCAAAGTACGCGGCGCTCCTCTTTCACGGCAACCTCGGGCACCTGGGAAAGCCGTTTCCTTGGTTGGTTAAAAGGTTTGTTAAGGAGTTATATGTCGGAAAATATTGAGCAGCCGTTGCCGTCCACGTTTGAGGAGTTCAACGAGCAACGCAAGGCGGCGTTTATTCGCGTCAAGGATTATAAGCAGGCGGGTAATCGCCTGGTCGGCTTTTTGTGCAGCTATACGCCGCTCGAGATTATCGATGCTGCGGGGGCCGCAAGTGTCGCTCTGTGTGGTACGTCTGACGAGGTGATTCCTGAGGCCGAGAAGGTGCTGCCGGCAAACCTCTGCCCGCTCATCAAGTCGACGTACGGTTTTGCCTATTCGCAAAAGTGCCCGTTTACGTACTTTAGCGACATGATCATCGGCGAGACCACCTGCGACGGCAAGAAGAAGATGTACGAGCTGCTCAACGAACTCAAGCGCACGCACATTCTGCATCTTCCGCAGGGTCGCGATCGCGCCTACGAGCGTGAGGGCTGGTACGAGGAGTGCCGCCTGCTCAAGGAGGAGCTCGAGAACTTCTACGGCATCGCGATTACCGACGATGATCTGCGCGCTGCCGTCCGTCGTCGCAACCGCTTGCGTGCGGCCCAGCTCGAGATGTTTGCGCTGCAGGCCAACCAGCCGGCGGCCATGAGCGGCGTCGACCTGATGAGCACCATGTTTGCCGGTACGTTTAGCTTTGATATCGAGGCCTATACGCAGCAGCTGGAGCAAAAGGTTGTCAAGCTGCGCGAGGCCTACGACGCGAGCGAGCGCCCGGTTGCGGCGGATGCCAAGCGCATTCTGATCACCGGCTGCCCGGTGGGCGGCGTGATCAACAAGATCGGTCGCACCATCGAGTCCAACGGTGGTGTGGTCGTGTGCATGGACGACTGCTCGGGCGAGCGCACGGCGGCCATGATGATCGACCCGGAGGCTCCCGACATCCTTCGCGCCATCGCCGACCGTTACCTGGATATCAACTGCTCGGTCATGACGCCCAACGACGGTCGTATGGAAAACACGCTGGCCATGTGCGAGAAGTATCACGTCGATGGCGTAGTGGAGAGCGTGCTCCAGGCGTGCCACACCTTTAACGTGGAGAGTGCGCGCATGCAGGAGGCTGTCGAGGGTGCGGGTATTCCGTATATGAAGATCGAGACCGACTACAGCAACGGTGACATGGGCCAGATCGAGACCCGCATCGCCGCCTTCATCGAAACCCTCTAGCTTCCTCAGGCACCGGATCTTGCTCCTCAAACCGTCGCTTGCGTACCCAATGTACGCTGCGCTCCTCTTTCGGGGCAATCTCCGGCACCTGAGAAACCTAGAGCTAAGGCGCCTGAACGCGCCGCTACCTTTGATGTTTAGATTGGGAGAGAGCCATGATAGGGATCGGGATCGATATCGGGTCTACGGCGGCTAAGGCTGCTGTGGTCGATGGAGGGGGTTCGGTGGCGTGGACGTGCGTGCAGCCAACCGGGTTCTCCTCGGTCGATGCTTCCGAGCGGCTGCGCGAGGCACTGGCAGCGGCGGGTTATGACGTGGCTGCCGACGACGTGCGCGTGGTCGCGACTGGCTACGGCCGTGTTGCCGTGCTCTATGCGCACAAGGTCGTGACCGAGATCACCTGCCACGGCACCGGTGCCGTGCGCCTGTTTGGCGATCACGGCACGGTGATTGACGTGGGCGGCCAGGACACCAAGGTCATTCAGCTTAAAAGTGGCCGCGTGGCCAAGTTCGCCATGAACGACAAGTGCGCTGCCGGTACGGGGCGCTTTTTGGAGATCATGGCCGACCGTCTGGGTATTTCCCAACAGCAGATGGCCGACCTTGCGCGTTCCGGTGAGCCCACCAAGATCAGCAGCATGTGCACGGTGTTTGCCGAAAGCGAGGTTATCAGCCTGATCGGCCGCGGTGAGCCGCGCGAGAACATTGCGCGTGGCGTGATCGACAGCGTGGTCTCGCGCGTGGCGACCATGGCCGGGCAGGCCGCGGGCGCCCCGTACTACCTGACGGGAGGCCTGTGCGAGAACGCCTTCGTGGTGGAGCGGTTGGGCGAGCTACTGAGGTCGCCGGTGACCACCTCGCCCCAGGCTCGCTTTGCCGGAGCGATCGGTGCGGCGATTCGCGCACAGGCGCTCAATTAATGCATCCGCCGCAGGCTCGCATTCATGCGTATACTGGGAGAAAATGATTGACCGATGAGAGGAGGTATCGATGGCTGACGATCAGATTAAGCTCACGTCTATGACGGCCGCGAGCGGTTGAGCCGCTAAGTTGGCTCCTGGAGCCCTCGCCCAGGTCCTGGGCGACTTGCCAAATGTGCATAACGACAACTTGCTCGTGGGGTTCGATACCTCCGACGATGCGAGCGTCTTCCGCGTAGGGGAGAACCTGGGGCTTGTGCAGTCCATCGACTTCTTTCCACCGATGGTCGACGATCCGTTCCTGTTTGGCCAGATTGCCGCGGCAAATTCGCTGTCGGACATCTACGCCATGGGCGGGCGGCCGAGCCATGCCATGAACCTACTCTGCATACCCAGTTGTCTGGGCATCGAGGTTGCCGGTCAGATTCTGGCGGGCGGCGCCGACAAGTGCGTCGAGGCCGGCTGCTCCATCGCGGGCGGCCACACCATCAACGACGACGAGCCCAAGTACGGCCTGTCCGTGAGCGGGTTTGTCGCGCTTGACCGTATGCTCGCCAACAGCGGCGCGCGCGTGGGCGATGCGTTGCTGCTGACCAAGGCGGTTGGCTCGGGCATCATCACCACGGCCATTAAGGGCGAGCTCATCGAGCAGGACGAGGCCGCAGCCGTGTTTGACTCGATGCGTACCCTCAACGAGGCCCCGATTCGTCTGGCCGAGGGACTCGAGCTTCACGGCTGTACTGACATTACGGGCTTTGGTCTGATCGGGCATGCGTGCGAGATGGCCGAGGGCTCGGGCGTGCAGGTTGAGCTTGCGTCGGGGGCGGTGCCGCTCTTTGACCAGGTGCTCGACATGGCGCGTCTGGGCATTATCCCCGCGGGCTCCTACCGCAACCAGGACTTCTTTGGCCCGCGCGTGGCTGCCGACGAAGACCTGGAGCCGGGCATGCTGGATGCGCTGTACGATCCGCAGACGTCTGGTGGTTTGCTTATTGCGGCGCCCGCGAGGGATGTGGATGAGCTTGCGCGTCGCCTGGATGCCGAGGGGCGCATCGCCGCTGTCGTTGGTCGCGTGTGCGAGGCGGAGCCGGGCGGTCCTGCCGTCCGCGTTGTTCGCTAGCCCGCACGTTTATGTAACTGTTTGCCGTTCTCTAGAACGGTTCTTTCGAAAGGAAAAACTATGTCTACCAAAATTGAAGTCAATGCCATGGGCGATGCCTGCCCGCTGCCCGTCGTCAAGACGCTCAAAGCCCTGAAGCAGCTCGATGGCGAGGGCGCCGTGGTGACCTCGGTCGATAACGAGACTGCCGTCAAGAACATCTCCAAGATGGCGCAGGAGAAGGGCTGCACGGCCTCGGTCGAGAAGGTTTCTGACGCCGAGTGGCACGTGACCGTGGCGACCTCTGGCGCCGTTGCCGTGGCCGATCCTGAGCAGGATGGCGCTGCCTTCTGCGACGCCAGCGCCGGCAAGGGCAAACTCGTCATTTCCGTCTACACCGATTGCATGGGCCGTGGCGACGACGAGCTGGGCCACAAGCTTATGAAGGCGTTTGTCTTTGCCGTGACGCAGCAGGAGGAACTGCCCGCGACCATGCTGTTCTACAACGGCGGTGCCAAGCTCACCGTCGAGGGCTCGCCGGTGCTCGATGACCTGAAGGGCCTGGCCGAGCAGGGTGTCGAGATTCTCACCTGCGGTACCTGCCTCGACCACTATGGCATTAAAGACCAGCTTGCGGTGGGCGAGGTCACGAATATGTACGTGATCGTGGAGAAGATGGAGCAGGCCGTGCGCGTCGTGCGCCCGTAGCGTATTGGTTGGAGTTGCCATGAGGGAGAAGCGCCCGGCGCTTGTCATCACGTTTCCCACCACGGCGGCCGCCATGGGGTGCGAGTCCCTGTGCATCGAGCGCGGCCTTCCCGGGCGCACGATTCCCGTGCCCGGGGAGGTTGCCGCCGGCTGCGGCTTGGCGTGGAAGGCGCTGCCTGCCGATGGGGAGCTGCTGCGCGGCGAACTCGCCGCGGCGGGCGTTCCCACCGAGGGCTATACCGTGATTGATATGTGGGAGGTCGTGCGATGATCTACCTGGATAACGCGGCGACGACCATGCACAAGCCGCAGACGGTCATCGATGCCGTGACGCAGGCGATGTGCTCGCTCGGCAATGCCGGGCGCGGCGCCACGTCGGGTGCCCTCGATGCCGCTCGTACGATTCACGGTTGCCGTGCCAAGCTCGCGCGCCTTTTAGGTTGCCCGAGGGCGGACCATGTGTGCTTTACGCCCAACTCTACCGCGGCGCTCAACACCGCCATCTGTGGCGTGGTGCGCCCCAGCGACCGCGTGGTCACGACGGTGCTTGAGCACAACTCCGTGCTGCGTCCGCTCAACCGCCTGGCGGCCGAGCGGGGCGTGACTGTTGAGCATGCGGGCTGTGATACCAACGGCGTGCTCGACTACGACGAGCTCGAGCGGCTAGTCACGCCCGGTACGCGTGCCGTGGTGGTGACGCACGCCTCCAATGTGACCGGCAACGCGGTCGACATTGCACGCGTAGCTGCCATGGCCCATGCGGCCGGTGCGCTCGTGATTGTCGATGCCTCGCAGTCTGCCGGCACGGCGAAGATTGACATGGATGCCATGGGGCTCGATGTTGTGTGCTTTACCGGCCATAAGGGGCTCATGGGTCCACAGGGCACCGGTGGTCTGGCCGTGGCGGAGGGCATTGACGTGGCTCCGTGGGCCATGGGCGGCACCGGCGTGCACAGCTTCGATGCGCTGCAGCCGCTCGAGTGGCCCACGCGCCTTGAGGCGGGCACGCTCAACGGCCATGGCATCGCGGGCCTTTCCGCCGGCCTTGACTTTATCGAGGCCCAAGGCGGGGTTGAGGCGATTGCGGCGCATGAGCGCTCGCTCGCTGATCGCTTCCTTGCCGGTGTGCGCGAGATTCCGGGGGTTAAGCTCTACGGCGCGTTTGACCAGCCCGTGCGCTCGGCGATCGTCTCACTCAACGTGGGCGATATCGACTCCGCCGAGATCTCGGACGCGCTCATGCAGGGGTGGGGGATTGCGACGCGCCCTGGCGCCCATTGCGCTCCGCTCATGCACCGCGCGCTCGGGACCGAGCGCCAGGGTATTGTCCGTTTCTCGTTTGGGTATTTCAACACGGACGAGGAAGTCGACACCGCGATTGACGCTTTGCGCGATTTAGCCTGCTAGAGCGTATATACTTGCGGGACGGGTCTTTTGCCCGTCCCGTTTTTGTTTCGACCCGAAAGGTGTGCCTATGGCCTCATCCGCCCCGCGCGGTCTGCGCTCCGACCATGTCGTTACCGTCGGCATCGCCCTGTTCTCGATGCTCTTTGGCGCCGGCAACCTTATCATTCCGCCGCTGCTGGCGCTGCAAGCAGGTTCAGCCACGCCGGTCGCCATGTTCGGCTTTCTGATTGCCGCTATCGGTTTGCCCGTCATGGGATTTATCGCCGTCGCGCTCGCCGGCACGGCCCGCGAGCTGGCCGGCCGCGTGCATCCCAAGTTTGGTGAATTCTTCGTTGCGGCGGTCTATCTGGCCATCGGTCCGTGCCTGGCCATTCCTCGCACAAGCTCTACGGCGTTCGAAATGCTGGTGCCGCTGCTGCCCGAGGGTGTTTCGCTCGGCACGGCTCGCCTGGTGTTTGCCGTTGGTTTCTTTATCGTCGCGTTTGCGCTCACGCTGCGTCCGGGTGTCATCACGCGCGTGCTCGGTCGCATAACGGGCCCCGCGCTTATTGCGCTCATCGTGCTGGTCGTGGGTGCTGCCGTGATCTCGCCGCTGGGGCCGGCTGCCGCGCCTCAGGCTCCCTACGATGCGGGCGCCGCCGTGCAGGGCTTTCTGACTGGCTATCAGACCATGGACCTGCTCGCGTCGCTCGCCTTTGGCATCATCATCGCCGAGACCATCCATGAGTTGGGCGTTACCGATGACAAGCGCGTGGCCTTCGAGATTTCGCGTTCTGGTGTGATTGCAGGCGTGCTCATGGCCGTCATCTACTGCGGTTTGGCCCTTGCCGGTATGCAGCTCGGCACCGTGATGCCCGACGCTACCAACGGCGCCGCCATCCTTGCCCGCTCTGCCTCCATGCACTTTGGCCTTGCCGGCACGGTCGTGGTCTTCGCGATCTTTTTCCTCGCCTGCATGAACGTGTGCATCGGTCTTATTAGCTGCTGCTCGCGCTATTTCTGTGAGACGTACGTAGTTGAAGGGGGAGCGGAGGCCTCCGAGGAGGCCATGCGCCGCCCCTTCGCGATCCTTGCCTTTGTGTTCGCGGCGTTTTCGTGCGTGCTCTCCAACGTGGGCCTCGACGTGATCCTTATGTTCTCGGTGCCCATGCTTAACGCCTTGTATCCCGTCTCCATCGTGCTGGTTCTCATGGGTTTGGTACACGGCTTTTGCGACGCTCATCCGCAGGTGTGGGTCTGGGTTGGCGGTGTGGTTGCCGTGCAGAGCGTGATCACCTCGGTCCGCGATGCGTTCTTTGGGGGCACGTGGCTGCCGTTTGATGCGCTGCCGTTGGCGGATATCGGTGCCGCGTGGGCGCCGGTTGCCGTGGTGGCATTTGTGATCGGCCTGCTCCATAGTCGTTTTGTCGCACATTCGAGGAGCTAAGGCATCAATGCTTGCACAGGCGGGGAGTCTCCCCTATAATTTCCTTCGCTTTGGGACACGCAAGGTTTAGACCTTAGCTGCTCAACACCTTCGGGACGTGGCGCAGTTTGGTAGCGCGCCTGCTTTGGGAGCAGGATGTCGCAGGTTCAAATCCTGTCGTCCCGACCATATCTTGCGGGCGTAGTTCAATGGTAGAACCCCAGCCTTCCAAGCTGATGACGCGGGTTCGATTCCCGTCGCCCGCTCCATAAGATAGATGAATGGCTCTGATTCCTTTTGGGACCAGAGCCATTTTCATATACATGCCGGGACCCCACATCCCCTCCTAAGTTGCGGTGAAATAGTTCCTGGATTAGCCGCAAAAGCTGTTATTCAGGAACTATTTCACCGCAACTTATTGAGACCGAGCGGGCTGGGTCGATGATGGGTTCTGTTGTCGAGAAGATGAGGGCAGCCGGTCAGGAGTCTGCGTAGGGCTTTGTGGTTGGTATGCCGTAGCCGCGCATCATGGAGCCGAACGCTTTGACATCGTAGGTGTCTGAGAGCTTGAAATGAATGACGTTGTGGCCCATGGCACGCAGGTTCGCGTCGCGCACGAGGGCAGCTCGATAGGTTTTTGCCGCAGTATGTTCCGGATCATTTTGGGCATCGTCCTCAAACTTGCCTAGTCCATGCAGCTCAGCCAGCATCCAAGAGCCGTCTGGCATCTGCCAGCCGTAATCTGCCAAATAATAGCCGGCGTTTCCCGGTCGAGTGATTTCAACCTGAAGTTCGGGAGCGGCAACTCCCGCCAGAATCATTGCCGCCCGTGCCTCGGATTCTCCACCGTTATCCGATCTGCCATCCATGTGTTCAAAAACGTCAAATGCGCGCGCAATGCCGTGCAGTCCGCGACAGTTCGCTTGTGCATATGCACGCAATTCTTCACGCTCGACACCGTACTCACGAGCCAACCCGTCGACATAGCCTAGTGCATATCGAAAAGCGCTCGTTCGGGCGATGTCGACCACCGTGCGATATGGATCCGTTAACGTAAACGGGCCGAGCTGCCATACGTCGCCCGGCCGCCAGCGTCGGTATTCAACGAATTCGTACATATCGCGTCTGGTGGAACGCGGTAGCAGCACTTGCACCCTGTCGAGAAGCGAATATGCAGAACCGATGCCATAGAGCAGTGCCGCCGTTGCTCCACAAAACACGGCATCCGGTTCAACGACTGCAATAGCGGATGCCAATTGAAAGATGCGATCTTCGACGCCGAGGCCATTCCAATACGCGGGATCAGCGTAGACATGGTTGTAGAGTCGAATAATCATCTCTTTTTGCATGAGCGCGTAGGCACAGCGTTCATCCCATTTTTTGGTAGCTACAAACAGATGCCCGCCATGATGGGCCTCGAATAACCGGAAGAATAGCTCTGCTTGCGATTTGGAACAGCGTTTATCATGACTCATTTTCGACCCCATGGTCTCGAGGGGGAGTGAATGGCACTACGCTATCCCATATTTGGTCCGCCAGACCTTGCCATGAACTGACCAAAAGCTTGACGGGGCAGGTCAGAGTCATGAGTCGGAGCCAAACATATCGGCAAACGGTTGATTAGTGCCCCTCGGCGGCACTAAAAACCACCCTTACAGAAAGTTGCGGTGAAATAGTTCCTGAAAGGCTCGAATAAGCCTAAATCCAGGAACTATTTCACCGCAACTTAGGAGGGGATGGGGTTAGCTGCGGGGGCGGTGGCGGAGTTTGTCGATGGTGGAGTCGGTGCTTCGGCTGCGGGCTTCGGCGGCGAGGTCGCGAGCGTCGGCAGCGGTTTGGCGCTTGCGGCGGTAATCGATCATGCCTTGGATGATGGGCTTTCCAAAGCTCACGACATCATCGTTGTAGATGGCGGTTCGGGCTGCGAGGAGGCAGTCGGAAAAGTCCATATGGGTCTTGCCAAAGAGTTTGACGGCAAGGGCGACAACGGTGGGCTCGTCGACCATGACGTCATCGAGCAGCCTCTTCATGGCCGCAGCAATCTCAACGCGGGGAACCTTATAGACGTCGCGCAGCGTGACCACGACGCGCGTGATGATTTCGGGGTAAACACGAGCAGTGCGCGTGGCGATGACCTTGGCGGCGCGCGGTGACAGAACTTCGTCGTCGTCAAGCAGGTAGCGTAGGATGACGGTCTCGTCGATGATGGTGCTACTCATGGATATCTACTTCCTCGGGACCCAAAATCGAATCGTCGCATTCTGTAGCAAGGTACTCAATCCAGGCATTGCGCTCCTCGGAGCGGCGATTGGGGTCCCCATATGCTTTGAGCGATCCATAGGCGGCGGTGCCGTCCTTTGAGCGCACGGCGACCGGCTGAAAGGGAAGCTTGCGCATCAAAATGCTCTGCGCGACAAAAAGGCGAACGGCCTCGGCAAGCGATGTGCCCATGGCGTCGTAGAGGCGCTCGGCATGCTGTTTGTCCTCTTCGCGAATGCGCACCTGCAGGATGGCTCGTTTTTGCGTCGATGACATCACTGGCCCCCTTAATGAGCGTGCAATATGAATGGTCAAATACAACATTGGCTAATAATAGCCAATCTTATAACCACTGCTTTATTGCACTCAAGTTAATGAGCGCGAAATATATATCAAACGTATTACATCCTTTATAAACGAGCGTGAAATCTCCCCTGGATTTACGCATGTAATACACTCACCTTTATAGCTATCCGAGAATAGTTCCAACCTGCCAAAACCCCTGCAATACACCCGTATTGCAGGGCCTATGCTCAAGTTTGCCCCCTGCAACTGCGTATATTTAACATGTATATCGTTGGAGGAATTCTATCGAAGTGCCTGTTTCGCCGCATGCGCTCGATACGCCGATGCCGGACCACGGGCGGTCCGGGGCAACGTCGGCAGGGTCTCTCCGGCATGGGATTCAGGAGGGAGTGAACAACATGGGCAATAAACGAGTCGTGGCTGATTCTTCACGCTGCATTGGGTGCCAAACCTGTATGGCGGCGTGCATCGAGGCACACGATATTCCCGGCAACATCGCCGCACCTCGCTTGCGCGTAACGCGCACCTACGAGATCTCCGCGCCGGTGGCATGTCACCACTGCGAGGACGCTCCGTGCGCGAAGGCCTGTCCTACGGGCGCCTTGTTCTTTGATCCAAAGAACCATCGTATCGGCGTCAACGAGGACAACTGCATCGGCTGCAAGAGCTGCGTCATGGCATGCCCCTTTGGCGCCGTGAGCGTGGCGACCACGCAGGTCCCCGTCTTGATGGGTGACGTTCGCGTGGGTTCGCAGACTAAGAGCTTCGTGCTCAAGTGCGACCTGTGCGTGGACCGTCCCGGCGGTCCGGCGTGTGCCGAGGCGTGCCCGACCAAGGGCCTCACCCTGGTAGACGAGGAGCGTCTGGCAGAACTGACTGCCGAGCGTGCCCGCGCCACCATCGAAAACGAGGCGTAAACGTCGGGCGACAGGCCCAATGATTGTCAAATAAGTACCGAGTATTCGGTAGCAGAGAAAGGAAGGAGGGTGTCATGGAGAAGCATAAAGTGATTTGCCCGTACTGCGGCGCCGGTTGCCAGTTTAACCTCTTGGTCCAAAACGGCCAGGTCGTGGGTACCGAACCGCTCAACGGCATCACCAACCAGAGCGAGCTGTGCCTTAAGGGCATGAGTGGCTACGACTTCATCAACGACACCAAGATCTTGACTCCTCGCGTACTGCACCCGATGATTCGCCGCACTAAGGGCGCGGATCTTGAGCGCGTAAGCTGGGACGAGGCACTGGATTTCACCGCATCTAAGATGCAGGCCATAATTGACGAATATGGTCCTAACGCTGTCATGACCACCGGCTCTTCGCGAGGCGGCGGCAATGAGGCGAACTACGTCATGCAGAAGTTTACGCGTGCGTGCATCGGCACCCACAGCGTGGACAACTGCGCCCGTACTTGACACGGCCCTACTGTCCTCGGTCTGATGGACACGGTTGGTTCAGGTTGCATGTCATGCTCCATCCCCGGTATGGAGGATGCGGGCTGCATTTTCCTCTTCGGCTATAACCCTGCCGATTCGCACCCCATCGTCGCAAGGCGTATCGTGCGAGCCAAAGAAAAGGGTTGCAAGATCATCGTCGCCGATCCGCGCCATATCGAAACCGCGCGTATCGCCGATCTCTACCTTCCGATCAAGAACGGTTGCAATGTTGCGTTCCTCAACGCCTTTGCCAACTGTCTGGTCAACGATGGCCTCTACGACAAGGAATTCGTCGCCGAGCACACGAACGGCTTTGACGAGTGGTGGGAGACCATCAAGAACTACACTCCCGAATCCGTACAGGACATCACGGGTGTCGAGCCCGCGCTGATCCACCAAGCTGCCGAGATGTACGCCACGGCGAAGCCCTCTGCCATCATTGGCTGGGGCATGGGCGTATGCCAGCAGAAGCAGAACCTGAAGACGGTGCACACCATCGCCTCCATCGCCTGCGTTGCCGGCCAGATCGGCAAACCCAATTCCGGCCTCGCGCCCGTGCGCGGTCAGAACAACGTCCAGGGCTCCTGCGATATGGGCATGCTGCCCAACCTGTACCCTGGCTACCAAAAGGTCACCGACCCCGCAGTGCGTGCCAAGTTTGCCAAGGCTTGGGGCGTGCCCGAGGAAAAGCTCCCGCTCGAGGAGGGCTACAAGCTCACCGACCTGGGTCACCTGGTCGACGAGGGCAAGGTGCACTGCTTCTACAACTACGGCGAGGACCCGGTGCAGACCGAGCCCGATTCGGCCGGCATGCGCAAGACGCTCTCCGAGCTGGATCTGTTCATTTGCCAGGACATCTTTATGACGCAGACGACCATGCTCGCCGACGTCATCCTGCCTGCCACCTCTTGGGGCGAGCACGAGGGTGTCTTTACCGCATCCGACCGTAGCTTCCAGCACTTTGACGCGGCCGTTCCGCCCAAGGGCGAGTGCCGTCACGACTGGGAGATCTTCGCGGACCTGTCCACGCGCATGGGCTATCCCATGCACTACGACAACACCGAGCAGATCTGGAACGAGTGCATTAGCCTGTGCCCCAACTTTGTGGGCGCGACCTACGAGAAGATGGCTCCCGAGGGCGGCTACGCCCAGTGGCCGGTCAAGAGCACCGATGTGAACGACCACGGTACGCCCGACATGTTCGCTGGTGGTAAGTTCACCACCAAGGACGGTCGCGCCAACCTGATGGCGCACGACTGGGAGGCGCCCTCCGAGCTTCCCGACGATGAGTACCCGCTCATCCTGTGCACCGTCCGCGAGGTCGGCCACTACAGCTGTCGTTCGATGACCGGCAACTGCAAGACGCTGGCGCTGCTTGCCGACGAGCCCGGCTTTGTCCGCATGAATCCCGCGGACGCCCAGGCGCGCGGCATCAAGAACGGCGACATCGTCTCGATTCACAGCCGCCGTGGCCAGGTATACAGCCGCGCCGACGTGAGCGACCGTATCAACAAGGGCACGGTCTACATGACCTACCAGTGGTGGATCGGCAAGTGCAACGAGCTGACCATGCACAAGGTCGACCCGGTCTCGCATACGCCCGAGGACAAGTTCTCCGCCTGCCAGGTCGACGCCATTGCCGACCAGGTCTGGGCAGAGGGCGAGGTCGAGCGTCAGTACACCGAGCTCAAGCAGGCTCTGGTGGACGCCGCCGCTCCCCAGGATGTTGAGCCCGGCGCCGCCAAGTTCGACGACGAGACGCACGTGAATCAAATCGTGTAGTCCCGTTCTCGTTGGCTTTTTGGGCCGGGCGTCCCGTACGTTCGGGAGCCCGGCCCGTTATTTTGAAAGGAAGTGGGGATGAACCGCTTCATCGACATCAACCCGGAGAGGTGCATCGGCTGCGGAACATGCCAGTCCGCCTGTGCCGACGCCCACCGGATGCAGGGTCTTCAGGATACGCCGCGCCTGGCGCTCGTGAAGACCGGCGGTATTTCGGCCGCCCTTGCCTGCCACCATTGCGAGGGTGCCCCCTGCGCCGAGGTTTGCCCGGTGAATGCCATCGAGCACGATGGCGACCGCATCCACGTCAAGGAGCAGGAGTGCATCGGGTGCAGGCTGTGCGCCATCGCGTGCCCCTTCGGAGCCATCCATCCCGATGGCACGTCTATCGCCGGTGTCGCAGGCATGTGCGACCCGACGCCTTCGTATCCTAAGTCCCTGAGCAGCCTGCTTACGTGGGCTCCTGGCCAGTACACCTGCGCTGTCAAGTGCGACCTGTGCGCATTCGATCCGGACGGCCCGCATTGTGTGGCGGCGTGCCCCACCAAGGCGCTTACCGTCATGGGCGGCGCGGCCGATCGCGAGCTCGACGAGGCCAAGCGCCTGCGCTCGATCGAAAACGGTCCGGTCGTCGACGCTACCGCTGTGGCCCAGGGCCTGTCCGAGAAAGCAGAAGGGAGCGTAAACAATGGATAGCATGACGCTGTTTATCGCATCGCTTGCCGTCTCGTGCATCGGTGCGCTCGCCTCGGTTCTGCTGATCAAGGCCGATAACGCCGCCAAGACCGCCGGCTGCCTTATCGGCGCCGTCGCGGCCGTGCTGTCGTTCATCGCGGGCCTCGAGGCCGTGCTTGGCGACGTTTCGTCCCTCAACACGGTCTTCTTCTTCCCGTTCGCCCGTCTCGAGCTCTTGCTTAACGGCCTTGCGGGCCTGATCGTGGTCCTCATCTCGATCCTCGCCTTTGCGGGCTTCATCTACGGTCTGTCCTACTTCGACGAGTACCCGGGCAAGGTCGGGCGCGCCGGCTTCTTCATGAACACCTTCGTCGCCTCGATGATGCTCGTCATCACCGCCGACAACGTGTTCTGGTTCCTGGTCGCCTTTGAGCTCATGTCCCTTACGAGCTACTTCCTTGTCGTCATTGAGGAAAACAAGAACTCCATCAAGGGCGGTTGGCTCTACTTCGTCATCGCGCACGTGGGCTTCGTCCTCATCATGGCGAGCTTCCTGCTCATGACCAACGGCGTGGGCGGTTCCTTCAGCTTCAGTGATTTCCGTACGCATGACTTTGGACCCGCCATCTCCTCCGTGTGCTTCGTCCTCGCGTTCTTCGGATTTGGCGCAAAGGCCGGTATCATCCCGCTGCACTCCTGGCTGCCCCAGGCGCACCCCGAGGCGCCGTCCAACGTGTCCGCCCTCATGTCCGGCGGCATGATCAAGATCGGCATCCTGGGAATCCTCAAGGTCGGTCTCGACCTGCTCGCGGGTTCGGGCGTCCAGCTCTGGTGGGGCCTCATGGTCCTGGTCTTTGGATCCATCTCCTCGGTCCTGGGCGTCGTCTACGCCCTCCACGAGCACGACATCAAGCGCCTGCTGGCCTATCACTCCGTCGAGAACATTGGCATCATCTTGCTCGGTGTCGGCGCGTCCATGACGGCGCACGCCCTGGGCAACGACGTCATCGCGACGATCGCGCTCATGGCCGCCCTCTACCACACGCTCAACCACGCCATGTTCAAGGGCGAGCTGTTCCTCGGCGCGGGCTCCCTGCTCTATGCCACGGGTACGCGCAACATGGAGAAGATGGGCGGTCTGTTCCGCCGCATGCCGGTCACGGCCGTCTGCTTCCTCATCGGCGCTCTTGCCATCTCGGCCATCCCGCCGCTCAACGGCTTCGTTTCCGAGTGGTTCACCTACCAGTCCCTGTTCAACATCTCGACGCTCTCCGACCCGGTCGTCATGGTGTTCGCCGTCGCCTCCGCGGCCGCGCTCGCCATCACCGGTGCCCTGGCCGTTACGTGCTTCGTGAAGGCCTACGGCGTCTCGTTCGCGAGCAGCCCGCGTTCCCAGGAGGCTGCGAACGCCAAGGAGTCCCCGGCTCCGATGTTGTTCTCGCAGATGCTCCTCGCGGCCATCTGCGTGGTGCTGGGAATCGGCTCTCCCGTCATCGCCCCGGTTCTGGGCGACGTCGCCCAGAGCGTGCTTGCCGGCTCCGCCGTCACGGCCACCTCGGGCGTGTCTCTGGTGAACGAGATTTCCGGTGCCGCCACCTCCACCCCCGCGATCGCCATCGCGCTCGTGGTCCTCACCGGCCTCGCGTTCGCGTTGAGGTCCTGCCTCGGCGCCAAGGCCCCCGCTAAGAAGACCGACCCTTGGGCGTGCGGCTACGAGCCCAACGAGCACATGCCCGTCGTCGCCACGAGCTTCGCGTCCGACGTCGAACTCTTCATGGGCCCGCTCTACACCCTGCGCGAGGTATGCACCAAGATCTGCTGGTCCATCGCGCACGTGTTCCAGAAGCTCACCGGTGTCGCCCAGGGCGTCGAGCCCCTGCCCGACCGTTTCCTGGTCGATGCACCGAGCGAGGGTGCCGACAAGCTGGCCGGCCTCGCCTCCAAGATCGAGGGCGGCAACTACTCCGTATACATCTGCTACATCGTCGCGGCGCTCGTGGTCTTCCTCGTGCTCGCCGTGGTCATGGTCTAGAGAGGGGAGAGGATATTATGAACATCGTTCTTGCGATGGCGCAGGGCCTCGTGGTCATGCTGGTCGCGCCCTTCTTCTCCGGCCTCGCCCGTGTGATTCGCGCGAAGATGCACAATCGCCGCGGTCCGTCCATCCTTCAGGATTACCGGGACCTCGCGAAGCTCATGGCGCGTCCCGAGTCCGTGAGTTCCGACTCGAGCTTCGTGCTGCGCATCATGCCGCCGCTGTTCCTCGCGGTGTCGTTTATGCTCGCCATGGGCCTGCCCATGTTCACGCTCCAGAGCCCCATGCCCGTCTTTGGTGACGCCATCACCATCATGTACGCGCTCGCGCTGTCCCGCTTCTTCTTCGCGCTGTCCGGCGTGGATTCCTCCAACGCCTACGCGGGCTTCGGCGGTATCCGCGAGCTCCTCATGAGCGTGCTCATCGAGCCGTCCATGCTCATCGCGCTGTTCACCGTCGCCATCGTGTGCGGCTCCACGGACATTGCGACCATGGGTCAGCACATCGTTACGGGCAACGTCTCGAGCGTCGTCGCCGTTATCCTCGCCGGCGTCGCCTTCGCGGCCGCCTGTTACATGGAGCTCGGCAAGCTTCCGTTCGATCAGGCCGAAGCCGAGCAGGAGCTCCAGGAGGGCCCGCTCGCCGAGCTCTCCGGCCCGTCCCTGGCCATGATGAAGCTCGCCATGGGCATGAAGCAGGTCGTGGTCGTCGCTTGGTTCACCTCCATCTTCATCCCCTGGGGAGAGCCCGCGACCATCGGCGTCACCGCTCTCGTGGGCGCCGTCGTCTTCCTCGTCAAGTGCCTGGTCGATTTCGTCGTCTGCGGCGTGCTCGAGAACTCCGTTTCCCGTTCGCGCTTCAAGGTGCTCGGTAACCAGACCTGGGCCGTCGTCGGCATCGCGGTCCTCGCGTTCGTCTTCGTCGTCGTAGGCGTGTAGGGAGAAGGGAGAAACTATGTCAATCGAATCGAGCTTGTCCCTCTTTGCCATGGTGGCGATCGCCGTCCCCATGCTGGGCTCCCTGCTCATCGTCATGCTGCCGCGTCCCTACGCTAAATGGATCTGCGCCTTTGCCGGCGGCATCGCCACGGTCGCTTCCGTTGGCTTGGCCGCGACGTTTGCCGGAAACGGCATGAACGCGGTCGATGTAACCTGGGCGAGTATGGGCCAGACCTTGGTCATGGGCTTCATATTCGACCGGATGAGCACGCTGCTCGCACCCGCGTTCGTCGCTATCGGCCTGCTCGTCGTCATCTATTCGTTCCCGTACATGAGCGATAAGAATAAGGAGCATCCCGACGCGCCCCGTCGTCGCTTCTACGTGTACTTCTCCACGTTCATCGGCGCCATGGCCGGTCTCGCCTACAGCTCCACCATCGTCGGCCAGCTCGTTTTCTTCGAGATCACCGGTGTGTGCTCCTGGGGCCTCATCAGCTACTACATGACGCCCACGGCCAAGAAGGCCGGTATGAAGGCGCTCATCATCACCCATATCGGCGCTCTGGGACTCTACATCGGCGCGGCCTTCCTGTTCGCCGGAACCGGCACGTTCGCGCTGAGCGCGATCTCCCAGCTCGATTCCGGTATGAAGACCGTCGTGCTGCTGCTCATCCTGTTCGCTGCTTGGGCCAAGTCCGCCCAGTTCCCGCTCTACATGTGGCTGCCCTCCGCAATGGAGGCCCCCACGCCCGTTTCCGCCTACCTTCATGGCGCGTCCATGGTTAAGGTCGGCGTGTGCGTGTTCGCCCGCGCTCTTGCGAGCGCCGGCGATATCCCCGAGATCGTCGGTTGGGTCGCCATCATCGACGCCGTCGTGACCATGCTCTTCGGCTTCCTCATGTACCTGCCCCAGAAGGATATGAAGCGCCTGCTCGCCTTCTCGACGATCGCGCAGCTCGCCTACGTGTTCTTTGGCCTGGGCCTCTCCGTGTTCGGAAGCCAGATGGCGTTTAACGGCGCCGTCGAGCACATCTTCAACCACGCGTTCACCAAGACCCTGTTCTTCCTCATCGCTGGCTCTCTCAGCTTCACGCTGGGAACCCGTATGCTGCCCAAGATCCAGGGCCTCATGAAGAAGTACCCGGTCACGGGCGTGGGCTTTGCGGTCGCCGCGACCGCTATCGCCGGCGTGCCCCCCATGAGCACGTTCTTTTCCAAGTTCCAGATCATTTCCGGTGGCTTCGCGGTTGGTGCTACCAACACGGTCATCTTTGTCCTCGTGTGCGTCATGGTCGTCGAGACCGTCGCCACCTTCGCATGGTTCCTGCGTTGGATGGGTAAGGTCCTGCCCGGTGAGCCGAGCGAGACCGTGGCCGCCGGCCAGCCCCTTCCGCGCGCCATGGCGTTCGTGTTCGTCGTCCTCATGATCATGGTCGTCGTCGCCGGTCCTCTGTCCTCTAGTTGGATGGGTTAGGAGGTAGGACATGGGTTATTCGTTAGTCAATATCCTGGGCGGTCTTCTGATCGTGACCTCCACCATGGTGGTCGTCTCGAAGACCATCCCGTCCGCCATCAAGTGGTACGCGATCCAGTCGGTTGTCCTGGTGGGCGTGCTGCTCACCCTGGGCCTCACCACCGGTGCCACCGAGCTTCTCATGTGGGCCGCGTCGGCCTTCGTCACCAAGGTGATCCTCGTTCCGTTCATTCTCAACCGTGCCTACAAAAAGATGGGTTCGCCTGCCGATAGCACGTTGACCTCCTCCGTCAAGCCGGCCTGGACCATCATCCTCACCGGTCTGGAGGTGGCCATCTGCTTCGCGGTGGTCACGCGCCTGAGCCTGCCCACCGCTGAGGTGGCTACTCCGGCCCTCGCCATCAGCTTCGCGCACTTCTTCGTCGGCCTCACGTGCATCATCTCCCAGCGCAACATCCTCAAGCAAATCTTCGGGTACTGCCTTATGGAGAACGGTAGCCACGTGACGCTCGCCCTGCTCGCGCCCACGGCCCCCGAGATCATCGAGATCGGCATCGCCACCGACGCCATTTTCGCCGTCATCATCATGTCCGCCGTCGTCGTGAGGATCTGGAACGACACCAAGTCGCTCGACTCCCACGACCTGACCGAATTGAAGGGGTAGGCCATGGATGTTTCAATGCTGACGGTCGCCCTGCTCGCTTGTCCCCTCGTGTTCTCCCTGATTATGGCTGCGCTCCCCAAGACGACGTCCTACAGCGTCTTTGCGGGGCTCAACACCATCTCCGTCGCGGCGACCCTCGTCCTTTCGGTCGTCACCGCGGGAACCATGCTCTCGAGCGGGCAGAATATCGACGCTTTGGGCCTGTGGCTCCATCTCGATTCGCTCTCGTCGATCTTCGTCCTTCTGGTAGGCATCATCGGGTTCATCACCGGCGTGTACTCCATCTCCTATATCAAGATCGATATCAAGGAGAAGACCATGCCGGCCGAGCGCACCAAGCAGTACTACGCGCTGTTTAGCCTGTTCGTTTTCACGATGCTGCTCGCCTGCCTGTCCAACAACATCATCCTCACCTGGGCGGCGGTCGAGGCCACCACGCTGTCGACCGTGTTCCTCGTGGGCATCTACAAGAACAAGCAGGCGCTCGAGGCGTCTTGGAAGTACGCGATGGTCTGCACCGCCGGCGTGGCCTTCGGCCTGTTCGGCACGCTGCTCATCTACGCGAACGCCGCCGATATCATGCCCAACGCGCATGAGGCAGCCTTCCTCACCTCCATCATGCCCTACGCCGACCAGTTCGACCCGATGCTCGTGCGCCTCGCGTTCGCGTTCATCGTCATCGGCTTCGGCACCAAGGCGGGCCTGTTCCCCATGCACACTTGGCTGCCCGACGCGCACTCCCAGGCTCCGAGCCCGGTCTCCGCGCTGCTCTCGGGCGTGCTGCTCAAGTGCGCCATGCTGGTGATCATCCGCTTCTACTCCCTGTCCATCATCACGGTGGGCGACACCTATCCGCGTACGCTCCTGCTCATCCTGGGCACGCTGTCCATCCTGGTGGCCGCCCTGTGCATCTTCAAGCAGGACGATATCAAGCGCCGCTTCGCGTACTCCTCCGTCGACAACGTCGGCGTGGTCGCGCTGTGCCTGGGTATCGGTGGTCCGCTCGGTATCGCCGCCTGCCTGCTGCACTGCATCTTCCACGGTTTCACGAAGGCGCTCGCCTTCTGCATGGCCGGTAACATCCAGCACATCTACCACACCCGCGACCTGAACAAGATCAAGGGCGTCGTCGAGATCGCTCCCGTCACGGCAGCGCTCACCATCATCGCCCTGCTCGCGCTCGCCGCCTTCCCGCCGTTCGCCCTGTTCATCTCCGAGTTCCTCACCTTCGTGGCCGGCATCCAGTCCGGTCCCATCTGGGTGGTCGTGCTCGTGGCCATTGGCCTCACCGGCGTGTACTTTGCCCTTACCGGCATCGCGCTCAAGTCCATCTTCGGCAAGGCGCCCGAGGGCATGAAGCGCCACGAGGTGCCCGCCCTCATGATCATCCCCGAGATCGCCCTCGCGATCGTGGTCATGTGGTTCGGTATCGCCACCCCGGTCGCCATCACGAGCGGCGTCGAGGATGCAACGTCCGTCGTTTTGAACCAGAGCGTCGAAGAGCTCCACGAGGCCCCTCTCTACCGCATGGTGTTCAGTTCCCAGACCAAGACAAGTGAGGTGAATTAGCACCATGGCAGAACCTGAAAAGAAGGACTACGCTCGTCGCTGCGAAAGCCACGTCGAGGCCCTGCGCGCTGCAGTGCCGGGCGCTATCGAGAAGGTCGAGTGGCAGTGCGAGGACCAGCTGACGATTACCGTCAAGCAGGACAAGCTGCCCGAGGCCGTCCACTACCTGTACTACGAGCGCTACGGCTGGATTCCCGTGATCATCGGCAACGATGAGCGCAGCCTGTGCGGCCGCTACGCCGTGTATTACGTCATCTCCATGGAGGGGGAGGACCCCGGCTGGGTGACCGTGCGCACCGAGGTCGATCCCGCCAAGATGACGTTCCCGTCCGTGACGCCGTTCGTCCCCGCCTGCGTGTGGGGCGAGCGCGAGCTGCGCGACATGTTCGGCCTGATCCCCGAGGGTCTGCCCGACCGTCGCCGCCTGGTACTGCCCGATGACTGGCCCAGCGGCCTGTACCCGCTGCGCAAGGACTCCATGGACTACCGCTTCCGTCCCGCTCCCGCGAGCGACATGGAAAACTACGAGTTCTTGGCCGACACCAAGGGCAAGGAGACCACGCTCGTCCCCATGGGCCCGCTGCACATTACCTCCGACGAGCCTGGCCACTTCCGCCTGTTCGTCGAGGGCGAGACGATCGTCGATGCCGACTACCGTCTGTTCTACGTGCACCGCGGCATGGAGAAGGTCGCCGAGACGCGCCTGAACTATGACGCCGTGACGTTCCTCGCCGACCGTATCTGCGGCATCTGCGGCTGCGCTCACTCGGTGGCCTATGCCGAGGCCGTCGAGCGCGCCCAGGGCATTCATGTCCCGCCGCGCGCCCAGTACATCCGTGCCATCATGCTCGAGGTCGAGCGCCTGCACTCGCATCTGCTCAACATTGGCCTGGCGTCGCACTACACGGGCTTCGACTCCGGCTTCCAACAGTTCTTCCGCGTCCGCGAGAAGTCCATGGACCTGGCCGAGAAGCTCTCCGGTCACCGCAAGACCTACGGCCTCAACGTGATCGGCGGCGTGCGTCGCGACATTTTGGCCGAGCAGAAGCTCTCCACGCTCACGACCATCCACCAGCTGCGCTCCGAGGTTCAAGAGCTCGTCGACGTGCTGCTCTCCACGCCCAACTTCATTGAGCGTACGAGCGGCATCGGCATCTTGGACCGCAAGATCGCACGTGACTTCTCGCCGGTCGGCCCGCTCATGCGTGGCTCGGGCTATGCCCGCGACGTGCGCTTTGACCATCCCTTCGACGGCTACGCCGATCCGGACGTCCAAAAGATGCACGCCGCCACGGCCGACACCTGCGATGCCTTCGGCCGCACCGCCGTTCGCATCCAGGAGGTCTACGATTCGATCGACATGATCGAGACCATGCTCGAGAACTGCCCGTCGGGCCCCATCCTCACCACGGATTGGGAGTACACCCCGCACAAGTACGCCATCGGCGCCACCGAGGCGCCGCGCGGCGAGGACGTGCACTGGGCCATGCTCGGCAATAACCAGAAGTGCTACCGCTGGCGCGCCAAGGCCGCCACGTACAGCAACTGGCCGGTCCTGCGCTACATGTTCCGCGGCAACACCGTGGGCGACGCGGCGCTGATCGTCGGTTCGCTCGACCCGTGCTACTCCTGCACCGATCGCGTGACGGTGACCGATGTCGCCGCCAAGCGCGACCACGTGCTCGACAAGGAGCAGTTCGAGAACGTCTGGCGCGACAAGTCGCCGCTTGCGGGCGAGGGAACCATAGCCGCTCCGCTCGATGAGGAGGCGCTCTAATATGCTGAAGCTTTGGAAGGTTAACGCCAAGGCCGGCGACGCGACGGTCAAGTACCCGTTTGCGCCGTTCCCCACTAACAAGGACATGCGCGGCAAGCCCGAGCACAATGCCGAGCTCTGCATCGCCTGTGGTGCCTGCGGCGTGGCGTGCCCGGCCGATGCCATTCGCATGGACACCGACCTTGCGGCCGATACCATCACCTGGTCGATCGACTACGGTCGCTGCATCTTCTGCGGCCGCTGCGAGGAAGCCTGCCCCATGGAGGCCATCAAGCTCACCGAGGAGTTTGAGCTGGCCGTCATGAGCAAGGATGACCTCACCAGCAAGAGCGTCTACACGCTCGAGCACTGCTCGCGCTGCGGCAAGCCGTTTGCCCCGCACAAGGAGATCGACTACGCCAAGCTCCTGCTGCAAAAGACCGGCGGCATGGAGGCCATCCAGGCCGCCCGTACCGTCGGTATGTGCCAGGAGTGCAAGCGCGAGCTCGATGCCCTGCGCGCCGCCTCGGCCGTAAAGACCGGCAACGCTGCCGGCATGGCTGCCAACGAGACGCTCGCGTCCGGTGAGCCCCAGGGCCCCGGCATGGAGTATCTGGGCGGCCACGGCGTGAACCCGGAGTATATCGACCGCGAGCTCAATCCCGATGCGCCCGAGATTCCCGCCGGTCCGGCGCCGGTCGAGGGCATCATCATGGATTTTGAAACGAAGGAGGAGTAACCATGGCCGAACCCACGCTTTTGCCCGAGCGGCTTCAGTACCGCCCGACCAAGATCGAGCTCGACGAGAGCATCGAGAAGGCCAAGGCGACCCTTCTTAAGAAGATCAAGCGCTCGGTGTACGTCTACCGTGTCGACTGCGGCGGCTGCAACGGCTGCGAGATCGAGATCTTCGGTTCCATCACGCCCGTCTTTGACGTCGAGCGCTTTGGCATCAAGGTCGTGCCCTCGCCCCGTCACGCCGACGTACTGCTGTACACCGGCGCCGTGACGCGTGCCATGCGCATGCCGGCCCTGCGCGCGTTTGAGGCCGCACCCGATCCAAAGATCGTGGTGTCCTATGGCGCGTGCGGCTGCACCGGCGGCATCTTCTACGACAACTACTGCGTCTGGGGCGGCACGGATAAGATTCTGCCGGTCGATGTCTACATCCCCGGCTGCCCGCCCAGCCCCGCGCAGACCGTCTACGGCTTTGCCATGGCGCTCGGTCTGCTGGACCAAAAGCTCCATGCCGAGACCACGGTGGAGGCCGCCGGCGAGCAGGCCGATATCCTGCACCCCGGCGTGCCGTACAAACTGCGCGTTGCCATCGAGCGCGAGGCTCGCGCCATGAGCGGCTACCGTTACGGCCGCGACCTGGCCAACGAGTTTATGGACACGCTCGAGGGTGCGCCCAAGGGCGATATCCGCGGTGCCATGGCGCTGCTCATTGACAAGCAGGACGATCCGCGCCGCGTTGAGGTCTACTCGGCGCTGCAGGATCTGGTGCTGGCCGGAGGTCGCTAGATGGAGCTCACGGACCGCTCTGGTTACTTTGCGGGCCCCGGTATGCTCGGCGGCTCCTTTGGCGATGCCTCGCGCGCAAGCGACGAGGCCGCCGAGGGCGTCGCCGACCCCTGTCTGGGCCATGCGCCCGACCAGGTGGTCTTTTACGAGCTCACGCGTAAGTTTGTGGAGACCGAGGAAGACGTTCCCCAGGAGGCCTGCGACGTGCTGTACTACACGCTCGCCGTGGGCCACCACACCGGCGTTCTCGATTGCTTTGAACCGCGCCTGTCGGTGCCGGTGGATGTGTTCTATTCGCTCGTCGACGCGTTGCCGGAGGGGGAGGCCAAGACCAAGTTCGAGGCCATCCGTTCCTTTGGCGAGTGCCAGCTCGACAAGGCGGCGGTGCCGTCGCTGCTCGAGGTCTGCGATGCGCTGCTCGACGAGCGCGGTTTTCGCGGGTCGGCCAAGGCCGGCATCTCTGTGTTCGATGACGACTTTGGCCTGCATGCCCAGCAGGTTGCGTTCTTAATGAAGTTTCGCGATCTGGTTGAGCGCGTGCGCGATGTGTCGGGCGTGTATCTGACGGGGAGGTTGCAGTAATGGGTCGCGTTGTGGATGGTCACGTGAACGGCGCCCCGTTTGCGGGTATCGTGCTCACGGCGGGAAGCGTGCTGCGTGCCGACGATGCCGCCGGCCCCGTGCTCTCCAAAAAGATGGAGGACGCGCCGCTCGCCGGTTGGTACACCATCGACGGCGGCCAGACGCCTGAAGACGACATCATCGAAGTCAAGCGCGAGCGTCCGCCGCGTTTGGTTTTGGTCGATGCCGCCGACATGGCGCTGCCCGTCGGCTCCATCCGCTTGCTCGACAAACGTGACGTGGCCCGCAAGTCGATGTTCACCACGCATTCGCTTCCCTTGTCGATTCTGATCGAAGAGATTGAGCAATCGTGCGAAGATATCGTCTTCATAGGGATTCAGCCGGGCGATACGGAGTTCTACAACCCCATGTCCCCGGAGGTCTTTGAGGCCGTCGACGCCGTGTACGACGCCGTGGCCGCCAACGACTTTTCCCACTTTGTCCGCTTGGGGCAGGAGCTATAGCGGCGCTTGCCTCTGCTGAATAGGAAAGAAGTGATTGACATGGCAGATTCCAAGGTGGAGTACCCCGCTCCCGATTGCCTGGCGCCCGCCGCGATCGAGGCTAAGACCGAGGCCGCCGGCGTGACCAAGGCTAACCTGCCGGTCGCTAAGGCCTTTCTGTTGGCAATGTTCGCCGGCGCGTTTATCGCCTTCGGCGGCCTGTTCTTTACGGTGTTTTTGAGCGACAGCACGCTGGGCTGGGGTGCCCAGCGCGTCGTGGGCGGCCTGTGCTTTTGCCTGGGCCTGGTGTTGGTGCTGGTGTGCGGCGCCGAGCTGTTTACCGGCAATTCGCTTATGGTCTGCGCACTCAAGAGCAAAAAGATCACCCTTGTCCAGATGCTTAAGGCCTGGGTCGTCGTGTGGGTCGGCAATTTTGTCGGTGCCTTGTTCATCGTCTTTTTGGTGTACATGGCCGGCATTTACAAGCTCAACGGCGAGGCGGTCGCCAATTCCATGGTGAGCGTCGCCGCCGGCAAGGTGACGATCGACTGGGTGACGATCTTCTTCCGCGGCATCCTGTGCAACATCTTTGTGTGCCTGGCCGTGTGGATCGGTACCGCCGGCAAGACTGTGGTCGATAAGGTTGTGGGCATTCTGCTGCCCATCGCCGCCTTTGTGGCCTGCGGTTTTGAGCACTGCGTCGCCAACATGTACTTTTTGCCCATGGGCGCCGTGATGCATGCATGCGGCTACGGTGCCAAGGTCGCCGGCGCCGATGCGCTCAACGCCGCGGGCATTGCGTTTAACTTGTCCGCCGCCACGCTGGGCAACATCGTGGGCGGCGCGGTTCTGGTCGCGCTCGGCTACTGGTTTATCTACGCCAAGAAGTCCGAGGCGTAAGGTATCGTCTGTTTGACTTTGGCCTCCCGCGGGGCGTTGCCGTGCGGGAGGCTTTTTGGGTCTGGGGCCCGTTGCCGGGCCTTTGGCCTGCTGTGTTTGGCTGATGAAAGGGGTAATCGAGATGGCATCTGCTGTGAAGCGTGACGGTCGCGCCGTGGTGACCACATGCGGGGGATGCTATGCCGATTGCGCCTTTGCGGCACGCGTTGAGGACGGTCGCGTGGTGGCTGAGTTGCCGGTTGTGGGACATCCGTGCGTGACGCGTGCCCTGTGCGCCCGCGGACGGCATCGCCTGGCAATGCCGTTTGACGAGCGCGACCGCATCGTGCACCCCATGCGTCGCCGAGCTGATGGCTCGGGGTTCGATGCGATTTCGTGGGACGAGGCGTTTTCGGAGATCGCGGCGCGCCTTGGGGGGATTGTTGACGAACATGGCGCTCGTGCGCTGGGTATGACGCTCGGCGTGCCCTCGTTCGACCGCTACTGGGGCTATCGTCTTATGCATGCGCTGGGTTCGCCCAACGTGTACGGTGCCGATGGCGCCTGCGAGGTAAGCCGTCTCACTGGTTGGGAGCATAGCTTGGGCTATAGCCCCGCCTCCGACCTGGCGCATACCGATTGCATTATGTATCTGGGGCGTTCCATTGTCGATTCGTCGACGATGGGGGCCGTTGATGCACTCAACGATGCGCGCCGGCGCGGGGCGAAGATCATCGTGGTCGACCCCCGGCGCAGCGGCTCGGCTGCGCTTGCCGACCGCTGGTTGCGCGTGCGCCCGGGCTGCGACTTGGCGCTGCTGTTGGGTATTGCCCATGTCTTGATTGCCGAGGATCTGTATGACCACGAGTTCGTGACCCGCTATACCACGGGTTTTGACGAGCTGGCGCAGGCGGCCAGTGCTTGGACACCCGAGTGGGCCGAATCGATGTGCGACGTGCCGGCCGCAGAGATTGTCGCCACGGCGCGCGATCTCGCTGCCGCCGCGCCTGCCGCTGTGGTGGATGCGGGCTTTCATGGCGGCATCGGTATCGCGTATGCCAACAGTACCCAGACCGCGCGCGCGATTTGTCTGGTCGATGTGCTGCTGGGCTGCATCGGACACGCGGGCGGTGCCCTCAACCCGCCCACGCCGCTTGCGTTGGGCGACCTCGATCCCGCACGCTTTGCGACGCCGCCGGTGCCGCGCGGGCCCAAGCTGGGGTCCGAGCGCTATCCACTGGTCGATCCGGTGCGCGGTCTGTGCACGACCATCGGTCAGTCGATTCTTGCCGGTGATTTGCGTGGACTCATCGTCTATGCCAGTAACCCCGGTGCGGGCTATGGCAATGTACAGGCTTGGTTGAGTATTTTGCAGCAGCTCGACTTGCTCGTGACGATTGATATTCTCTGGTCCGAGACGGCGCGTGTTTCTGACTTCGTGCTGCCCGACGTGACGTATCTGGAGGCCGACCGCGGTGTGGGTACGGTCGTGGGCGCCAACGATGCGCGCGTGTTCTACCGCAACGCCGTGCTGCCCGTGCAGCATGACGACACACGTCCCGGTCGGGAGATTTTTGCCGGTCTGGCGCAGGCGTGTGGCGTGGGCGAGTACTTCCAGTTTACGTCTGACGATCTGGCGGCTGCCCAGGTGGCGCCTTTTGGGATCAATCTGGACGAGCTCAAGGAGCGCGGCTGGGCCGACACGGGTGTTGCGTTGCCGTCGCGTACGGGCGAGCCGGCGATTCCCTTGGATGGCGGCAAAATTGCGCTGGCAAGCGACGTATGGGAACGAGCCGGTCTGGGTCGTGTACCCAACTGGATCGCTCCCATGGTGGAGCCCGGTCCGGGGATGTTTCGCCTCATTAGCGGCAACCGTCCCTTTGAGTCGCATACCTCGCGAAGGCTTGCGGCCCAAGGTGCCGCCGAGGCTGGATCGGACCTGGATGCCGTGCAGATGAATGTCGATGCTGCTGCGCACATGGGCATTGCCGACGGCGAGATCGTCGAACTCGTGAGCGATATGGGCCGCGATCGCGTACGCGTGGAGACGACGCCCTATCTGCATCCGGCGTGCATCTTTACGTCGGCTGCTCCCGGTGGGCGTTCGCTTGGCTCCGATGCCGGTGGCGCTCAAGGCTTGGGCGTGGGCCCGCTCGACCATACGCCGTTGCGTTGGGACCCGTTGACGGGCGCCGCGCTCACCCAGGAAAACGCCGTTCGCGTGGAAAAGATCGCGGCGCGCGAGGATAATAACGAGTAATTGACTCAGCTAATGTATTTGACTGATCCACGTTTCTTTTGAAAGGCCGCACATGAGCGATAGCCAGAACATGTCCGATGAGGTACGCGCCCGACTGCGCGCCATTCCCTCCGTCAACGAGCTGCTCGCAGAGTGGCCAGTTGTGAAGGCTGTGGGGGAGACCTGCGACGCGGTGGTGCATGCCGCCGTGACGGCAGAGCTCGACGAGGAGCGCGCCGCCATTCGCGCCGGCGCCGCCCCGCGCTCTAAACGCGATCTGGCTTCGGCCATCGAGTGGCGTGCGCACCGCTCCGCGCTGCCGAGCCTGCGCCCAGCAGTTAATGCCACGGGTGTGGTCATCCATACCAACTTGGGCCGCGCCCCGCTCGCGGAGTCGGTCGCCAAGGCCGTGGCCGAGGTTGCGCGCGGGTACAGCACGCTCGAGTACAGTGTGGACACTTGTTCGCGCGGGTCGCGCAAGGAGCACGCCGCGCAGCTGATCCGCTCGCTCACCGGTGCCGAGGACGCGCTCGTGGTCAACAACAACGCCGCCGCGGTACTGCTGGTGCTGGCGACCCATGCCGCAGGCAAGGAGGTCATCGTCAGCCGCGGCGAGCTTGTCGAGATCGGCGGCAGCTTCCGTATCCCCGATGTTATGGAGGCCTCGGGTGCCAAGCTCGTTGAGGTCGGGGCCACCAACCGCACGCATTTGAGCGACTACGAGCGCGCCATTACGCTCGATACGGCAATGATCCTCAAGGTCCATCCTTCCAACTATCGCATCGAGGGTTTTCACGAAGAGGTGGGCTCTCGGGAGCTTGCCGCCCTGGCCCACAAGCATGGCCTGCTGTTCTACGAGGACCAGGGCTCGGGCGCGCTGTTGCCCGACGACATCTTGGTGCGCGGCGGCGAAGAAACCACGCCGGCTTCGGTTTCGGCGGGGCTCGATATCGTGTCGTGCTCGGGCGATAAGCTGCTGGGTGCCGCGCAGGCGGGCATTATCATGGGTCGTCGCGATCTGGTCCAGGCCTGTGGGTCACATCCGCTTATGCGCGCCTTGCGTCCGGGTAAGCTCGCACTGGCGGCGCTCGAGGCTACACTGCGCATCTACTTGGATGGGGCGGATGTGGCCCATCGCGAGGTGCCGGTGCTCAACATGCTCACGCTCCCGCAGGCTCATCTGGAGCGTCGTGCCCGCAAGCTGCGCGATCGGATGGTCGCCGGGCTCGATAAGGCCGGTTGCCCGTGCGCCGTTCAGGTGGAGATCGTCGAGGAGTCGTCGACCCCCGGTGGCGGCTCGCTGCCTACCGTGGAGCTGCCCACGATGTGCGTTGCCGTGCGTCTTGTTGACGCGCGCTTGACGGTCGATGCGCTCAAGCGCTCGCTTGTCCAGGACTTCGACACGCCGGTCGTCACGCGAACCTCGCACGATCGCATTTTGTTTGACGTCCGTACGCTCGTGGGCGACCGCGATATCGAGACGGCGGCGTCGACGCTCGTCGCGTGCGTTGAGAAGGCGATTGCTCGATGAGTGAGGTTCAGGCGCTGGTGGAGTGCCCCGTTATCGTTGGCACGGCGGGTCACGTTGACCATGGTAAGTCGGCACTGATCGAGGCACTGACTGGCAAGAATCCCGATCGTCTGGAGGTTGAGCGCCGTCGCGGTATGACCGTGGAGCTGGGCTTTGGCGAGCTGGCGCTGCCGAGTGGCAAGATCGTCGGCCTGGTCGACGTGCCGGGCCACTCGCATTACCTGCGCGCCATGGTGCAGGGCGCCACGGGCATCGACGTGGCCGTGCTGGTGGTCTCTGCCGTTGAGGGTGTAATGCCGCAGACGCGCGAGCACGTGCACGTGCTGGAGCTGCTGGGCGTCACGCATATGGTGGTGGCGCTGACGATGTGTGACCTGGCCGATGCCGAGATGACCGAGCTTGCCGAGCTCGATGTCGATGATTTTTTGTCGGGTACCGTGTTTGCGGGCGCGCCGATTGTGCCCGTGTCGTCTAAGACGGGCGAGGGGATCGACGGGCTGCTTGCGGTGCTCGACGAGCAGGTAAGCGCCTGCTGGGATGCCTGCCGCGACCGTGCCGAGCGCACCGATGCCGCGCCGCGCCTGCCGATTGACCGCTGCTTTACGATTAAGGGCGTCGGCACTGTCGTAACGGGAACGCTGCACGATGCGCCGGTTGCGGTGGGCGACGAGCTGATGGCTTTGCCGTCGCGTACGGTCTGTCGCGTGCGCGGGATTCAGGTGCATGGCGATACGCCGCGCGCGCTGCCTGGTCAGCGTGTGGCGCTCAACCTAGTTGGTGACGGTGTCGCGGCGCTTGACCGTGGCGAGATGCTGGGCGTGGCGGACCGCTTTGGCCAGACGTTGCGCTTTATGATGACGTTCACCTACCTGGGCCGCGAGGGCGCCAAGCCGCGTGTGCTCGAGTCGGGTGCGCGCGTGCATGTGATGGCCGGCACAGCCGAGGTCGTCGGCCGTATCATGCTCATGGAGGGCGAGGCCCCCATGGCGGTGGGAGAGACGCGAGTGGTGCAGGTACGCTTGGAGGAATCGCTGCCACTGCGCGCCGGAGACCATGCCGTGGTGCTGTCGTATTCGCCCGTTATGCTCATCGGCGGCGGGCGCGTGCTGCTTTCGCGCTGCCGTCGTTCGCGCGAACTTACTGAGGGGGAGCGCGCGCTGCTTGCAGCGCTTGAGGCCGGCGATGCCGTCGCTGGTGTGGACGCGTGGCTGGCGCTGCAGATGTTGCCAGTCGTGGTAGCCGACGTTGCCGCGGCGCTAGATCTTCTTTCCGGTGAGGCCGATGCCGCGCTGAAAGAGTTGGTGGCGCGAGGTGCTGTTTGCGAGCTTGCCGGCTCGGGCGATGCGCTGTATGTGAATGCCGCCGCGCTCGATGCCGCCATGGACGTGCTGGCGGCGACCCTGACCGCTATGCACGCGGCTGCCCCCAAGGAGACGGGCTTTACGCCCGGCGCCGTTGCCCATGCTGCGTGGCCTGCCGCTGACGATGCAGTTGCCGCAGCCCTGATTTCCGAGGGCTGCTCGCGCGGCGTGTGCGCCGCCGAGGGGGCCGAGGTGTTCGACCCGCACTCCGCTGCCGCCGCGGCGCGCGTGGTGCACGAGGCTTGCGAGCGCATCGTTGCCTTGCTGGACGAAGCTGGCCTCGATGCGCCGACGCTGCCAGAGGTAGGCGAGCAACTGCAGCTCGATCGCGGCACCATGACGCGAGCCCTGCGCGAGCTTTCGCTCAACCGCGCGATCGTTAAGGTCGAGCGCGACGTTGCCCTGTCTGCTGCTGCCGAGGCCCATGCGCGTGAGCTCGTCGCCGCCGCCATTGAGGCAGCCGGCGGTGCTGCCACCACGAGCGCTCTGCGCGAGGCCCTTGGTGTGTCGCGCAAACGCGCCATCAGCATCCTTGAGCACCTGGATGCCGTGCGCTTTACGGTACTCGACAAAGAAGCCGGCGGCCTGAGGTCCCTGCGCTAGATTGGCTGCTCGGTTTGGTAAAATACCGCCGCACTTGGGAACGGATGGGCTCCGGTGGGCTCCGCGGTCCTCAAAACCGTTGCGAGGCGTGCAAAACGTCTTGGATGTGTTCGATTCACATACGTTCCCGCCATACGCTACCAGCGCTTTTGTGCTCGCGGTCTTGCTGCGTGCCGCAAAGGCGCTGTTTTGTTTTTGCATGGGTTTGCCGTGCCGCCCGCTTTATCGGCGACGGTATTTGGCTTCGTGTGCTGGGTTTTGAGCATGCCGATGGGGGTGGTTTGCCGTATGACTACCGTAAGACGGTCCGATCTTTCTTGTGTCGTCCAGGCGGGCGGGTTGTCGTCGCGCATGGGCTGCGATAAGGCACGGATGTCGTTTTGCGGCGAGCCGCTCATCGAGCGCGTGCTGGGTCGGCTGGCTCCAGTTGCCGGCGAGTTAGTCGTGACGACTTCGCGTCCCAGCGAGCTTGCCTATCTTGAGGAGCACGCGTTTGGCGGCCTGGTGCCGCGAATAGTGCCGGACCTTGAGGGGTCGGCGGGTGCCATGCGCGGCATCGCGAGCTCGTTGGCTGCGGCCCGATTGCCGCTCGTGGCGATCGTCGCCTGCGATATGCCGTTTGTCTCGCCGGAACTCATCGGCGCGCTTGCCGATCGTTTTGAGGCCGAGGCGATCGACGTGTGCGTGCCACGCGAGGAGCAAGGGATTGAGCCGCTTTGCGCCGTCTGGCGCCGTGACGCTTGTGCGCCGGTTGCCCAAGAGCTGCTTGCCTGCGACCGCCAGCGCATTCGCTGCCTGATCAATCGCGTTCAGGCCGGTTATATGGATGAGCCGCAGATTGTTAAGGCCGCGGGCTCGACGCTCTGCTTCGAAAACGTCAATACGCCCGAGGAGTTTGCGGCGGCCGAGTTACTCGCCTAGACGATTGGAGTTGCCATGTCTCACGATATTTGTCCCGACACGGGAGAGCCTTGCACTTGCGATGGTTCCGAGCCCTGTACCTGCGGCTGCGGTGGCTGTGGACATACTGCGGAAGAGGAAGCGGCCGCCGCGGCGTATCGTGAGGCACACCGCGAAGGCCCATCCGGTGATGCCCTCGACCACGAGCGCAAGATTATCGTGTCGTTCGATAGCACCTTCGATGTGATGGAATGCGAACAGCTGTGTCTTGCCGCCGGTGTGCCCGGGCGCATCATGCCACTGCCCGGCTCCATTACCGCAGGCTGCGGGCTGTGCTGGGCCATGCCATTCTCGGGCGATGCGCTCGCCGCCTTCCGAGCCGCCACCGAGGGCCGCATAGCCCCTGCCGACTACCATCAGCTCGTCCTCTAGCCACCACACCACCACAAAGGTGCCTGTCCCCAATGTGGTGGTTTGGAACATGTGGACGAAACAGCTTCGAAACACGCGATTTGCGCGTTGGGCACTCAAAAACGCTTCTACCTGCATCGTAATCAAAACGAAACATCTGCTCGTCGGCTTATGCGAAACTTTGCTGCAACAGTGCGATATTATCCATACTCGATAAAGCTCGCGGCGCATGGGGCGCCTCGAACGACACTTTTCTTTTCCATCAATTGGAGGAAGCATGAGCTACACGCAGAAAGTTCTCGACGAGCTCAAGGCCCGCTATCCCGAGCAGCCTGAGTTCATCCAGGCCGCGACCGAGATTCTCGGCACCATCCAGCCGGCGCTCGACGCCCATCCCGAGTACGAGGAGGCCGCCCTGCTTGAGCGCCTCGTCGAGCCCGAGCGCATCGTCATGTTCCGTGTTCCCTGGGTCGACGACCAGGGCAAGGTTCAGGTCAACCGCGGCTACCGCGTCGAGTTCAACTCTGCCATTGGACCCTACAAGGGCGGCCTGCGCTTTAACCCGACGGTCACCCTGGGCATGCTCAAGTTCCTGGGCCTGGAGCAGATCCTCAAGAACAGCCTGACCACCCTTCCCATGGGCGGCGGCAAGGGCGGTTCCGACTTTGACCCCAAGGGCAAGTCCAACAACGAGATCATGCACTTCTGCCAGTCCTTCATGACCGAGCTCTATCGCCACATCGGCCCCAACACCGACGTTCCCGCCGGCGACCTGGGCGTTGGCGGCCGCGAGGTTGCCTACCTGTTCGGTCAGTACAAGCGCCTGACCAATGAGTGGACCGGCGTCCTTACCGGCAAGGGCCTCTCTTTTGGCGGCTCGCTCGCCCGTACCGAGGCCACCGGCTACGGCCTGGCCTACTTTGTGGACGAGTACCTCAAGAGCCGCGGCGACTCCTTCGAGGGCAAGAACGTCGTCGTTCACGGCTCCGGTAACGTCGCCATCTACGCGGTCCAGAAGGTCTCCCAGCTCGGCGGCAAGGTGCTGGCCTGCTCCGACACCCATGGCTGGGTCGAGGATCCCGACGGCATCGACTACACCGTGCTCGAGCATGTCTACAACAAGAAGCGCTCCGGCCACGACAAGGGCGTTACGCTCGCCATGTACGTCGACGAGAAGCCCAATGCCACGTGGCACGAGGGTGACGGCCGCGGCGTGTGGCAGCTGCCCTGCGACATCGCGCTGCCCTGCGCTCGCGAGAACACGCTGCTGCTCGAGGACGCCCAGGCGCTCGTCGCCAACGGCTGCAAGGTGGTCGGCGAGGGCGCGAACATGCCCACGACCATCGAGGCCACGACCTACTTCCAGGAGCACGGCGTCGCCTTTATGCCCGGTAAGGCTGCCAACGCCGGCGGCGTGCTCGTGTCCGGCTTGGAGATGAGCCAGAACGCCGAGCACCTGTCCTGGACCTTCGAGGAGGTCGACGGCAAGCTCGAGCAGCTCATGCGCGGCATGTTCCACAACGTGGACGACACTGCCAAGGAGTACGGCCAGGAGGGCAACTTTGTCATGGGCGCCAACATCGCCGGCTTCCTGAAGGTCGCCGACGCCATGCTCGCTCAGGGCGTCTGCTAATTCTTCGCTCGACATAGCATCGAGGAAGGCTTCCAGTCATCTTGGCTGGGAGCCTTTTCTATCCCGGAGGACTCCTCATAACTTGCGGTGATATACGGACTGTTTTGCGTTCCAGAACGACTAATCAGTCCGTATATCACCGCAAGTTATGGATGGGTGGGAGGATTTTGTCCTAAAACGGTGTGCGGCCCCTCGTTTGGTACACTTAAAAGTACTGGACAAGTGAAGAGATGGGGGAGAACGTGCTCAAGTTCGGTACCTACGTCCGTGTTGGAAACGCGGCCGAAGCCTATGAGCTCTTACAGAAGAACCGCAACAACAAGATTGTGGGCGGCGGCATCTGGATGCGCCTGGGTTCGCGTCGCGTGGCGACGGCGATTGACCTTTCGGCCTGCGGACTCGATCAGATCGAGGAGACCGAGACCGAGTTTCGCATCGGTGCCATGTGCACCCTGCGCCAGCTCGAGCGTCATGCTGGGCTCAACGCGCTTGTCAACAATGTCTTTGAGTTCGCCGTCCACGACATCGTGGGCGTGCAGCTGCGCAATACCGCCACGGTGGGCGGCAGCATCTACGGCCGCTTTGGTTTTTCGGACGTGCTCTCGGCCTTTTTGGCGCTCGATTCGTATGTTGAGCTGACGGGCGCCGGCCGCGTGCCGCTCGCCGAGTTCGTCGACATGGGTTACGTGCGCGACGTGATCGAGCACATCGTGGTCGTTAAGCACGACTATCGTGCAAGCTACGAGGCTGTGCGCAAGGCCGCGACCGACTTCCCCTCGCTCAACGTCACCGCCGCCTGGTGGGACAACAGCTGGCATGTCACCGTGGGCGCCCGCCCGCTGCGCGCGACCCTGCTGCAGGGTGAGGCATGCGGCCTTACCGCCGAGCAGCCTTCCGAGGACGAGCTACGCGCCCTGGCCGCGTCCGTACGCGCGCTGAGCTATGGCACCAACCTGTGGGGCTCGGCCGACTACCGCCGCCGCATCTCGGCCCCGCTCGCCATCCAGGCTGTGCGTCGCGCCGCCGGCATCGAGCTTTCGGCCGCGCTTGCCCGCGAGCTCGAGACCGTGCAAGTGCCTAAGTTCGCCACGGACGAGTATTCCTGCCGCCGCGTGCCCGGCGTCGATTCTAGTGAGGTGCGCTAATGGCTGCCAAACTCATCGATCTTTCCTTTACGCTCAACGGCCGCAAGGTCAAGGTCCAGATTGCCCCCGACACCATGCTCTTTGCGCTTTTGCGCGAGCAGGGTTGCGCGTCGGTGCGCTGTGCCTGCGAAACCACCAACTGCGGCCTGTGCACGGTGTGGCTCGACGGCGACCCGGTGCTGAGCTGCTCGGTTCCCGCCGCGCGCGTCGAGGGTCGCTCCATCACTACGCTCGAGGGCCTCAAGGCCGAGTCTGAGGCGCTCGCCCGTGCGATGGCTGCCGAAGGCGCCGAGCAGTGCGGTTTTTGCGCCCCCGGCCTTATCATGAACGTGCTGGCGCTCGCCCGCGCTGCCAAGGAGGACCCGAGCCTCGTCGCCACGCGCGAGGAGCTCTCGCGCCAGCTCGCCGGTAACCTCTGCCGTTGCAGCGGCTACGAGAGCCAGCTGCGCGCCATCGTTCGCTTCCTCAACGAGTCTGGCGTGCAGGTGGGCTTTGAGATGCCCGAGCTGCCGGTCAATAACACCAGCTGCGATGGCGTCTCGTATAAGCAGATCACTCACAAGCAGCCCAAGAAGGACTCGAAGGCCCTGCTCGAGGGGCGTCCCGTCTACACGGGCGATATGGTGCCCGCCGGTGCGCTCATCGTCAAACTCAAGCGCAGCCCCTATGCCCGCGCCAAGATCCGCTCCATCGATACGTCGCGCGCGCTGAAGGTGCCCGGCGTCGTGGGCGTCTACACCTACGAGGACGTGCCCAAGCGCCGCTTTACCATCGCCGGCCAGAGCTATCCGCAGCCGAGTCCCTACGACCGCCTGATTCTCGAGAACCTCGTCCGTTACCAAAACGAGGAGGTGGCGATCGTCGCCGCCGAGACTGAGGAGGCTGCCGACAAGGCGCTCAAACTCATTAAGGTCGACTATGAGGTGCTTGAGCCGCTGCTCGACTTTACCAAGGCACTCGATAACGACATCGTGGTTCACCCCGAGGGCGACGTGACCTTTATGTTCCCGCAGGGCGGCGACGTTCCGCGCAACCTGGTGTGCAGCGGCACGAGCGACTTTGGCGACCTTGACGAGGCCTTCGCCCAGAGCGACATCGTCTTTGAGCGCACCTACACCAGCCAGGCCACGCAGACCGCACCCATGGAAACCTTCTGCGCCTTCGCGACAACCGACGCGTTCGGGCGTATCTCGGTGACCACCTCTACGCAGGTGCCCTTCCACGTGCGCCGCATGGTCGCGCAGTCGCTCGATATCCCGCAGTCGCAGGTGCAGGTCATTAAGCCGCGTATCGGCGGCGGCTTTGGCTCCAAGCAGACGGGCTGCTGCGAGATCTTTGTTGCGTTTGTGACCCAGCAGACCGGCCGTCCGAGTTACTGCTGCTACACCCGTGAGGAGACCATCACCGCGGGCAACTCGCGCCACCAGATGCAGATGACCGTTAAGCTGGGCGCCATGAACGACGGCACCATCACGGCCATCGATTTGCACACGCTGTCCAACGCCGGCGCGTACGGCGAGCACGCCACCACGACGATCGGCCTTTCGGGTCACAAGAGCCTGCCCATCTACAACCACGTGAAGGCGAGCCGCTTTAGCTGGGACGCCGTCTACACCAATACCAACCGCGGCGGCGCGTATCGCGGCTACGGTGCCACCCAGGGCCAGTTTGCCGTGGAGAGTGCCGTCAACGAGCTCGCCGACATGTTGCACATGGACCCCGCCGACCTGCGCCTTAAGAACATCGTGCGCGAGGGCGAGATCATGCCGCAGTACTACAACGAGAAGCTCAACGCCTGCGCGCTCGACCGCTGCCTGCTGCGCGCGATGGACATGATCGGTTGGCGCGACAAGCCGCTAGCCGTCGACCTGGGCGACCGTGTGCGTGCTCTGGGCTGTGCGCTCACCATGCAGGGCTCGGGCATCTCCAACGTGGACATCGCCGGCATCGACATGCGCCTGGAAGAGGACGGCTTCATTACCATCGGCACCGGCGCCACCGATAACGGCATGGGCGTCGACACGATCCTGGCGCAGATTGCCGCCGAGGAGCTGGGCGTTGAGAGCTCGCTCATTGTGGTGCGCGGCGTGGACACCGACGTGTCGCCGTTCGATGCCGGCTCGTACGCGAGCTCGGGCACGTACGTGACGGGCCTGGCAGCCAAGAACGCCGCGGCCGAGCTGCGCGAGAAGATTTGTGCCAAGGCTGCCCAGATGTGGGACGTGGACGCCGCCGATGTGGTCTTTGATGGTCAGTACGTGCGCCTGTCCGACGAGCGTGCCGCGCGCGAGCAGAACCGCTACCTCACGCTGCGCGACTTTGCCAACCTGTGCGTCAAGAACATCACGGGCGGCGACGCGCTCACCTCGCATGCCTCTGCCTGCCTGCCCGTTTCGCCTCCGCCGTTTATGGCCGGCATTGCCGAGGTCGAGGTCGACAAGGCCACCGGCAAGGTGACCGTGGTGGATTACGTCGCTGCCGTTGACTGCGGCACCGTGATCAACGAGGCGCTCGCGCGCGTCCAGGCCGAGGGCGGCATTGCCCAGGGTATCGGCCACGCGCTCTACGAGATCGTCGAGCACGATGAGCGCGGCCGCCTGCGCACCGGTAACTTTATGAGCTATAAGTTGCCCACGCGCCTGGATATCGGCAGCATTCGCGTGGCCTTTGAGCCGAGTTACGAGCCGACGGGTCCGTTTGGCGCCAAGTCGATCGGCGAGGTCGTCATCAATACGCCGCTCGCCGCCGTTGCCTCGGCCGTGGCGCACGCCACCGGCCACCAGGTTCGATCGCTGCCGATCACGCCCGAGAAGGCCCTGCTGGGGGAGTAGTGGATCAGCGAGCAAGTCGTAATTGGCGGGGCGGGGTAATTCGCCCCGCCTTTTGTACTCGTGGTGAGGTCGTGAGCCTGTAAAAGGTGTGCGTGCGCTTGCCGCTCGTATCTGCTATCATTCCTAGTCTGTGCGCTCATGCGGGCGTGGCGGAATTGGTAGACGCGCCAGATTTAGGTTCTGGTGGGATTCCCGTGAAGGTTCGAGTCCTTTCGCCCGCACCAACGCACCCGCGTCGGCTTATGCCCTCGCGACGCTTGTTGCATAAAGGTACCAGCACCTCAGATAAGCTGGGCAGTATGAGGAGGAACGTGTTGAACATCACCGCTTCTGACGTCAAGGACGCCAAGCTCACCGCTACGGTCACCATCCCGGCCGCCGACGTCGACGCCGCGATCAAGAAGGCCTACAAGGACACCGCCAAGAAGTACCGCTTCCCGGGCTTCCGCGCCGGTAAGGCCCCCCGTCCGGTCATCGACTCCGCTCTTGGCGCCGAGGCTACCCTCGCTCAGGCCACCAACGACCTGATCGCCGCCAACGAGCCCGCCGTCCTCAACGAGCTGGACATCGTCCCCACCAAGAACGGTGACTACAAGGAGCTCGACCTCGCCAAGGATCACGAGGACTACACCTACACCGTCGAGTTCTCCCTGCGTCCTGCTGCCGAGCTCTCTTCCTTCGACGCTGTCGAGATCGAGATGCCCCCTGCGGAGGTCACCGAGTCCGAGATCAACAACCAGGTCGAGATGCTCCTCAACTACCGTGCCACCTTCGAGGACGTCGAGGGTCGTGCCGTCGAGGCCGAGGACTACGTCACCGTCGACCTCAAGGCCGTCGAGAACGCCGACAACTTTGCCGCCGAGGGCCGCATGCTCATCGCCGGTAGCGACAGCAACCCCGCCGAGTTCAACGAGGCCCTGATCGGCGCCAACGTTGACGACGTCAAGACCGTCACCTGGACCGACGAGGCCGAGGAGGGCGAGGAGGCCGAGACCCACACCGTCGAGGTCACCGTCAAGGGCATCAAGGTCCGCAACACCCCCGAGCTCACCGACGAGCTCGTCAAGTCCGACTTTGGCTTTGACAGCATCGACGCTATGCGCGACGCCATCAAGATCGAGATCGAGCAGGACAAGGCTTCTCGCCTGCCGGCCGAGAAGGAGAGCCGTTGCGTCTCCGCTCTCGCCGAGCGTCTGCAGCTCGACGAGATGGACGCCGACTACGAGCAGTCCGTCTTTGAGGAGCTCGGCCAGAACTTCCTGTCCAACCTCGCTGCCCGTGGCATGACGCTGGACACCTGGCTGCCCGCTTCCGGTCTGACCATGGAGCAGTTCATCGGCGACCTGCACAAGCAGGCCAACGACGTTGCCCGTGAGTCCCTGGCTCTGGACGCCCTCGCCCGCGAGCTCAAGATCGAGGTCACCGAGGATGACATCAACGCCGAGTTCGAGAAGGCCGGCGTCAAGGACGTCGAGGCTTCCAAGGCCGAGTTCATCGCCGATGGCCGCATGCCTGCCGTCCGCGAGTCCATCCGTCGCTCCAAGGCCGTCGACCACCTGGTCGAGAACGCCAAGGTGACCGAGGTCGACGAGACCGCCAAGGACGCCGAGTAATTCTCGCCACCTTGCCCGCGAGCGCATGCGTGCGCCCGTGATGGGGTAAAGTTATACACCGGTTATCCGGTTGCTTCGTACGGTGCCAGCCAATGCATAGCATGCGGGCACCGTACGTTTATCTAGAACCACTATTGGTCCGTAAGAGAAATGGAGATGCGTATGATCGCTAAGTTCGATTCCGCCCTCGTGCCATACGTTATCGAGCAGACGCCGCGCGGCGAGCGCAGCTACGATATCTATTCGCGCCTGCTCAACGACCGCATCATCTTCTTGGGCGAGGAGATCAACTCCGTCAGCGCCAACCTGGTCGTTGCCCAGCTGCTGCATCTTGAAAGCCAGGATGCCGAGAAGGATATCTCGCTCTACATCAATTCGCCCGGCGGCGAGGTCTACTCCGGCTTGGCGATTCTGGACACCATGAACTTCATTAAGCCGCAGGTCTCCACCATCTGCGTCGGTATGGCCGCGTCCATGGCCGCCGTGCTGCTTTCGGCCGGCGCCAAGGGCAAGCGCTTCTGCCTGCCGCACTCCAAGGTCATGATTCACCAGCCCAGCGGCGGTGCGCAGGGCCAGCAGACCGAGATCGAGATCGTGGCCGAGGAGATCAAGAAGACCCGCCGTGAGCTCAACCAGATCCTGTCCGACGCCTCGGGCCAGCCCATCGAGAAGGTTCAGGCCGATACCGAGCGTGACAACTACCTCACGGCTGTCGAGGCCCTCGACTACGGCCTAATCGACCGTATTGTCACCTCGCGCGACCTCGCCGCGAAGGACGCCTAGGATGGCCGGTAACATGCAGGACGGCTTCGACGAGAACGGCAACCCCATCCGCTGCTCCTTCTGCGGAAAAGAGCAGGGCCAGGTCCGTCGTCTCGTAAAGGGCCCGACCAACATCTTTATCTGTGACGAGTGCGTCGCCGCCTGCTCCGAGATCCTTGAGGAGTCGCTGGCTTCGGACTTTATGGACGCCGCCCGCAACGGCAAGCTGCCGGGCTTCCTCAACGATCACGGCCAGGCTGCCGGGCAGCCTGCCGTGGATCCCGAGGCCGAGGGCTTTGAGCTCGAGGACGATGCCCGCCAGGTCATTACGCATGTGCCGACGCCGCACGAGATCTATGACGAGCTTTCGGCCTATGTTATGGGCCAGGAGGACGCCAAGCGCGCCATGTCGGTGGCCGTGTACAACCACTATCGTCGCGTGATCGAGGGCGGCGCCGCGGTGTCTGCCTTTGACGACGACATGGGCTCGCAGTTCGACGACGATATGGACAAGGTAGAGCTCGCCAAGTCCAACATCTTGCTGCTCGGTCCCACCGGTACCGGTAAGACCCTGCTGGCCCAGACGCTCGCGCGCATCCTCGAGGTGCCGTTTGCCATCGCCGACGCCACTGCGCTTACCGAGGCCGGCTACGTTGGCGAGGACGTGGAGAACATCCTGCTCAAGCTCATCAATGCTGCCGATGGCGATATTGAGCGCGCTCAGGTGGGCATTATCTACGTGGACGAGATCGACAAGATCGCCCGCAAGGCCGAGAACCTCTCCATTACCCGCGATGTCTCGGGTGAGGGCGTTCAGCAGGCGCTGCTTAAGATTCTTGAGGGCACGGTGGCCAGCGTTCCGCCCACTGGCGGCCGCAAGCATCCCCAGCAGGAGCTGCTGCAGATCGACACGACCAACATTCTGTTTATCTGCGGCGGTGCCTTTGTGGGTCTGGACAAGATCATCGCCGATCGCGTGGGCAACAAGGGCGTGGGATTTAACTCCGAGATCGCCGGCCCCACCTCGGTCGACGAGAACGACCTGCTGCGCCAGGTGCTCCCGCAGGACCTCAACGCCTTTGGCATGATTCCCGAGTTCGTTGGCCGCACGCCTGTCGTAACCCAGACGCAGGCGCTCGACGAGGACGACCTGGTGTCGATTCTGACCGAGCCCAAGAACGCCGTGGTGCGCCAGTACCGTAAGATGTTCCAGCTTGAGGACGTTGAGCTTGAGTTTGAGGACGCGGCCCTGCACGAGATCGCCCGCATGGCGCTCGCCCGCAAGACCGGCGCCCGCGGCCTGCGCTCCATCTGCGAGGACGTGCTGCAGCAGACGATGTTCGACCTGCCCAGCGAGGAGGGTGTTTCCAAGGTCATCGTGACCGAAGCCTCCGTAAAGGGCGAAGAGCAGCCCCAGCGCATCTACGGCTAAAACCTGTCAAAACGTTTTTGTCGATAGCCTCCGATCACATGCGGTCGGAGGCTATTTTATATATACGCAATAACCCCAACTACCTGTGTTATTCTGTGTGTTTGTTTAAGCCTCAGCGAAGTCATATCAGACTGAAGTAATCGATACCTAAGGGGAGGAATGTAGGCCCGATTTTCGTAGATTCCGCACGAGCCGAAGACCACTTAATGTGGTCTTCGAGCGAGTCAGGACTTGACCGAGCGAAAATCGGGCCTACATTCCTCCCCGGCGGGACAGGGAGAGATATATGGAAGAGATGCCCAAGAACTACGATCCGTCGACCAACGAGCCGGCGATCCTGCAGAAGTGGCTCGACGGCGGCTACTACAAGCGCCGTGAGGGCGTGGGCGACTGCACCGTCACCATTCCGCCTCCCAATGTGACCGGCAAGCTCCACATGGGCCACGCCACCGATGACTCCATCCAGGACGCCATCATCCGCATGGCCCGCATGCGCGGCAAGTCCACGCGCTGGGTGCTCGGCACCGACCACGCCGGTATCGCCACGCAGACCAAGGTCGACAAGAAGCTCAAGAGCGAGGGCATCAGCCGCCTGGAGATTGGCCGCGACAAGTTTGTCGACGCCTGCTGGGATTGGACCCACGAGTACGGCGGCATCATCGTCGAGCAGATCAAGCGCATGGGCTGCTCCGTCGACTTCGACAACGAGCGCTTTACCATGGACGAGGATTACGCCCAGGCCGTGCGCAAGGTCTTCTGCGACTGGTACCACGACGGCTTGATCTATCGCGGCAAGCGCATCGTCAACTGGTGCCCCAACTGCACCACCGCCATCTCGGACGACGAGGCCGAGTACAAGGACGAGAAGGGCCACCTGTGGCACCTGCGCTACCCGCTGACCGAGCCGGTCAACGGCCAGGACTACATCGTCGTCGCCACCACGCGTCCCGAGACCATGCTCGGCGACACGGGCGTCGCCGTTTCCCCGAAGGACCCCGAGAAGGCCGCCTTTGTGGGTAAGACCGTCAAGCTCCCCATCGTCGACCGCGAGATTCCCATCTTTGAGGATTGGCATGTCGACGCTAACTTTGGTTCCGGCTTCGTCAAGGTCACCCCGGCCCACGACCCCAACGACTACGCCATGGGTCAGGCCCACGACCTGCCGCAGATCAATATCTTCGACGAGCACGCGGTGGTCGTCGAGGGCTATGGCGAGTTCACCGGTATGACTCGTGAGGAGTGCCGCGAGGCCGTCATCAAGTGGTTCGAGGAGCACGACCTGCTCGATCACGTCGAGGACCTCGATCACTCCGTCATGCACTGCTACCGTTGCGACGCCGCACTGGAGCCGTGGCTGTCCGAGCAGTGGTTCGTCGCCGTCGATAAGCTCAAAGGGCCGGCGCTCGACGCCGTCAACTCTGGCAAGGTCACCTTCCACCCCGCGCGTTGGACGCAGACCTACACCACCTGGATGGAGAACCTTAAGGACTGGTGCATCAGCCGCCAGCTGTGGTGGGGCCACCGCATCCCCGTGTTCTACTGCGAGGACTGCGGCTGGGAGGACGCTCTTACCGAGGACACCGATGTGTGCCCCAAGTGCGGCGGCCATCATGTGCATCAGGACGAGAACGTGCTGGACACCTGGTTCAGCTCGCAGCTGTGGACCTTCGCCACGCAGGGCTGGCCGCAAAAGCCGGAGCTGCTCGAGGGACATCACCCCACGACGGCGCTCGTCACCGCCCGCGACATCATCGCGCTGTGGGTCGCCCGCATGGTCATGAGCTCGCTGTACTTCCTGGACGAGGTGCCGTTTAAGGACGTCGTCATCTACCCGACGATTCTTGCCAAGGACGGAAGCCGTATGTCCAAGTCCAAGGGCAACGGCGTTGACCCCATGGACCTCATTGGCATGTACGGCGCCGACGCCATGCGCTACAACCTGCTCACGCTGTGCACCAACAATCAGGACGTCAAGTTCGACGCGAACATCGACAAGAAGACTAAGAAGCTTATCGACAGTCCGCGTACCGAGCAGGCCAAGTCGTTTGTGACCAAGATCTGGAACGCGAGCCGCTTCCTGCTCATGAACATGGAGGGCTACACGCCCGGCGAGCCCGTCGTGGAGACGCCGGCAGACGCTTGGATGTTCAGCCGCCTGGCCAAGGCCGTGAAGATGGTCACCGAGGGTATCGAGAACTACACCTTTGGCGACATGGCCCGCGGCGTGCAGCAGTTCTTCTGGAACGAGGTCTGCGACTGGTACGTCGAGGTCACCAAGGCCCGCTTGAAGGGCGAGGGCCGTCTGCAGGCGCAGCGCAACCTGATTTTTGTGCTCGACACCTCCATTCGCCTGATGCACCCGCTCATGCCGTTTGTCACCGAGGAGATCTGGGACAACATGCCGGCGAGCGTGCTCGACCTGGATGCCGAGGGCAACGTGGACCGCGCCGAGGCGCTCATGATCGCCAAGTGGCCCGAGCCCGCCGACTACGCTAAGTATGTTGACGAGGACGCCGAGCGCGCGTTTGAGCTGTGCCGCGCCGTCGTTTCCGCCGCCCGCGCCACGCGTTCGCGTTACCGCTTGAGCCCCAAGGCCGAGCTCGACGTGGTCGTGCGCGCCGGTGCCGAGGACATCGAGAAGCTCGAGAGCCTGCGCTCGACGATTGAGCCGCTGGCGAACACTGCTTCTCTGGTCATGGGCACCGACGTTGAGAAGCCGGCTGCGAGCATCGCCGTGGTCGACAGCGGCGTCGAGGTCTTTGTGGTGCTCGAGGGCAAGGTTGACCTTTCGGCCGAGAAGGCGCGCCTGGAGAAGGAGATCGCCGCGGCCCAGAAGGAGCTCGCCGGCTGCGAGAAGACACTCGCCAACGAGGGCTTTGTGGCTAAGGCCGCGCCCGCGGTGGTCCAGAAGAAGAGGGACCGTGCAGCTGAGCTCAAGGAGATCTTGGCGGCGCTGACTGCTCAGGTTGCAGACTTCTCGTAGTTCTTACTGAGGGGCGCGTCCCGACGCTTTGCTCGCTACTGCGGACAGTCCTGCGCAAGACGGACAGCACATTAAGTGCTGTCCTTTGCGTGCGGAACTTGTATCGAGCAAAGCGTCGGGCCGCTCCTAGTTCGTTTACGTGGTTGTTTGCATCTGGCGTGTTAGGGCCACTTGGTTGTGGCCTTGATCTTGCTGCAAGCGGTGTTTGGCTGATTTTGTCAACGCGAGGGGCTCATTATTTTTGATGGGCCTCTTTTTCTGTTATGGGGGACTTTGGGTTATGGCTAAGCGTTCGGGGTCGTATGTCGTTCCTTTCTCGTTTGAGTTGCTTTCGTTTGGTGAGTCTGTTGGGCTTGCTGCTGATACGGGGCGGATTTCTGGGGATGCTGGGCCTCTGCTTGAGACGGTTGTCGATATGCTCGATGAGTTGGGGCGCCCGGACGAGTACTTTGATTGCATTCAGGTCGCCGGTACCAATGGCAAGACTTCGACCACACGTTTTTCGGCTGCTGTCCTTTGCGGCGAGGGGCTCAAGACCGCGCTGTATACGTCGCCGCAACTGGTGCGCTATCCCGAGCGCATGGAGGTTGACGGGCGTGTTGTGAGCGACGAGGCCTTTGCCCGTGGTGTTTCTGCCGCTGTTGAGGCGGGACATCGAGTGAATGCGCGTCGTATTGCGGCGGGGGAGCGCGCGTACACCATTACGCCGTTTGACCTGTTGACGGCTGCTGCACTTGTGGTGTTTGCCGAGGCTCGCGTGGATGTTGCCGTGCTTGAGGTTGGCATGGGCGGACGCTGGGATGCTACGAGTGCGACCGATCCCGTCGCCGTTGCCATTACCGGCATTGGGCTCGACCACACACGTATTTTGGGCGATACGCTCGAGGCCATTGCGGGGGAGAAGGCCGCGGTCATCAAGCCCGGACGCTTGGTTGTGCTGGGCGAGGGCACGCATGAGCCGAGCGTTCAGCGCGTGATGGATGCCCGTTGTCGAGAGTGCGGCATTGTGCCGCTCGTGGTGAGTCATGCCACGACTAAGGTGCCGGTGCATGTGGGCGACACGGTTGAGTTTAGCTGCACCACGCCACGTGCGATCTATACGTCGAGCATGGTCAAGCCGGCCTATCAGCCGCAGAATGCTGCGTGCGCGATTATGCTCTGCGAGGGGTATCTGGGTCGCGAACTCGATCATGACAAGCTCGATGCGTCGCTTATGGGCTGCCCCACGCCGGGCCGATTTGATGTGCTGGGGACCGATCCGCTTAAGCTGATCGACGCCTGCCATAACCCCCAGAGCTGCGAGAACTTTGTGAGCGCGCTGGACGAGATCGATCCGTGTGTTGAAAATCGCCCCACGCTGCTGTGCGCCGCGCTGGCAGACAAGGACGTGGCGGGTATCGTTGACGTGCTGATCCCGGCTTTCCCGCGCGTGGTCGTGACGCAGACCGATTCCGATCGCGCCCTGCCGGCAGAGGAGCTCGCCGCCCTCGTTGATGCCGATAAGCTCGCGGGCGTATACCCCAGCGTTTCCGAGGCCCTCGCAGCTTTCGAGGCTGCGGGCGAGCCCTTCGTAGCAGCCGGCACCATCACCCTAGCCGGCGAAGTAGCCGGCCTGCTCCGCTAACCCATCCCCTCAGCAGTTGCGGTGAAATACGGACTGTTTTACAAGCCAGAAGCCTCAAACAGTCCGTATATCACCGCAACTCAAAAGCAGTCTATTTGGGACGGGGCTTTTTTAGCTGCCCTGTGCTCCGAGTTGACTCGCTTGCCACGAAGTGGGCCTATCTACTACGTTTGACCGGTTACCCCCGACCATACGGAACATCGCGAAATTAAAACCGCAGGTAGACGGCTTGCGTTTTTTGCGAAAACTCGGTTATGGTCGACCCATGCGGGTTAAACGTAGTAGATAGCCCGTTTTCGTGGCGCGACGTAATAGCAATGTGACAAAGGGACCGCCCCGTTGTCACATAGATACGTCACCTGATTTCTCCCGTTTACGAAGCCATTTATGCCGCTTAACCTGTAGCATATTGCAAACCTCCATCGGCGAAGGATACGCTCAACTTAACTTGCCAATCGGACCAGTGCTGTTTGGTCCGTTGAGCGTGTCGGGAGGAAACATGAACAGAAGGCATGTCAACGTGGCCATTACCGCGGGTTTGGCTCTGACGATGACGGTCGGCTCGGTGCCGCCGCAGGCGTTCGCCGAGATGATGCAGGGTGATACTACCCAAGTCGTTGCCGAGCAAAGCGATGCGACGGGTGCGGCTGCCACGTCTGCGGACACCGGTCAGGCAACCTCGCAAGACCAGAGTGAAGACAAGATCGCCTCTTTTGCCAGCCTGAACGAGCTACATGTTGCCGAGGGATCCGACGCCACGCTGACCCAAACTGTAACGGCAACCTACGAGAGCGGTACCACCAAGCAGGAAAACGTCATCTGGAAGCTGAACGGCGCCGATGCTCCGGCAACCTTGGCGCAGCTGCCTGCCGGCTCGTATGAGTTTGAGGGTACCGTCGACGGCACCACGCAGACGGTCAAGCAGCGCGTGGTTGTCGAAGCTGTTACGGCGGACCCGGCAGTGGTAGATCCGGCGGCAGTAAACGCCCCTGATGTCACAGAGACGAGCAACGAAAGTGGCATTACGGTCGAGTCGATCGACGCCAACCCGATTCTGGAAAAATATGTCGGTGCCGATTACTACGGCCAGATCCAATCTTCGAGCGTTAAGGTAAAGCTGTCGGATGGCACCGAGACCTCGGCGTATGTTGATTGGGACGAAAAGTCGCAGACGGCATTTGATACGGCGACGGAGGAATCCGAAGTCCCCATTACCGGACAGATTACCGGCGTTAGCGTGAACAACAACTGGATCACGCTCGCGGAGCCGTACGAAGTGAGCGGTGTACTTAAGGTGTACGTTCCCCGTTCAACCAGTAATGGCTCATGGGTATGGACTGCAGCTAGTATTGCTCCCGCGCTTCCGTCCAGCATTTCGGTCAATTATTCAAATGGTCAATCTTATACATGCCCTGTTGAGTGGAATGAGATCTCGGCTGATCAGTACCAAAAGGAAGGAACCTTTGTTGTCGAGGGACATTTGAAGAGCTATCCCTCTATGCTCGCACAGTGCACGGTCGCAGTCCGCTCTGTTAAGAGCGTCCAGACCGAGTTGACGTGTACGACCCTAACTGGTGAGGTCCCGTCTCTGCCGTATTCTGCTTCGGTTGTCTTTGATAGCGGGGCCACCGAGCAGATCCCGGTGTCTTGGGATTCTTTCGACGCGTCGCTTTACTCTAAGGTGGGCTCGTTTACGGTTAAAGGTAAACTAAACGGTTTTGATTACCGTGAGGTTACCTGCACCGTTACCGTCAAAGATCCTAAGGACGTACTCGATCTTAATTCTCTGAGGTTCGAGCGCGTGGTCGGCGACATTTCTCCTCTTAGCACGTATGTCTATTTCCCGTTTACGCAGTCAAATAACACTACATACACCCAAGGTTATCAGGTTAACTGGGACAACGCCGACGTGTCTCAATTCCAAAAGGCAGGCACCTATACGGTCACGGGCACGCTTGTGACATATAACGAATCTTCAGCCGCTAATGGCCTAAAGGTAACTGCTCAGGTCGAGGTCAAAGAAGTTGCCTCTATCGACGCTCTTGCTCCCGTTAACACGCCCGTCGGCGTACGTCCTACAACGGGCGGCGGTCTTCCCTACAGCGTTGAGGTTGCATTCACCGACGGTACAAAGAAGCAGTGCAACATTGCGTGGGACCCTATTTTGGACACGCAGGTGGCAAGTGAGGGATCGTTTAAGCTTTCCGGTTCGCTGTCGTATTGGACCAATACCTCATCTTCATCGTCTACTCAGGTGGAGCTGGGTGACAGCAACCGAGTCACGGCGACCATCTCCGTCCGCGCCCTGCAGATGCCTTCCTCGACATCGACAAGCACGCTTATCGGTTGCCAGCCTAATATGCCGGGTTCAATCGAGGCCACGATGTGGAATGGCTCGCGAGGCAATTTCCCCGTTCAGTGGTCGACGATTAGTCAGGACGCCCTAAAGAACCTTGGCCAGATTACGGTTAGCGGATATTTTACCGGCTCTAACATTCCGGCTACGGCGACGGTCAACGTCTGCGATCTCGAGGACAGCAACATCGGCAAGATTGCTTATGTTCCCGGCGCCGGACTTCTGGCTCCGCGCTACACATCCACGCTGTATTTGTCGGATGGCAGCTCGTTCTATCCCCAGTATTCGTCGGGGCAGCCTTATAGCTGGGATGAGTTTCCTCAAGAACTGCTGGACGGCAAGCCTGGCGAGTACGAAATTACCGGTACTATCACTGGCTCGCTGGCGAAGGTCAACGCGATCGCGGTGTGCAGTGAGGTCAAGGGCGTCAATAACTATAGCGAGAATGGCGTGACGCTTGGGCAGTCGTACGAGGACTGGCGCGTTATTTACCCCGGTGAGGAAGTCAATCTGGACTACTTCTACGTGTCCGGCGTATTGCAGGATGGAACGACTTTTGACAGTCTCGGCGTCAACTGGGATACCTACGATAGGTGCCCCCAGAAGGACTGCACGATTACCGGAACGGTCGCCGGAACGAATATCCCCGTGAAAGTGCACGTCATCGTGACTAAAAACTGGGAGGCTCAGCCACAAACCATTACAGTGCTCAAGGGCAGCGACGGCACCGCCATGCTTCCCGGCTATGTCGAACTTATCAGCCCCGATGCGGCAGAACATCCGGACTATTCGCACAAATACGCCGAGACCAAGTGGAACACGAAGGGCTTCGATTGGACCCAGGGCGGCGTGGTACGCGGCACTGCAACAATTAGCTTTAATGCAGGGTACGGCATGCAGACTGTCGACGTTCCGATTACTGCCACCGTTAAGATCGCGAGTAAGGCAACCTCGGTTCAGGGCGGAACCATATGGACCGTCCCCGGCACCAAGCCGATGCTGCCGGAATACCTTGAGGTTCGATACGACAACGATGTGTCTTCTGAGCCCCAGCGCGAAAAGGTCACATGGGACCGTGTCGCCGAAGACGCTTATGCCAAGGACGGTTCGTTTAAGGTGAAGGGCAAGCTCCAAGGTGGTGCCGAGGCGACAATCACTGTTGACGTCTGTTCCGTCATCTCCGTTGCCGTTCCTGAGCGCATTAATACGGCCAGCGGTGTTTTCCCCGAGCTGCCGTGGAATGTCTCGGTTGCCACGAGTGACGGCAAAACTCATAATGCCCAGGTTCAATGGGATTACGTTCGTCCCTCGGTTTATACCGGAGAGCCGGGTCAGGTCACGACAGTGTCTGGCACGCTGTTTGCAAGCGGCCTCGACGGATACAGTGACGGCACTAACACCGGTCTCACTGTTCAGACCAAGATCGTTATCCAAGGCGTTGAGAAGGCAATCGATAACGGCGAGACCGCAGTGACCACCAAGGCGGGCACTGCGCCTGCTATGCCGTCCAAGATTGCGGTCGAGATGAGCGACGGCTCCGTTTCGACGGCGGCTATTGATTGGGATCCGATCGCGCCCGAGAAGTACGAGCGGCCTGGCACGTTCTATGTGACGGGCCATGTGGTCGGCTTTGATGCCGCTGCTGTTATGGCGCTGCTTGACGATGACGGCCAAAAGGTCGGCGTGGATGAGAACGGCAACGTGACCGCCAAGGTGACGGTTGCCGACAAGAAGGCGAAGAAGGTTGCGTTGCAGCCCGAGGCAGTCGTGGTCAACACCACGGTCGGATCGATGCTGGAGCTGCCAGATGCCGTGTCCGTATATTTCTCGGATGGCTCAGCGCGGGATACTCGGGGCAGTTTGGGCGGCATCGAGATCGAAAAGTGGACCGACACCGACGGCATCGACCTCTCCAAGCCGCTCGCCAAGAAAGGTACGTATAAACTCGTCGGCAAGCTCAAGGATGTCGACAATGTCAACGCTATCGTGTACGTCAACGTCTCCGAGGCGCCGCGAACCATCACCAAGCTCGAGGCCAAGTCGTTTAGCGTTGCCAGTGGTACGTCCAAACAGGAACTGTACGCCCAGATGCCCAAGCAGGTTGTTGCGACCTATTCCGATGGCTCGACCGATCTGCTTGACATTGACGTTTGGGATCTTTCTAACGTCACGGACAAGCTGCTCAACGAAACCGGCACCGTGGAGATCACGGGCACGGTTAAGCTCAACGGCGCTAAGGTGACCTGCAATGTGACCGTGGTGGATCAGGAGGCCCAGACGCCCGACTACGTTGAGCCGATCGATGTTATTGAGATTGCGGACAATGCCAAGGTCAGCGACCTTATGGATAAGCTGCCGTCCAAGGTGACGGTTGTCATGAAGGACGGCAAGACCAAGAAAGAGACGCCCGTTAAGTGGTCTCAGGTCGACAGCCTGGGCCGTGCCGGCACCGAGTTTGAGGTCACGGGTCTAACGGACAACGGCATGACCGTAAAGGCTCAGGTCAAGGTGACGGCGCATATCGTGGATTTTGATACCGTTGACGAGATTGAGGTCGAGCGCGATACCAAGGCGGCTGATGCGTTGGCCAAGCTGCCCGCCACGGTCACGGCGTTCTACTCTGACGATACCGATTCCGAAGCCAAGGTAGCGTGGGATACCAAGGGTCTCTCCGACAAGGACTTTGCCAAGGAAGGTGAAGTTACGGTTAAGGGCACGGTTGCCGGCACGGATCAGAAGGCGGAGTGCACCATCAAGGTCGTCAAACCGCTTCGTGAGATTCCTGATCACCTGGCTGGTACGGTTGACGCTGTGACGCTCGACGACGGGGCGAAGCCCGAGGCTGTTGTGGCCGCCCTGCCCAAGACCGTGAAGGTCGCCATGAAAGACGGATCCGAGGTCGATTCGAAGATCGATTGGACTGCTCCCAAGGACGCCGTCACCATTAAGAATGACGGTACAAGCTTTGTCGTTACGGGCAAAACCTCAGTTGGCGGCTTTGAGGTAAAGGCTACGGTCAACCTGGTGCCGGTCGTTGAGAGCGTCGCTGACATCAAGCTTTCGGTTGCTCGCAACACTGCCGCCGACGACATTGCCTTGCCCACCCAGGTGACGCTTAACATGTCTGATGGCTCGACGAAGGCCGCTGCCGTCACGTGGGATAAGACCCCGCTCACGGCAGATGCCTTGGGCAAGCTGGGTGACATCGCACTTGAAGGCGCGGTCGAGGGCTCTTCGGTCAAGGCCAAGTGCACGGTGATGGTTGTTAAGAGCGATGCCGAGATTCCGGCGTCCGTTGAGCCTGTCGAGGGCGTTAGCGTTCCCGAGGGCGCATCGGCCGATGCCGTGCGAGATGCGCTCAAGGGCGTGAAGGCGACCGTTCGCATGAAGGACGGCAAGACGACGGCGGAGTCCGAGATCACTTGGACTGAGGTTCCTGCCGCGGCCGACACGTACGGCAACAGCGTCGTCGCCAAGGGCGTGACGGTGAACGGCAACCTGTCTGTCGAAGTTGTCGTCACCTCCACGACGACGATCAATAAGGTAGCCGAGGTACCGCAGATTACGGTCGAGCGCGATGCCAAGGCCGACACCGTGACGGGACAGCTGCCCAAGAAGGTTGCCGTGACGTACTCCGATGGCCACACGGATGAGGCGGCGGTCACATGGAATACGGATGGCCTGGACAAGCAGCTTGCCGCTGTCGGCGAACACACGATCGAGGGGTCAGTTGAGGGCACGACGCTCAAGGCGGCCTGTAAGCTGGTCGTCGAGACGCCGGCAAGCGAGATTCCCGTGAGGCCTGCGACGTTCGCTCCCGTTGAGGTGTTTGAGGCAAGCTCTGCCGACGATGTGCTCAAGGCGCTGCCCAAGAAGGTCTCCGTGATGATGAAGGACGGCAGCCAGGAGGACTACGACGTCGATTGGGAGAATGTTCCCGCACTGGATTGGGGTGCCGATGATGTGACCGTGGGCGGTAAGGTTCGCGGTACGGAGCTTACGGTCAGCTGTATGGTACGCGTTAAGCCGCGCCCGGCAGCCAGCGGGCTTGTTATCGTTGACCAAAACGGCAAGGCTACGACTGCCGAGACCATGCTCAAGGTAGAGCGCGGCAAGGAGATTGACCTTGCTGCCGCGGCGCGCAATGCTGCCGATGGCGCGCTGCTGCGTGGAACCGTGACGTGGACCTCGTCCGACCCGACGATCGCTACGGTCGAGAACGGTAAGGTCAAGGCCCTCAAGAACGGAACCGTCGTCATTACCGCGACGATGCCCGTTGACGGCGATGCCGCGGCGATTGCGACGCTTGCCGAGGATGGCGCTACGGAGACGCCAGCGCCTCAACAGCTCACCGCTTCGGTTACCGTCGAGGTTGTTGAGCCTGCTGTCGTGCAGAAGCCGACGGGCGGCAAGGATAACGGTGCCAAGCCCGATGCTAAGGATCCTTCGGGCAAGAAGAATGGCAAGAAGGCCGCTAAGGGAAGCCTGGCCGAGACGGGCGACAATACTGCTGTGACCGTCGCGGCGCTTGGCGGAACCGGCCTGCTGGCTCTTATCGCCGCAGCGATCGAAAAGCTGCGTCATCGCGCGGAGTAAGGCTACGAGCTTAGAGCGTTAGGGCTCTAGGACATAGGAAGGCCTCCCGGTACTCGCGAACCACGAGAGCCGGGAGGCCTTTCTTTTGCTGCTCTGGTCCCCTTGGCAGTTGCGGTGAAATAGGGACTGTTTTATGGGCTAGAAGCCTTAAACAGTCCGTATCTCACCGCAACTTAGTTTGGGGGCTTGGGGACGAGGCTAGTGGTGACGCATAATTTCTTTCGCAAATTGACAACCGCATAGCGGAACACGGCCCGCGCCCCGTCATATGATTTCTAGCGACTAAACAACAAATCACCGACGAAGGGGGCACGGGCCGTGTCTGCGAACATCGTATCAGTCGACGAGGAGTCGCTGCGCAACGACATAAAGAATCTGGTGAGGAAGACCGTCGAGGAGACGCTCAACGCACTGCTCGACGAGGAGGCGTCCGAGCTCGTCGGGGCCGAGCGCTACGAGAGGACGGCGGGCCGGGAGGCCTACCGCAGCGGCCACTACACGAGGAGGCTCGTCACGGGCGCCGGGGAAGTCGAGCTCAGCGTGCCGAAGCTCCGCGGGGCGACCTTCCAGACGGCCGTCATCGAGCGCTACCGCAGGCGCGAGACCTCGGTCGAGGAGGCCATCGTCGAGATGTACCTGGCGGGCGTCTCCACCAGGAGGATCGAGGACGTCTCCGAGCTCCTGTGGGGAGCGCCGGTGTCCTCCGGCACCGTCTCCAACCTCAACGAGAGGGCCTTCGCGTCCATCGAGACATGGCGGCAGAGGCCGCTCGAGGGCGGCTACCCCTACGTCTTCGTCGACGGTATCTACCTCAAGCGCAGCTGGGGAGGGTCCTACGAGAACGTGGCCGTGCTGGTCGCCATCGGCGTCAACTCCGCCGGCGACCGGGAGGTCATCGGCTGCTCCGAGGGGTACACCGAGTCCGCGGAGTCCTGGCGCGAATTCTTCTCCTGGCTCAAGGGACGCGGGCTCTCCGGCGTACGGCTCGTCACCGGCGACAAGTGCGCGGGGATGCTCGGTGCGCTCGAGGAGGTGTTCCCCGGGGCCCGCTACCAGCGCTGCACGGTGCATTTCTACCGCAACGTGCTGGGAAGGGTTCCCGTGACCAGGCGGAAGGCCGCGGCGCGCATGCTGAAGGCGATCCACGCGCAGGAATCGCGCGAGGCATGCGCCAGAAAAGCCGAGGAGGTGGCGGAGGAGCTGGAATCGATGAGGCTCGGGGCGGCCGCGAGGACGGTGCGCGACGGGTTCGCCGAGACGCTTGCCTACACGGAATTCCCACCGGAGCACTGGCGCCGGATCAGGACGAACAACGGGATCGAGCGCATCAACCGCGAGATCAGGAGGAGGACGAGGGTCGTCGGGACCTTCCCAGACGGCAATTCGGCTCTGATGTTGGTGACGGCGAGGCTGAAGTACATAGTGGAGCACGAGTGGGGCAAGAGGAGGTACTTGGACATGTCGAAGCTGGAGGAGATGGACGAGCTGAGGGGAAAGGCGGAGGGCTAGAAGAGGACGGGGCCGGAGACGGCTAAATCAATTTGCGAAAGAATCTTGACGGTACCAGGCTAGTCTAGGCGGAGCGGATCGTGGGGGTAGGCGTTGAGAATCTCGACGCCGTTCTCGTTCACCAGGGCTAGGTCCTCGATGCGGACGCCGGTGTGGCCGGGGAGGTAGATGCCCGGTTCGATGGAGAAGGTCATGCCTGGCTCTACGACCTGCTCGTTGACGAGCGAGACATCCCCCGGCTCGTGGTCTTGCAGGCCGATCGAGTGCCCCAGGCGGTGCGTAAAGTACTGCCCATAGCCTGCATCCTCAATCACGTTGCGCGCGGCACGGTCCAGGTCGCACATGCGCACGCCCGGGGCGATGAGTGCTTCGGCGGCCTCGTTGGCGCGGCGCACGATGTCGTAGATGCGCGCGGTCTCCTCGTCCGGCTCGCCCCAAAAGAACGTGCGTGTCATGTCCGAGCAGTAGTTGCGATGGCGCCCGCCAATGTCGAACAGCACCACGTCGCCGCGCTTGAGTACCGTATCGTCGGGCTCGTGGTGCGGGTCGCCGGCGTTTGCGCCAAAGCTTACGATGGGCGGAAAGCTAAATCCCTCGCAGTCATGCTTGCGATACAGGCCGAGCATCTGGTCGGCAATCTCGCGCTCCGTCACGCCTTCGTGGACGAGCTTGATGGCGTCGGCCATCACGGCGTCGTTAGCGGCCGAGGACGCGCGCATGAGCTCCTGCTCGGCGGCATCCTTGTGGGTGCGCGCGGCGGTGACGGCAAAATCGCCTAGGAAAAACTCGCTGGCGGCATGACGTTCCATGAGCGGCATCAAAAAGCCTGAGCGCATGACGGTGTCGATGCCGAGCGGCTTGGTCGGATCGACCTCGCGAGCGATGGCGTCGGCCACGATATCGGTATCGGTGTGGTAGGCAACGCGGGCATTGTCGTACTCGGGCAGCTGATGCAGCGCGTTAACCAAGATCACCGGCTCGGCACCACGCGCGAGCAACACGCCGCAAAAACGCTCGAACATATCGGCATAAAAGCCGGTCAGGTAGTAGATCGACCACGGGTCGTTTACGAGCAGCTGTGCGCCGGGGTGCTGAGCCTCGAGCGCATCGAGCACGCGCGCCACACGCTTGTCATCGACATGTGCCATGAAACATCCTTTCGCTAGGGTGCCACCATGGTATCCCCAATGCCAGGGTAGTCAATTTGCGACGGGGCTATTTTAGCTGTGTCCAACATGCAGAATGATCGGGCAAAAGTAGTCATAAGAGGGCCGTTCCAAATGGGCTGGTTTCAAAAGTATGGCGGATTACGGGGCTGGACCTGTATTACTTGACCATGGGAAAAAATCGCGAAATTAAAACCGCAGGTAGAAGGCTTATCAAAACTTGAAAATGGCCGGTATGGATGGAGGTCTCCGAGCCAGCCCCGTAATCCGGCATAGTTTTGAAATGGCACTAAAGTAGGCACAAGCTAAATAACGATTCCAAAAAAAGTTGCGGTGGAATAGTTCCTGGATACCGGGGTTTTGGCGGAAATCAGGAACTATTTCACCGCAACTGAGGAGGGCAGGGTGGATGGCGGGGTAGCTAAAAGAGCCCCGTCCCTAATTAGCTACTTAGACTCGGTCGATGTCCATGCTGGCGATGAGGTCGATGTCGGTGTCTAGGAGGTTCTCTAGCACGACGTCGCCCATGCGGATGGGGGCGTTGACGACTAGGCCTCGGATGAGGTTTATGGCCTGGGCGTGGAGTGCCAGCGGGATGGCTTCGGCCGTGCGCACGGGCAGCAGCGCCTCGTCGCCGCCGGATACGGCCACAGTTGTGGTGAGCACGCGCATGGGGCAGGTGAGTTCCTGGTGTGCGAACTTATCACTGCGCGGGCAGCTGTTGCCGGTCACGGAGCGGACCTCTACCACGGAGCCATTGGCATCACGCTTGACCTCCACGGTTAGGAGGCACTCGGATGGGCAGGTGGTGCAGTTGAACTGCAGCGTATCGATTGCGTTATTGCTCATGAGCTATGCCTCCTCGATGGGATCGACGGACAGGACAATCTCGCTGGCACCCAGGTCGAGTGCGCGTTGAATCACCTTTGCCGTCAGCGGGAAGCTTTCCATTACGCTTGGCTTAAACGGACGGACTTTGCCGGCAAATAATTCTTCGCCGTTAACCAGGAGGCGCACTCGGGCGGCATCGACTGGCCGGCGCACGCGGAAGTTGACCTTGGTGAGCGCCGCGGCCGTGATGCGTCCCGGCAGTGCGTAGCCGGCAATGCCGGCGGGGGAGACCGCGAGCTCGCAGCTCGCGCTCACGGCGTCCGTCCCAGCGCCCGTGCCGCTACTCAACGCCCATGCCGCCGCAGCCGCGCCGGCGCGCTCGGACTCGGTCGTCACATTGTCTGCCAGGTCGTGCACGTGCAGCACGTTGCCGCAGGCAAAGATGCCCGGCACGCCCGTCTGCAGGCTCTGGTCCACCACGGCACCGCGCGTGCGGGGATCCAACTCAACGCCGGCGCCCACCGAAAGCTCGTTCTCGGGAATCAACCCCACCGAAAGCAGCAGCGTGTCACACGGGACGACGCGCTCGGTCCCCGGAATGGGCGCCTGGTGCTCGTCGACTTGGCTTACCTCGACGGCCTCCACGCGGTCGTGCCCGATCACGCGCGTGACGGTGGTCGACAGATGCAGCGGAATGCCAAAATCGTCCAGGCAGTTCTTCACGTTGCGACGCAGGCCGTTGGCGTACGGCATGAGCTCGTACACGCCTTCGACCGAAATCCCCTCGAGCGTGCAGCGGCGTGCCATGATCAGCCCGATGTCACCCGAGCCCAAAATGACGGCGCGCGAGCCGGGTTTGAGGTTTTCGATATTGATGTATCGCTGCGCCAAGCCTGCCGTAAACACGCCGGCGGGCCGGCTGCCGGGAATCTTGATCTCGCTGCGGGTGCGCTCACGGCAACCCATGGCAAGGACGACCGCGCGCCCGGTGAGTTGCAACATGCCGGTGGCGCTCATGAGCATGACGGTGTGGATCGCGGCGTTGCCTGCGTCCGCTGCGCCTGAACCCCCGTCAACCCCAATCACCATGCTGTCCAAGAACAGCGCAATGTCGGCTTCGCGCACCTGGTCGATAAACCGCTGCGCGTATTCGGGGCCGGTGAGTTCCTGCTTAAAGTGCGACAGACCAAAGCCCGGGTGAATGCACTGGCGGAGGATTCCGCCCATGTGCCGCTCGCGCTCCACAATGGCCACCCGCGCGCCGGCCTTGTGAGCGGCAAGCGCGGCTGCCATACCGGCAGGTCCGCCGCCGATAACGACCACGTCGAAGGCCTGCGTCGGCACGGCGCCCGCGGCAGCAATCTCGGCGTCGCGTTCAGCGTCCATCTCGATATCCGTCGCCATCCTAGCGCACCCCCTTCAAAGGTCCCTCGACCAGCCAAGAACCGGCATCCTCCAGCAATACCTCGCTGGGCTCGCAGTCCAGCTCGCGCGCCATAATCGCCACCACGCGGCTCTGGCAAAAACCGCTCTGGCATCGACCCATACCCGCACGGCAGCGGCGTTTGACGCCCTCGACCGAAACTGCGCCTGGGTGGCGTCGAATGGCGGCGACAATCTCGGCCTCGGGCACCGTCTCGCAGCGGCAGACGATTTGTCCCCACGCGGGGTCGGACTCGATTAGTTCTTCCTTGCGCGCAAGCGGCGCACGGTCAAAGTCGTCCGGTGCGCGGCGAATCGGATTCCAGTCGGCCCGTTCGCGCAGCTCCACACCAGCCTCGCGCATCACCTGCTCCATGTGCTCGGCAATGGCCGGTGCACTCGCCACGCCCGGCGACTGAATGCCTACCGCTTGGAACAGCCCCGGCACTACGGTCGACTGCCCAATAAAGAACTCGTTCGTCCCCTTAATGACCGGACGCCCGCCGGCAAATGCGCGCACCACGCGGCGCGTGTCCAGATCGGGCACCAGCTTGCGCGCGCCGGTTAGCAGTGCGTTCACATCGCCCGCGTAGGTCTGCGTGTCGCCCGGCTCGCGAATGGCGGCCGTCGCGGTGATCACTGTGTTTCCGTGCACGGTGCCCGTGACGATGACGCCCTTCGACACCGGCGTCGGCACGGGGTAGAGCGGCATGAGTGTGCGCGGCTCCTTGTCCAGCACCACGATGTTGCCCTGGCGCCAGACCATCTGGAACTCCTCGGCGCCCGCCATATGCGAGATGTCTGCGGCGCCGTTGCCCGCGGCGTTAATGAGGTAGCGGCAGCGCACATCGCCGGCGGGCGTCGTCAGCGTAAAGCGCACGGCCTCAGCGCCTTGGTTGGCAACCTCAATCGCCTCCACCGGCGCGGATCGCATAAACGTCACCCCGTTGGCGACGGCGTTCTCCAGCGCGGCGATGGCGACCTCGAACGGATCGACAAACCCAGTCGAGGGGCACCACAACGCGCACGTTGCATCGGCACTGGCGCGCGGCTCTAATTCGTGGATGCGATCGGGTCCAACGATCGACAGCTCGGGCACACCGTTGACATGGCCGTTGCACCGCAACTGCTCCAGGTGCGCACGGTCCTCGCTGTTAAAGCCCAGCACCATCGATCCGGTTCGGCGGAACAAGAAGCCCAGCTCCTGCGCCCATGTACCGTACAACTCGCAGCCACGGGCATTGACCTGCGCCTTTACCGTGCCCGGCGCCGGATCATAGCCGGCGTGCACCAAGCCGCCGTTGGCCTTCGACGCGCCCAGCGAAATATCGTTGGCCGCCTCGACCACGCAAATGGAAAGGTCGTATCGCGCGAGCTGCCGCGCGATAGCGCATCCGGTGATGCCCGCGCCCACAATCGCGATATCAAACGTTTCTGTCACAATGCCTCCCAGACGAGTTGACAGGCTGTCAATAAGACTATCCTACGGTCTGCGCACCCCCAGCGCGGCGGCAATGCGGCGAACAGCCCCGCAACACCCGCCAACGGCAGGCGAGGGGAGACCCGGCAACGTCGACAAGCTCGTCTGCAGACAACTACGGCAACCGTTCGTCTCGATCTGTAACATTTAGACGAGGATTTGGGTCCCAGTTGTTACTGATTGAGACATTTGCCATGCGGGTCCTCCGTTTGTCTCGATCTGTAACATCTAGACCCGGATTCCGCTCCCACCTGTTACAGATTGAGATGTTTGTGTCTGCGCCAGCCCCGCCCCTAGCCGTGGTCCCATATAAACAAACCCCGTGGTAAACTTTACCGGACTGTTAATATTCCGAAAGGTACCCCTAATGTCCAAGTACATCTCCGAGCTCATGTCGCCGCAGCTTATGGGCGTCATCTATGCCTTCGTTGGCTTTATCATCGCCCTGTATGTGCTGTCGGTCGTCTATGTGTTTATCGACGCTCGCCGCCGCGGCGCCAGCGCCTACGTGGCATGGGGCATCATCGCCCTCATCCCGTTTGTGGGCCTCATCGCCTACCTGGTCCTGCGTCCGCACTCCTACGCGGCCGACCGCGAGGAGCAGGAGCTGGACATGGCCCTGCGCGAGCGCCAACTTGCCCAGTACGGCACCTGCCCGCAGTGCGGCGCGCCCATCGAGAAGGACTTTGTCGTCTGCCCCGTGTGCGACACCCAGGTTCGCAACGTGTGCCCCAGCTGCCATCGCCCGCTCGATGCGCACTGGAAGGTTTGCCCCTACTGCCGAACTCGCATCCAGTAACGCATCCATCGCCGGGCCGGCTGCAAGCCACGGGCACCGCGCGCCACGCGCAAGCCGCACGTGCAGCCCACGCGCGCCCCGCAGCCCCGCCCCACACGATGAAGCATGCGTAGAAAATCGCCCGCCGTGCCATTAAGGTGCGGCGGGCGCTTGTATACCAAGGCAACCTGCCTATAATGATGCAAGTCAAAAACGCCGAGCGCATCGCACGCACTTGCATCAGGCATCCGAGAGGAGAAAACATACCCATGAAGGCACTCTACAATGACGGTTCGGTGGCCGAGCTCCCGCAGGACGAGGTCACGCACGTCATCCGTCACTCTGCCGCGCACATCATGGCGCAGGCCATCAAGCGCCTGTACCCCCAGGCCGACTTTGCCTACGGCCCCGCGACCGACAACGGCTTCTACTACGACGTCGACCTGCCCGAGGGCGTTAAGATCAGCGAGGACGACTTCCCCGCGATCGAGGCCGAGATGAAGAAGATCGTTAAGGAGAACCTCAAGTTCTCCGTGTATGAGAAGCCTCGCGCCGAGGCCATCGCCCTTATGGAGGAGCGCGGCGAGAAGTACAAGGTCGAGCACATCGGCGACCTGGACGACGACGCCCGCATCACCTTCTATCAGCAGGGCGACTACATCGACATGTGCGTCGGCCCCCACATCTGCTACACCAAGGCCCTCAAGGCCTTTAAGCTCACCGGCGTTTCGGGCGCCTACTGGAAGGGCGACAAGGACAACAAGATGCTCACCCGCATCAACGGCGTCGCCTTTGCCACCAAGGAAGAGCTCGACGAGCACATGCACATGCTGGAGGAGGCCAAGAAGCGCGACCACCGCAAGATCGGCCGCGAGATGGACCTCTTTATGATGCGCGACGAGGCCCCCGGCTTCCCGTTCTTCCTGCCCAACGGCATGATTCTTAAGAACACGCTGCTGGACTACTGGCGCGAGATTCACCACAAGGCCGGCTACGTGGAGATTTCCACGCCGCTTATCATGAACAAGCAGCTGTGGAAGACCTCGGGCCACTGGGACCACTACAAGGACAACATGTACTCCACCGTCATCGACGACGAAGAGTACTGCATTAAGCCCATGAACTGCCCGGGCGGCGTGCTGGTGTACGCCTCCAAGCCGCACTCCTACCGCGAGCTGCCCATTCGCGCCGGCGAGATTGGCCTGGTGCACCGCCACGAGCTGCGCGGTGCCCTGCACGGCCTGTTCCGCGTGCGCTGCTTTAACCAGGACGACGCCCACCTGTTTGTGCGTCCCGACCAGCTGACCGACGAGATCGTGGGCGTGGTCAACCTCATCGACTCCGTGTACCAAAAGTTTGGCTTTAAGTACCACGTTGAGCTTTCTACCCGTCCCGAGGACTCCATGGGTTCGGACGAGGACTGGGCTCGTGCCGAGGAGGGCCTGCGCACCGCTCTGGAGCAGCTGCACATGGACTACGAGGTCAACGAGGGCGACGGCGCCTTCTACGGCCCCAAGATCGACTTCCACCTGGAGGACTCGCTCGGTCGTACCTGGCAGTGCGGCACCGTCCAGCTCGACTTCCAGATGCCGCTCAACTTTGATCTGGAGTACGTGGACGCCGACGGCACCAAGAAGCGCCCCATCATGCTGCATCGCGTGTGCTTTGGCTCCATCGAGCGTTTCATCGGTATTCTGATTGAGCACTTTGCGGGCAAGTTCCCCACCTGGCTGGCTCCCGTGCAGGTCAAGGCGCTTCCCGTCTCCGAGAAGAGTCGCGACTACGCTCACGAGGTGTGCGCCAAGCTGGAGGAGGCCGGCATCCGCGTGGTCTGCGACGATCGCGACGAGAAGATCGGCTACAAGATCCGCGAGGCCCGCAGCATCGATCGCGTGCCCTACATGCTCATCCTGGGCGAGAAGGAGGTCGAGGCCGGCAACATCTCCGTCCGCGACCGCTCTAACGAGACCGTTCAGATGAGCGTTGACGAGTTTGTGGCCAAGGTGCTCGAGGAGATCAAGACTCGCGCCTAAGGTGACGCCAAAGGTTTATAAACCGCATGTATACGCGGCTGTCCCATGCACGGGGCAGTCGCTTTTTTATGCCGAGCAAGGGGCTGGGAAGGATTAGTTGCAGTTGCGCAACGCTCACAAGATGCCAACAACCCCCGTAACCGTTTGGTAAAGCAGAAATGTCCCCGTAACAATCCAATATTGCCCATATATAAGAAAAGCCGCTGGTAGAGCGGCTTTTTTGTTGCGCAAAAATGTACAGGTTTTTGTAGTGGGGTATGGAGATGTGTCCGCTCGCGCCGCAATTTACGCAATCTGGGAAAACGGTCTGGATTTATTCGTATAATAAGCTTCGTCGAAAGATACAAAAACCTGTACTTTTGCGACTGCGCCTAGCTGCGAGCGAGAAGCCTGTTCTAAACGCCCCTGCATTTGCGTGCATCGCAAAGCCAAAAGAGGGGGCGAGAACATGGAACAGACGGCACGGCGCCAAGAGCAGCTGCCGGGCGCATTTAACGGCGTCACCACCAACAGCCAGCACGGTCGCGTCCGCTGGTATCTGGTCCACACCCCCAATGGAAAAGAGCGTGAGACCTGCGAAAAGGTCCGCTGCATTATCCCGCACAATTTGATGCAGGACGCTTTTGTGATGCAAAAGGAGTTCTGGTTTAAGCGGGACGGCGCCTGGTCGCTCCAAACCAAACCCATGTACAAGGAATACTTCTTCGTCGCCACGCACGATGCCGCTGCGCTCGATAGGGCTTTGGCCCAGCTGAGCTTTGGATGCCGCATCGCCGGCAGTAGGGAGCGGGCGTACATGCCCATGCCGGACGATGCACAGGACTGGTACCGCAGCGTGCTGGACGAAGACGGCGTGGTGCGCAACAGCGTTGCGCGCATCGAAGACGGCGTGCTGCACATAGAACAGGGCCCACTTGTGGGGCAAGAGGCCCGCGTGCACAAGATCGACCGTCGCAAGCGCTGGTGCCTGGTGGACGTAGGCGAAGGCGATTCCAGCTTTAGGGAAGTGCTTCCGCTCGACGTTCCCATCAAGACGTAAGGGAGACGTTGCACCGGCTGTTCGTTCGCATTTTTGAATTTACCGATTGGGGGGGGGTCCTGGAGGACAGGGCCGTACGTTGGATTTTGGCTGCTAAAGAAGTAACAGAGAGCTGTGTGCCTGCGGGGGCGGCGCTTATCGCTCAGGCCATGGACCGGCGCGAAGGCGCCGGCCGCTACAAGGCCATGCAATCCATCATGGAATGGGACCGCTCGCGACTGGCCTATAGGGCCGTGAAGCGCACGTTCGACATCGTTTTCAGCGGTGCCGTGCTGGCCGTCATCGCCATCCCCAGCCTGGTTTTAGCAGCGGCCATCCGCATCGAGAGCGAGGGCAACCCCTTCTACAGCCAGATCCGCGTGGGCCAGACCCGCCCCGACGGCAGCCTGACCACCTTCCGCATGTGGAAGTTCCGCAGCATGTACAAGGACGCCGACGAGCGCCTCGCCGAGCTCAAGGATCAGAACGAGATCGCCGGCGCCATGTTCAAGATGAAGGAGGATCCCCGCGTCACCAGGATCGGCAGGTTCATCCGCAAGCATTCCATCGACGAGTTCCCGCAGTTCCTGAACGTGTTCCTGGGGCAGATGTCCGTGGTTGGGCCCAGGCCGCCGCTGCCGAATGAGGTGGCACAGTACACCGAGTACGACCTGCAGCGTCTGGCCGTGAAGCCCGGGATCACCGGCTGGTGGCAGGTCACGGAGCGCAACTTGACCGGGCTCGACGGCATGGTCCGCCGGGACCTGGAGTACATCGCCAAGCGCGGCCCCATAACGGACCTCAAGATCGTCGTCCTCACGGTGATCGAGGTCTTCACCGGCAAGGGTGCGTGCTAGATGCGCATCGCGATGATCGGACACAAGAGATACGGCTCCCGCGAGGGAGGCGTGGAGGTCGTCGTGACCGAGCTCGCCCGCCGCATGGCGGCGCTAGGCCACGAGGTCACCTGCTACGACCGCTCCGGCGCGGACGTCATGACCGGCGACGCCGCGGACTGCCGCGAGCGCGTCGTCGACGGCGTGCGCGTCGTGCCGGTTAAGACAATCGACAGGAAGGGCCTCGCCGCCCTCTCGTCCTCATATTTTGCTACCAAGGCGGCTATCAAGGACCGCCCCGACGTGATCCATTATCACGCCGAGGGCCCTTGCGTGCCGCTCGCGCTGGCCAAGCACGCTGGCATTCGCACCGTGGCGACCATCCACGGCCTGGATTGGCAGCGTGCCAAGTGGGGCAGGCTCGCCAGCACCTACATCAAGATGGGGGAGAAGACCGCCGCCACCAAGGCCGACGGCCTTATCGTCTTGTCCAAATCGGTCCAGTCCTACTTTCAGGACGTCTACGGCCGCACGGCGACGTTCATCCCCAACGGTATCGAGCCGAAGCAGCCGAGGCCGGCCAACCGGATAAAGGAGAAGTGGGGGCTCGATGCGGGCTCCTACCTGCTGTACCTGGGCAGGCTCGTCCCCGAGAAGCGGCCCGAGCTCCTGATCGAGGCCTTCGAGAAGTTCGACACGGACAAGAGGCTCGTCATCGCCGGCGGCGGATCGGACACCTCCGAGTACGAGGCGTCCCTTCGCGAGGCCGCCCAGGGCGACCCCCGCGTCCTCTTCACCGGGTTCGTCAACGGCGAGCCCCTGGAGGAGCTGTACTCCAACTGCTACGCCTACGTGCTGCCCTCCGACGTGGAGGGCATGCCCATGAGCCTGCTGGAGGCCATGGCATACGGCCGCTGCTGCGTGACGAGCGACATCCCCGAGTGCGCGGACGTCCTCGCCGGCAACGGCGTGACGTTCGAGAAGGGCAGTGCCGATTCCCTGCAGGCCGCGCTGCAAGGCCTACTTGCTGAAGGCGACCGCGGGAGAGTCCTTGGCGGGGCCGCCAAGGCGCATGTCGAGAAAACCTGCAACTGGGATTCCGTCATCGAGCGGACCCTTGCCGTCTACGGGGGTGAAGGCCTATGAGGATCCTTCTCGTAAACAAGTTCCACTACCGCAAGGGCGGTGCGGAGACCTATTACCTCACCGTCGGATCCGAGCTTGAGCGCATGGGGCATGAGGTGGCCTATTTCTCGATGAGGCACCCTGACAACCTGCCCTGCGGGTGGGATAAGTATTTCGTGACGCAGCGCGAGTACAACAACGTCAAGAATCCGCTCAAGGCGGCGCGCGACGGCATGGCGCTGATTTATTCGCCAGAGGCGAAGCGCAACTTCCAGGCCCTCTGCGAGGAGTTCCGCCCCGATGTCGTCCACCTCAACAACGTGCACAGGCAGATCACGCTATCCATTCTCGACGCCCCCTACCTGAGGGAGAACAAGGTTCCGGTCTTCTACACGGCCCACGATTACGTGACCGTCTGCCCCGGCTATCTCATGCTCGACGGCGACGGGCGCGTCTGCGACGCGTGCCTCGAGGACGGGCGCTACCGCCACTGTATCGAGCGCCGCTGCGTGAAGGGCTCGCGCGCGAAGAGCGCGCTGGCGGCGATGGAGGCGTCCTTCAACAGGGCCCATAAGTCAAACCGAAGGATCGACAGGGTAATCGCCCCCTCCAGGTTCATGCGCTCCAAGCTCATCGAGGGCGGTTGGCCCGAGGACAAGGTCGTCTTCCTGCAGAACTTCGCCGACGACGCGATCCTCGACCGCGCGGCGAATGCCGGGGCGGATGCGACCGACAGGGAGAACCCCTACCTCCTGTTCTTCGGGCGGCTCTCTGCCGAGAAGGGCGTCGACACGCTGCTGAGGGCCTTCGATGCCGCCTTGCCGAACCTTCCGCAGGGCATGCGCCTGGTTGTCGTCGGCGACGGCCCGGATGCCGCCGAATTCAAAACGCTCGCGTCTTCGTTGGGCTGTGCGTCTCGCATCGAGTTCGCCGGTTATCAGACCGGTGGGGCACTGCAAGCGTATGTGGAGAGAGCGTCTCTCGCCATCGCGAGTTCGAGATGGCGAGAGAACATGCCGTACTCGATCGTGGAGGCTTTCGCTGCCGGCACGCCCGTCGTTGGCACAAATATTGGCGGAATCCCTGAGTTGGTCGACGAAGGGAAAACGGGGTTCATTTGCGAGCCCGGGGATGTCCCGTCGATGGCGGATGCCATCTTGCGCGGCACGAGTGCGTTCTTGGACCGGTCCGCTTACTCGATGCTTCAGCGCAACTGCCGCTCCTACGTCATGGAAAACTGCTCGCGCGAGAAGTTCATGAACGACCTCGTGAACCTGTATAAGGAGTCAATCGATGGCTAACGGCCATAACAGCATCAAGAGGATCGTGCACCGCTCCTGCGAGGAGATCGGCGCCACGTTCCGAATCGCCAGGGCCACGTCGTGGCCCGAGGCGATCAACACGTTTCGGGCGAAGCTCGACATCCAGGTCATGAGCCGCAACGGGTACAAGGAACCGCCTGCGGTAAGGGGGCGGTTGCTGCGCAAGCACGAGACCGTGCTCAAATATCTCGAGAACCGCTTCGGCGATTTCTTCGAGTCATACGACTACGATGCGCCGCTGCCGCCGTCCGATCCCGCCCTCGAGGGGAAGATCTGGATGTGCTGGTGGCAGGGCGAGGAGAACGCGCCCGAGATCGTGAGGGCGTGCATCGACTCCGTGCGCCGCAACGCCGGCGGGCACGAGGTCATCGTCATAACGGAAGAGAATCTCTCCGACTACGCTCATATCCCCGATTGGGTTTTCGACAAGGTGCGCGCGGGTGTCATGTCGCGCACCCATCTTTCTGACCTTTTAAGGCTGTCCCTGCTCGCGGAGCACGGCGGCCTGTGGCTCGACGCGACGTTCTTCTGTACCGGCTCGCTCGATGAGTACATGGACCTTCCGATTTGGTCCATCAAGCGACCCGATTATCTCCACGCATCCGTTGCCTGTGGCATGTTTGCCAACTACTCGCTTGGTTGCGATTCGTCTAACCGTCGGGTGTTCGCAACGCTTAGGGACTTTTACCTTGAGTATTGGGCCCAGAGTAATGAACTTGTGGATTATCTGCTCACCGACTATCTCATCGTCCTGGCTCAGCGCCGTGACCCCTCGATCGCCGCGGCGTTCACGTCGATTGGGTCCAACAACCCCCGTTGCGACGATCTCATCTCGCTGCTGGACGAACCCTTTGACCGGCACGTCTGGGACGGACTCACCTCTGACACAAGGTTGTTCAAGCTTTCATGGAAGCAAGATTATCCGAGCCAATCCAATGGAATTGAATCTTTTTATGGCGCTCTGGTTTGTGGCGACTGTCGCTAGGTTAGTGAGGAGGGCATTGTGGCTAATCCCCTTTTAAGCATAGTGGTTCCCATTTACAACTCATCCGAGACGATTGAGGAATGTGTCGCTTCTCTTGTTTCGCAAACCATTAATGACCTGGAGATTTTACTCATCGATGACGGGTCTACAGACGATAGTCTTGAGAAGTGCAAAAAGCTTGCATCCAAGGACAATCGCATCAGGGTTTTCACAAAAGAAAATGCGGGCCAGGGAATTGCGCGTAATTATGGTTTAGATTTAGCGACTGGGGAATTCATTGCTTTTGTCGATTCAGACGATACCTGTACGAAGGCAATGTATGAAACGTTGCTGAGCAGGGCAAGAGATTCCGGTAGCGATGTCGTCGTTGGCGGTTACTGTGATTTATTGAATGGCGCGGTTGTTGAGAGTCATCCAGCTGGGTCAATGGAACTGCGCAGTAAAGACGAAATTGATAGGTACATGGCGGATTTGGTATCCACGCCAGGCCATGATGATAGTGCGGGCTGTATCGCTGTTTGGGACTCTGTTTACCGTCGACTGCTGATTGAAGAGAATGGGGTTCAGTTTCCGTCAGAAAGAGATGTCTACTCAGAGGATCTAGTTTTTAAGCTTAGAGCTCTCGCTTCTTCTTCGAGTGTCAGCGTCGTTCCCAATTGTTTGTACGAATACCACGTTAGTGGCAAGTCTTATTCAAAATGCGTGAATGACGATGTTCTTAAAAGGATAAATGCTCTAAGCCAAGTTCTTGCGGATGAGTTTGATCGGAGACTGGATAGATTCGATTTCCGTAAGAGAAATGCAGGCAGGGCTTTTGCGTCGCTTAGATTTTCTTTGAGGCGCGTTCCTTGCGGTGCTGGTCGTACGGCTTTTTTCGATGCCCTTGTAAATGATGAAAAGCTATACAACTGTTTGTCAGCCTATCAGTCGTCGAGCTTAATTAATGCAGCAATTTATAAATTGCTGTTAACAAGAAAACCTCGATTAATTTCAGCTGTATTCAATCTAATTGCCCTGAAAGGATAATTATGAAAGTCGGAGTCATTACATTTCATCGTGCCATTAACTATGGAGCCGCTTTGCAGACCTATGCTTTGCAAAAAGCCTTGGCAGGGCTGGGTTTCGATTCCGAAGTTATTGATTATCGTTGCGATCATATGGAAGAGTTGTATAAACTAGTCGGCGGCTTTTCGACGAAATCTGTTAAACAAAACATTCGTAGCTTCATGAATTATTTTCCCGCAAAGAGAAAAATGAAGAGCTTTCGTTCGATGATAAATGAAAATATGAAGTTAAGCCCCATGTATGACTCTACAACCATCAATCAGTCGAACGAGCGATACGACGTGTTCATTACTGGTAGTGACCAGGTGTTTAATTATGCCTGTTCTGATTTTGATAAGAATTACTTCCTATCATTTGTCGATGACAAACAGAAGATTAATTCGTATGCTGCATCGTTCGGTATTAGCGATATTCCGGTTGAGTATCGGGCGGAATATGCTCGACTGTTATCTCGGTTTAATCATATTTCGGTTCGTGAGGAGTCTGGTAAAAAAATGGTCCGCGAGCTTGCGGGCAAAGATAGTGAACTGCACGTCGATCCTGTATTTTTGCTTGATGCGGCAGAGTGGTCGCGGCTCGCTAAAGACCCTGACTTCGACAACTATATCCTCATCTATCGCCTCAACAAGTCGAATGTCATTAATGATTTTGCAAGGTTGTTAGCTAAAAAGACCGGTAAGAAGATTGTAAACATAGGTCAAGATTATATTGACAGGTTGAAGAACCGCGATTTTTACGGTGGAATGGACACTTCGGTACAGGAATTCCTTGGCCTGTTCAAGAATGCTGACTATGTTGTAACTAATTCTTTCCACGGAACTGCTTTTTCCATTATCTTTGAGCGTCAGTTTTACGTAGAAACTAAGCAAAAAGATTTCAAGAAGAACGATCGTGCTGAGAATCTGTTGAAGTTGACTGGTCTTACTGACTCCATTATTGAATCCTTGGATGACTGTGAATTAGATATATCCCGCGATTTTTGTACGGCCCGCAAGGTAATTGCTGAGGAAAAGGTTCGTGCTCTTTCTTATCTGAACGGTATTTGCACCAATGAATAGAGCACGACAATTAATCTCATCTGTTCCAATTGAAGATTTCTTTATACCGTTTCTGTTGCTGATATTAGTTTTTTCTACCAACAACCGTCTTATCTTGATCATGAAACCTGTCGCTTTACTCATGATCTCTGTGTCGCTATTTCTCTCGCTAGCTTCGAAAAGGAGGTTTAGCAAGGGGGCACCTTTGAAATACCTGTTCTGCGCGTTTGTGTTTCTAATTGGATTCAGTTTTACTTATACAGGAGATCGTTCTGCTTTTAAGAATTACATTCCTTATATACTTGCCGCTCTTGTCATTGTTCTATTTGAATACGATGACTATTTTTATTCTATTTTCTACAAATTATTTAATTTGTTTTTCTGGATTTTTATTGCGTCGATGTATTTAGAGTTACTAAATCCAGGCTTGTTCAGGTCAGTATTTTCATTTTTGTCTTTGGGGAAAAATTTAGTTGTAAGATCGACTGATGGTGTAGCAATTGCTGGACTAGCATTCGAAAAGGCAGATGCGGCATTTCTCTGCAACTTAGGGCTCGGAGTTCTTTTTGCGAAAATTTTTAATCGTGGACTTAACCTGAGTCAACTCTTTCAGTTGGGTATTGTATTCGGCGCGTTGATGATGACCGGCAAACGCACCTTATTTCTGATTCCCTTAGTCAGCATCGTCGCCTTCGCTTTGTTTTTCTCTCGAAGTCATAGAGTGGCAAAAGCTATGGCGGTCCTACTTGCGGTGTTTGTGTGTCTGGCTGTTACGTATACGTTTGTTCCTCAAGTTTCGCTTGTGTTTGAGCGTTTTTTAGCTGACAACGGAGATCCATTAAGCGGTAGAGAAGTTTTTTGGACATATGCAATGGAAATGTTTAGAAGTTCTCCGTTATTGGGAGAGGGTTTTCTGTCATTCAATGCATATGTGAACAGCAGGGGCTTCTTATACTACGGTGAACCTTGGCAATTTCAGGCGCATAACGTTTACTTGCAACTGCTTGCTGAGCTTGGAATCGTTGGGCTTTTGTTGTTTGTCAGCATGTTGGCCATTTTGATATTTGGTTTTGGCCGTTCTGCAAAGAAGGATCCAAATATATTCAATCTAACGGCATTTTACTGGGCTGTTCTTATCGCGATATATAGCATGACGGGCAACACAATTTACTATGCCTGTCAGTTGATGGTATTTGCTGTAGTAGTCAACATTTATTTGAAATATATAAGTCCTAGGGAGGGTTATTCTAAATGAATCCGTTAGTTAGCATAATTACCCCTGCTTATAACGCGGGGGGCTATCTGGATTCTTTCTTCCTATCTGTCTTAGAGCAAGATTACGATAATTACGAGATGATTATCGTTAATGATGGATCAACTGATGATACAGAGAATAAGATCCTCTCATATAAAAAACTGTTCGATCGTCGGGGCATACGATTCGTTTACTTGAATCAAGAAAACGGTGGACAGGCGAAAGCGCTGAACTTGGCATTTCCGCATATTCGTGGCGAATATTTCATCTGGCCTGATTCCGATGATGTTCTCTGCCCAGATAACATCTCAGCAAAGGTCAAGTTCATGACCGCCCATCCCGATTATGCTTTGGGTATTTCGTGGGCTGAATATATTGATGAAGCTGGGAATAGCCTTGGGCTCTTAAAGCGGGTTCCTGATAAGAACGATAATCTATTTCGGGACTTGTTGATTAGTAAAAATGTATATTTTTGCCCTGGTATTTACATAATGAAAACTTCGGCATTTGTTGAATCTTATCCCGCTCTGGCGATTGATGAAAGCCGTGCTGGGCAGAACTATCAACTGCTCTTGCCTATGGCCTATGGATATCAATATGGATACATTGACAAAGTTCTGTACAAATATGTTCTGCATCCCTCTAGTCATTCAAACGACGGTCTCCAAAATGAAAATATGCAATTGAGACGGTTTGAGGAGCATGAGCGCTTATTGAAACGTTTGATTGCATCCATCTGTTCCGAGGGCGATAACGCAATCTATCAAAAGTTGGTTGCTGTCCATTTTGCGCGGCTGTATCTACGAATAGCAAATCAGCATTGCGACGTTGTTAAAGCGCGTGATTGTTTTGCTAGATTGATTCGGTTAAAAGCTGCTTCGCTTAAGGACTGTGCGTATGCATGCGCTACGGCGATGGGTTTATCTTTAAAGAAGTGAGATGAATGGGAAGAACGAGTAAATTTGTATTAAATTCCGCTTCGACGGCTTTGTTGCAAGTAGTGACGATGGTGGCCGGGTTCATCACTCCCCGCTTTTTACTGATGGCATACGGATCCGATGTTAACGGTCTTATTTCCTCCATCAACCAGTTTATTACTTACTTTAATCTGGTCGAAGCGGGGCTCTCGAGCGCGGCCGTATATTCGCTTTATAAGCCAATCGCTGAAAATGATCATGGCAAGATAAATCGCATCGTAACCGCGGCTCGTAATTTCTATATAAAATCAGGCTTCATTTTTGTTGGCCTAGTTTTTGTTCTGGCAATAGTCTATCCGTGGATTACCCATACTGAGGTCTTGGATCATCAGACTATTTTTCTTCTTGTGTTGGTTCTTGGCGTAAACGGAGCTTTGGAGTTTTTTACTCTTGCAAAATATAGAGCTTTGCTGACCGCAGACCAAAAAACTTACGTAATTTCTTTTGCATCGATCGTATATACGATTCTAAACACTGTAATCGTTGTCGTAATGTCGATGCTTAGGGTTAATATTTTAACTTTACGCGTCGTTGCATTGCTTTCAATATTTGCGCGTAGCATGATCTTGTTCGTTTACATCAAGTTAAACTATAAATTCATTCGCTATGACGCTGATCCGGACTATGCAGCAATGGATAAGCGTTGGAGTGCTTTATACCTCCAAATTGTGCAGACCGTGCAAAATGCATCGCCCGCTGTATTAATCACCTTATTCTCGACCCTTAAAATGGTGAGCGTTTATTCTGTATATAACATGGTCATGTCAGGTATTAACGGAATAATGTCAGTTTTCTCTACGGGTGTGTCTGCTGGTTTCGGAGAGCTGCTGGTCAAGGATGACAGGCGGGCCTTTACGAAGGCGTATAGGGATTTTGAATATCTCTACTACGTAATGGCAAGCGTGGTTTATGGCGTAACGCTTGCTACAATCCTGCCGTTTGTTCACGTATACACTCATGGCGTAACGGATGTTGAATACACGAATCTATACTTCGCCTTGTTGTTTGTTTTGAACGGCGTATTTTACAACCTCAAGACTCCGCAGGGCATGCTGGTTATTGCGGCGGGCCTATATAAAGAAACAAGGATTCAAAGCACCATTCAAGCGGCTATTTTACTTGTGGGAGGTGTAATTCTTGGGTTCAAATTCGGTTTAATCGGCGTAATGGCGGCCTCTTGTTTGTCTAACCTCTACCGTTGTATCGATTTGCTTTTCTTCATTCCAAAAACGGTAACGCATCTTTCGCTCGGACCAACTTTTAAAAATATGATAGAGATGTTGTTTATGGTGGCGGCAATAGCTATCGTGTCGCATTTTATTTTTAGCACCTGGCCGGGAAGTCTTCTGACATGGCTCTTGTATGGAGCCTGCAATCTCGTTTTGGGCCTAGCGATCGTTCTCGGTTTCCATGCCGTATTTGAGCACAAGAGCTTTCATATCATCATTGATAGGCTAAATTCGCTATTGGGGAGGTAAATAAGGTAATGGTTGAACTATTTGAAAAGGCTGAACAGTGCTGTGGGTGTACGGCATGTCTAAACATATGTCCGAAGCAGGCGATCTCCATGCTGGAGGACCAGAAAGGCTTCCTCTATCCCAAGATTGATGGTTCAAAGTGTGTAGAGTGCGGTCTATGTCAAAAGGTCTGTCCTTTTAAGGTTGATGGATTAGCGGGCGGTAAGTTTTCAAAAATTGCCTACGCGGTCAAAAATAAAGACAATACTGAACGTGCGCAAAGCAGTTCTGGTGCGGTATTTATCGAAGTTGCTAAAGCTGTGCTTGGGTCTGACGGCGTTGTGTATGGCGTTAGGCTTGATGATGTGCACCGTGCGATGCACGACAGAGCTAGCTCAATTGAGTCTGCTAGGAAGTTTCAGGGCTCAAAATACGTGCAGAGTTATAAGGGGAGTATCTTCCAAGAGATTAAGCGCGATTTGAAAGCCGGCAATACAGTTTTGTTTACGGGAACACCTTGCGAAGTCGCTGGATTGAAGCGCTTTCTTGGAGTTCCTTACGACAATCTCGTGACGGTGGATATTATTTGCCATGGCACTCCAAGCCCCGGTTCTTTTGATGACCATATTCGAGCTTTGGAGAAGAAATATTCCTCAAAGATTTCCAAGATTAGCTTTAGAAATAAACAATACGGCTGGAGAAACCAAGAACTTTGGATAAAGTTCAATAATGGTGAAATTTACCATAATCCCATTTGGGAAGATGAATACTATCGCCTCTTTACTGGAAATTACCTATTGAGAGATTCATGCTATTCGTGTCCCTTCGCCAGTATGAACCGCCCGGGAGATATCACAATTGGCGATTTTTGGAACATAAATAACGTGAAGCCGGATTTCGAAGACAAGCTTGGCGTTTCTTCAATCATAGTTAATACCGAAAAGGGGCAAGATCTGATTACTGAAATTTTGACTTCTTTTGAGTATTTTGAAGTTAGCTTGGATGAGTGCACGCAGCGCAACCTTCAAGCTCCGTCCCCTAAACCAGATGATTTTGATTCCTTTAGGGCCGATTGGGAGCAGCATGGGCTCGACTATTGTCGAAAGAAATATGCTTCCATGGGATTTGGGGAGAGGATTAGACGCACTCTATCCCCTGTTAAAAAGAGGGTAATGAAAGTAATAAAGCGAGGTATATAGGAATAATTGCGCGTTTACATTAGGGGTATCAGTGGCGATTGATACCCCTTTTTTCAGTCGTTTAAATTTAACAACGAATTTAATCGACAGAACAGAGTACGTGTCCGATTGACCAGATCGCGTCGAAAAAGTTGGTGTAAGGATGGCTGTTAGCGCCGGGCGATTTTAGCCGCTAATAGTCAAACTATTTTGACCAATCCCGGTCACCGAATAATGGCCACCGTGCCTCCCCGCCGCCACTACGCTGGTGGTGCCAACACGCCGGCGTTAGGAGGACCATTGAGGTGAACGAGAGACACGATGACCTACAGGAGATTATAGACGCGGCGCTCCGGGAGATGGCCGCGGAGGAGGGCGACGGGTTCGACCCGCAGGCATGCAACCTCGCGGAGTTCTGCAGGAGGACGGGGCTCACCCGCTCCCGCGCGAGGACGGTCAGGGCACACGGGTTCAGGGCCCTGCCCCACGGGAACAGCGGGAGGAGGGCCGCGCCGGGCGTGCTCGCCGGCCACACCGGCCTGGTGGACGACCTCCTGCGGAAGGGCGTCACCAACTCGCAGGTGATATTCGAGCGGCTGCTCGGCCAGGGCTACGCCGGCGGCCTCACCACGGTGAAGACCTATATCGCCGCGCACCGGGACCTCGTGCCCGCGAAGAGGCGGCAGGCGGCCCCGCAGGGCTGCCGCGGCCAGCGCTTCAGGACGGCGCCCGGAGAGGCCTACCAGATGGACTGGGGCTTCGTCGCGGTCGAGCGCCCCGGCGGGGAGCGGGCGCGGATCGCCTGCTTCGCCATGGTCTGCCACCATTGCGGGGGCGCCCACGTCGAGTTCTTCCCGAACGCGCGCCAGGAGAACCTCCTCATCGGGATGCTGCACGCGTTCTCGGCGCTGGGCGTGCCCGCGACCGTGCTCACCGACAACATGAAGAGCGTGGTCGTCCGCCGCGATGCCGACGGCCGGCCCGTCTGGCAGGCCGACTACGCCGAGTTCATGGGCGTCGTCGGCTTCCGCACCAGGCTGTGCAGGCCGCGCCACCCCTATACGAAGGGCAAGGTGGAGAGGCTCGTCCGCTTCGTGAAGGGGAACTTCCTCGCGGGAAGGTCCTTTACCGACCTTGACGCCCTCAACCGGGAGGCCGCCCTCTGGTGCGCCGAGCAGGGAGGCCGCTGGCGGCGCGCGGCGGCATGCGTCCCGATGCGCGAGCACGAGGCGGCGTGCTCGGCGAACACCAGGCCGCTCGAGGTCACGGCCGAGGTCGAGCGGTACCTGTGCCCGCGCCGGAAGATCTCCTTCGACGGCTTCGTGAGCTTCGAGGGGCACCGCTACGGCGTGCCCTACTGGTACGTCCGCCGCGAGTGCAGGGTGAACCGGGAGGGGCGCGTGGTGCACATATACAGCGACGACCTCTCCCGCGAGCTCGTCGCCCACGCCGTCGGCACCGGCGCCGACAGCTGGTGCGAGGGGCAGTGGGAGACATCGCCGGCGCAGCCCGAGGAGCTGCCGACCCAGCCGGTGGGGACCGTGGTCGAGCAAATCGCCCCGCCCAGGACGAAACCCGGTTTCGAGAGGTTCGACTTCGGGAGGGCCGAATGATGGCGGGCGCGGGGGCGAGCCCCTACGAGCTCGCGAGCGACGCCGCGTCGAGGCTCGGGATCGCCGTCGGGGCGGAGGAGCTCGCGACCCTCGCCTCGGACCTCGACCTCGGCGACGGGGAGATGGCCGCCGTGGCAGCCACCTTCTCCTACCTTGCGGAGAAGAGGAGGCTCGCCTCCATCGAGACGCTGCTGAGGCTGAGCAGGCTGCCCAGGCGCGAGCCCAAGACCTTCGAGGGCTTCGACTTCTCCAGGATCCAGGGCCGGGACGCGGCCGCGCTGGGCAAGCTCCCGTCGCTGGCCGACCTCTACGCGCACCGCAACGTCGCCTTCGTCGGGCCCGGCGGCATAGGGAAGACGCACCTCGCGCAGGCCTACGGGCGCGAGTGCTGCATGCGGGGGCTCAAGACCTACTACATAAAGGCGACCGAGCTCAGGGACAGGTTCCAGAAGGCCGTCCAGCGGGGAAACACCTCGCGGGTCGTCTCCTCGCTCGTCAAGCCGTCGTGCCTCATCGTTGACGAGGTGGGGAGATGCGTCTACGACAGGCCGTGCACCGACCTGTTCTTCGATGTCGTCGACAGGCGCTACGAGAAGGAGGGGCCGAACGCGATGGTCCTCACGAGCAACATCGCCCCGAGCGGGTGGGATGAGTTCTTCACGGGCGACGACACGCTCCTCTGCGCCCTCGACAGGCTGTTCGACAAGGCGTCGGTGTTCGTGATGCGGGGCCCGAGCTACCGCGGCAGGGGGCTTGACACCTACTCGGTGGAGGCCGTCCCCCAGGCGGTGAAGGTGAGGGGGATCCAGCCCGAGGGGATGTAGGAATGCGATAGGAAAGTCATAGATGCGGGCGTGTTGGCTAAAATGGGTCGGCCGGGATTGGTCAATCTCGGCCGACTATATTTGGCTAAATTATTCCGACGCTAACATGGCTTCCCAGCGCCCGTTCAACGAAGAACGGCCTTCGTCCTAAGGTACCGTCAAGATTCTTTCGCAAATTGATTTAGCCGTCTCCGGCCCCGTCCTCTTCTAGCCCTCCGCCTTTCCCCTCAGCTCGTCCATCTCCTCCAGCTTCGACATGTCCAAGTACCTCCTCTTGCCCCACTCGTGCTCCACTATGTACTTCAGCCTCGCCGTCACCAACATCAGAGCCGAATTGCCGTCTGGGAAGGTCCCGACGACCCTCGTCCTCCTCCTGATCTCGCGGTTGATGCGCTCGATCCCGTTGTTCGTCCTGATCCGGCGCCAGTGCTCCGGTGGGAATTCCGTGTAGGCAAGCGTCTCGGCGAACCCGTCGCGCACCGTCCTCGCGGCCGCCCCGAGCCTCATCGATTCCAGCTCCTCCGCCACCTCCTCGGCTTTTCTGGCGCATGCCTCGCGCGATTCCTGCGCGTGGATCGCCTTCAGCATGCGCGCCGCGGCCTTCCGCCTGGTCACGGGAACCCTTCCCAGCACGTTGCGGTAGAAATGCACCGTGCAGCGCTGGTAGCGGGCCCCGGGGAACACCTCCTCGAGCGCACCGAGCATCCCCGCGCACTTGTCGCCGGTGACGAGCCGTACGCCGGAGAGCCCGCGTCCCTTGAGCCAGGAGAAGAATTCGCGCCAGGACTCCGCGGACTCGGTGTACCCCTCGGAGCAGCCGATGACCTCCCGGTCGCCGGCGGAGTTGACGCCGATGGCGACCAGCACGGCCACGTTCTCGTAGGACCCTCCCCAGCTGCGCTTGAGGTAGATACCGTCGACGAAGACGTAGGGGTAGCCGCCCTCGAGCGGCCTCTGCCGCCATGTCTCGATGGACGCGAAGGCCCTCTCGTTGAGGTTGGAGACGGTGCCGGAGGACACCGGCGCTCCCCACAGGAGCTCGGAGACGTCCTCGATCCTCCTGGTGGAGACGCCCGCCAGGTACATCTCGACGATGGCCTCCTCGACCGAGGTCTCGCGCCTGCGGTAGCGCTCGATGACGGCCGTCTGGAAGGTCGCCCCGCGGAGCTTCGGCACGCTGAGCTCGACTTCCCCGGCGCCCGTGACGAGCCTCCTCGTGTAGTGGCCGCTGCGGTAGGCCTCCCGGCCCGCCGTCCTCTCGTAGCGCTCGGCCCCGACGAGCTCGGACGCCTCCTCGTCGAGCAGTGCGTTGAGCGTCTCCTCGACGGTCTTCCTCACCAGATTCTTTATGTCGTTGCGCAGCGACTCCTCGTCGACTGATACGATGTTCGCAGACACGGCCCGTGCCCCCTTCGTCGGTGATTTGTTGTTTAGTCGCTAGAAATCATATGACGGGGCGCGGGCCGTGTTCCGCTATGCGGTTGTCAATTTGCGAAAGAAATTATGCGTCACCTAGTCAACCCCTTGATCGCGATTGCATTTTGGAAAGTAGCAAAGGGTTGCCCGTGCGACAGAAGGATGAGTGTTTCTGACGGCTGGAATCGGTATCTTGTAGTTGTATGTTTCGTAATCGGTGACGGTCCCCGTAATGAGGAACTTAATTTCATCGTTTCTGCTTTTAATTACATCGTTAATATGAATCGGTACTACACCATAGCCAAGAGTGTTCATATCCGAATGCTGATTCCATGATATTGATGAATCGATCAAGAGCGCCTTCGCTGACTCGCAGCTAAGGTGCATTTTGTAGATTAGATAAGCTGCTTTTCTTGCGACAAGGGGCGCTGCGAGGGATGTGCCCATATCCGTTTTTGGCCTGTCGCTTCCATAGCAGTTGAGCGGTTCGTCTATGTCTCCACCATAGTATGAAACATCGGGCTTATGCTGAAAATGGAGCACAGGACCTCTCCGAGTATATGAAGCGGGACTTTTATCACGCCTTACCGAGTTGACTACGAGAGCGTTGACGGAGTCCGCTGGAGACCCTATTCGGTCTGTTGAGCCATCGTGATTGTTTGTGCCGGCAACGACAAACAGAACATCATATTCTGCCTGCAATTTATCTAGTAGGGCGGCTTCGGGTGATTGTATGTAAAGGGGAGGCGTTAATGCGCCTGGCTTGGAATGTCATATTGAGTTGCCAATTGGCAACAAGTCGAATATAGTTAGCATTATGCTAACTAAGGGGTGGTTATGAATCGAACCAAGCTCCGACCGACATATTCACTTGACGAAGCGAAGTCTTTGGCTTGCTCGGGAAAGATGATTGTAAATGGTAGGGTGCGCAGACACCTGATGAATCAGTTTGGTTATTTGGACATCGATCATTTCCTTGCTGACCTATTTGATTATCTGAAGCCTGATGATTTTAGAAAATCCATCGCGCTCGATATGGATGGACCTCTGCATGATGTTTACGCAGATGTCTACGTGTGCCGAGATTTTGAATGCGAGGATTGGTACGTTAAGTTTTCAATTGATTCCGAAGGCAATGCGCATTTAAACGTTTTGTCTGCGAACATCGATGGATACATTCATTAAAGGAGGAGTCATGCGTTGCATGGAATGCGGCAAAGAAATGCAATTTACCACGGCGCCAATGACTGAAATTTACCGTGGCGAGAAAATTACCGTAAAAGGAATTGAGCATTATGTTTGCGAGTGCGGTAACGATGAAATGACTACTACAGAGGCGACTAAGCTTGCCCATGCACTGGCTTCCCAATATGCTAAGGCTCATGAACTTTTATCTCCCTCGGATATAAAGGATTTGCGCTCCGATCTTGGTTTGACTCAGCATGAGTTTGAGTCGCTATTAGGGGTTTCAAAACCCACGGCGTCTCGTTGGGAGAACGGGGCATCGCAGCAATCTATTACCGCAAATAACCTTATGAAGCTCATTCGAGATGTTCCTGAGGTGCGCACTTATCTGGGACTTTCTTCTGGTGAGATGGCCTCAAGACTTAATGCGTCACGATTTTCGGTGATACTGGGAGGAGAAGCCCCGGCTTATAGGGACTCGGCTCCTTTGGCAGATGAGAATGCCTTTCGATTGGAGATGTAAATGGAATCGCTTCAGAAGCAACGCATTGAATCTCCGTTGATTACATGCGTGACCAGAAAAGTGGACAGTTTATCATTTGATGGCGGGATGATTCCGAAAGAGGGCGTCAATAAGTCTGACGTTGAATGCAACGTCCGAAATGCTATTACCAGTGCATTTTCGGACGAAAACGGAGTCAGGTTTCGTCAGCTCAACTTAGTTATTGAGCTTTTACCTGGCGATGAGGGCCATTATTACCGTTCCGAAATATCCGTTTCTGGCATATATCGCGCTCCTGCGGATTTAGATGACGACGCTTTTGACAGGGAGGCACTTAGCACAGGAATGCAGGACCTGTATTCCTATGCAAGGGGCATTATTGAAAATGTCGCCGCTGGTGGAGTATGGGGCTCACTTTATCTGCCACAGATTGGATTCACTATCTAGCTCTTGATGTCCCCACATCCTCTAAAAAAGTTCTTAAAACAGCCTTAAAGGCGTTCCAGCTCGCGTTGACAGCGTAAAATACGCATGTTTGACTATGAACGAAGTGGATTTTAGGGGAGGGGTGCGCCATGGAGGTGCTGGTTGTTGGCAACACCGCATATGTTGACGATGACTTTTGTGCCAAGGCGTTCCCCGGGGACCATGTCCAGGTCGTCGCTGCCGCGGAAGCGCGCCGCGATGAGTCATCACCCCATGCCTCGTGGAAAGAGCTTCTGCAACACCTGGATCAGGCCTACGAGTTCGAACGCGTGGTCTACCTGTCTAATTACCTTACCCCGCATACCGATATCGTGGGCGATATCGAGCTGCTGCGCTCGGTCTTTCGTGCGTGCGCGGGTCGCCGGGTCCAACTGCTGTATGTAGCGGGGCCCGCGGGTGCCGAGGGTGCCGCCGATGCCGCGGGGCGAACGGGCAAGGGCATTATCGCGCACGCAGCCAACGACCTGTGCCGCTACTACGCTGCTCGCGAGGGCGTTCAGACCAAGATCCTGCGCGTGCCGTTCCTGTATACCGCGTCTGCCACGCTGGAGGACCCGTTTTTGGTGCCGCTGTTCGACGCGTGCTCAACTGGATCGGTCGCTCTGCAGGGCGCGCAGGATGCGGCGTTTCCCCTGCTGTGTGCCGAGGAGCTTGCGGTGCTGGTGCGCCGCATCTTCGATAGCTGGGATGGTAACTTCGAGACGCTCGACGTTGCCGATACCTTCCATCACACGGCGGGTGAGGTGGGCGAGGCTCTCAAGGCGCTGTTCCTAGGGCTCTCGGTTGCCTATGGCGATTCTGCCGGCTACGCCATGCCCGTCAGCGACATCGTTCGCGTTCGTTATGGTTGGTTTCAGCGCTACGACCTGATGCGCGATCTTTCGACCATTCAGGCGCGTTGGGATGCCGGTCGCGCGAAGAAGGTCAACCCCTTGCGTGCCGCCATCGACCGCATCCAGATGCGCTCGCTGCCCATCAAATGCCTGGAGACGGGGGTTGCCTGGGTTCTGTTCGAGGTGCTGGAGCATCTGTTCTCACAATCGGCCCAGCTCAACGTGCTCGATTATCGCCTGCTCTACGTGGTGTTGATCGGCACGCTGTATGGCTTGGACTTTGGCCTGGTTGCGGCGCTGCTGGCGTCGGTGGGTTTGGCCGCGAGCTACTTTACTCAGTACGGCTATACCTTCCAGGGCCTGTTCTACGAGCCGTCCAACTGGCTGCCGTTTATTGCGTACTTTGTTGTGGGTGCCGTGTGCGGCTATGTCCAGCTGCGCAACAGCGAAGCCATTAGGGCGGAGCGCGATCAAAACGAGCTCGTGCGCAACCGCAATACGTTCCTTACGCAGCTCTACCACGACGCGATCGAGGACAAGCGCGCGTACAGGCGCCAGATCGTGGGTCGCCACGACAGCTTTGGCAAGATCTTTGCCGTGACGCAGGAGCTCGATGTGCTCAACCCTCGCGACATCTATCGCAAGTGCTGCGAGCTTCTGGGTGAGATCCTCGAGAACGATTCGGTGGCGATCTACCATGTTTCGGGCGGGGCATTTGCACGCCTGGTGGCAGCAAGTCCCGCGATTGCCGAAGATGCCGCACGCTCGCTCACGCTTGAGCAGCTTGCACCTCTTTTGGGCGACGGGGGTCGTTCGAACCTGTGGGTGAACCGCGAGCTGACGCCGGGACTTCCCATGTTTGGATACACGATCGAGCGCGACGGGGCACCCGCCGTGTTGATCTTTGTGCGTAGTGCGGCCGAAAACCAAATGACCCTCTATTATCAAAATCTGTTCCGCATCTTGTGCGGGCTGGTCGAAAGCGCGCTGGGCCGTGCTTTTGACTATGAGGCGGTGGCGCAGGATAAACGCTGCGTTGGCGGCACTTGCGTGCTCAAGCAGGCTGCCTTTGGCCAAGAGCTCGCGGCGGAGCAAGCGCTGGCAGATAACAAGATGGGGAGTTTTTTGCTCCTGCGCGTGGTACCGGGCGTGGAGCCTGTCGGCGAGCTGGTAGGCGCAATTGGGTCGGCAATCCGCGAGAGCGACGCGGCGGGCTTGGTCGACGGCGACGTGCTCTATCTGCTTATGCGCCAGGCAAAGGCGTGCGATCTGCCCATTATCCGCGAGCGCCTGAGCGCAAAGCGGATTGCGGTGGAGCCCGTCGACGGCGAGGACATCGTGGCGCTGCTGCAGCACATCTCTTACACCGGTGACGGTGAGGGGGATGGCGCTTGATCTCGCTTGTCGTTGCTGCCGTCTTGCTGCTGATTCATGCGCTGGTTTGCCTGATGCTGTGGACGCTCATGAAGCTGGGCCTGCTGCCGGTGCGCGGACACATGCTGGCTGTGATAGTGCTGGTGCCGCTGTGGGGCCCGTTGCTGGTGGTTCTGCTATCGGTCCGCAGCGCGGTGTTTTGCGAGGGGCTGAAAGAGTCTGCGCTGGAGTCGCTGCGCTTCAACGACGACCTGCATCGCAGCATCTTGGTGCACGACCGTGACGCCGATGCAGGCGTGGTCCCGCTCGAGGAGGCGCTCATCGTCAACGACCCGGCATACCGGCGCCGTCTAATGCTTTCCATGCTCACCGAGGAGCCCGACGCGTACCTGGCGCAGCTACAGGCGGCTAAGCTTAACGACGACGTTGAGGTGGCGCACTATGCCGCGACGGCGGTGGCGCAGATCTCCAAGGAGTCCGACCTTAAACTGCAGCAGCTGGAGCGTGCCTTCAAGACGGACCCGAGCGCGCAAAACCTCAACGAATACTGCGATTTTCTTGGTGAATACTTGGGCTCGGGTTTGGCTGAGGGGCGCGTGGCTCAGATTCAGCGCCAACAGTACGCGCGCCTGCTTGCGCGTCGCTGCGAGCGCGAGGACACCTTTGAGCTGCGCATTCGATATGCGACGGCGCTGGCCGATGTCGGACAGATCGACGAGGCGCAGGCCGTGATCGACCAGCTGGTGTTCGACGTGCCCGAGGAGCAGGAGGTTTGGATGCTTTGCCTGCGCCTGGCCGTGATGCGCCGCGACGGTGACGAGGTTCACCGTGTGACCGATGCGATTCACAAGCAACATGTGTATTTGAGCGCCGACAACCGCGAAAAGTTGGCGTTTTGGCGCGACGGGGAGGAAGCCAGATGAGCGTGGTGCAACATATCCGCGACCGTGCGGGCCGCTTTCGTTGGATGGGACTGCTTGTAGTGTGGGCGGTCTTTATTGCCATGGCCGCCGTGCTGCTGGTGGAGCGTGCCGGCGTGCAGTACAGTGCGGGCCAGCATAAGCTGGGAATGCTTGCCGCCAACGATGCGGTGCCTGCCTCCTCGGCAATCTTTGGCCAAAAGCCCACATGCCTGGTCATTACCGATTCCGATCAAGCTGGCGTCGAGGACGTAAAGGAACAGTTCGACCAGATTTTGCTGGACATGAAGATCGCGCACCGCGACGTGGACCTTGCCCTGGATGGTGCGGATGCCATTCCCTCGCTGACCTCCTTCGATCGCGTGATTGTGCTTATGCCCTCGCTTGACGGACTGGGTACGCATCTGACCGATCTGATGAGTTGGGTGAGTGCGGGCGGCTCACTCATGCTGGGCATGACGCCAGATAACTCGAACTGCCTGCAGGCTATTGCTTCCAAGCTTGGGATCGAATCGGCCGGATATGACTATGCGACAGCCGAAAGTATCGTTCCGAGCGAGGACTTTATGCTGGGCGGGGGAGAGCGCTACGAGTTCTCAGACCCCTTCGATTCTTCGCTTTCGGTTTCATTGCGCGAAACGGCGCACGTCTGGGCAAGGACCGGTGACGCGGGCACGCCGCTCATTTGGTCTAACGATTGCGGCAGTGGTCACACCGTGGTGTGCAACATTGGCATTTACGACAAGGTCATGCGTGGGTTCTATGCTTCGGCCATAAGCTTGCTGGGTGATGCCACTGCCTATCCGGTCATCAACAGCGCCGTGTTCTATTTGGACGACTTTCCTAGCCCCGTGCCCTCGGGCGATGGTACTTATATCAAGCGTGACTACGGCCTTTCCATTGCGGATTTTTACACCAAGGTCTGGTGGCCCGATCTGCAAAAGCTCGCGCAAAAATACGGCATTCGCTATACCGGCGTGATGATCGAAAACTACGAGGACGCGGTCAACCAGACCGAGCCCACGCGCCAACCCGATACCACGCAGTTCCTCTATTTTGGCGGCATGCTGCTGCAGATGGGCGGAGAGCTGGGCTTTCACGGCTACAACCATCAACCGCTCGCGCTCTGGGACATCGACTACGGCACTTTGTACGACTACAAGACGTGGAAGAACAAAGAGACGCTCGTCGCTTCGCTCAACGAACTTATCGCGTTTCAGGACGAGGTCCTGCCCAACGCTCATGGCTCGGTTTACGTGCCGCCGTCGAATATCCTTTCGGCCCGCGCGCGCAAGCTCATCGGCACCGACGTTCCGCGCATTAAGACCATTGCCAGTACGTATTTTGAGGATGGCACCGACCTGCCGTACGTGCAGGAGTTTGGCGTGGCGAGCGATGGCATTGTGGAGCAGCCACGTATTGTTTCGGGCGGCATGGTCGACGATTCCTATATGCGCCTGGCAGCCGTGTCCGAGCTCAACATGCACTACGTGAGCACGCACTTTATGCACCCGGACGACCTGCTCGATCCCGATCGCGGCGCCAAGGATGGCTGGGAAGTCTACAAGGGCGGCCTGACCGACTACCTGGACTGGCTTACCAAGTCTGCGCCCGACCTGCGCCGCCAGACCGGCTCGGATTGCTCGGGCGCCATTCAGCGCTTTTCGTCGGTTACGGTGAGCTTGGATACCAGTGCGGATGCCTGGACGCTCAGCCTGGGCAATTTCCACGACGAGGCTTGGCTCATGTTCCGCGCCAACGACGGCGAGCCGGGCGCAGTCACGGGTGGCGAGATTACGCATCTGACGGGCGACCTGTACCTGATCAAGGCCACGGACAAGACGGTGACCATTGCGCGCAAGGAGGGTAGCGACAAATGAGAATCTGCTTGGTACTCGAGGGTTGCTACCCCTATGTACACGGCGGCGTATCCACCTGGATGCACGGCTACATTACGGCCATGCCCGAGCACGAGTTCGTGCTGTGGGTGATTGGCGCGCATGCTGCCGACCGCGGCAAGTTTGTCTACGAGCTGCCCGGCAACGTGGTCGAGGTGCACGAGGTGTTCCTGGACGATGCCCTGCGGCTTTCGGGCGAGCAGCACGAAGCCAGTTTTAACGACCGTGAGCGCGAGGCGCTACGCCGCCTGGTGTCGCTCTCCAATCCGGATTGGGACGTGCTGTTCGACATTTTCCAGCGCCGTCGCGTGCATCCGCTCTCGTTTTTGCAGAGCCGCACGTTTATGGATATCTTTCGCGACGTGTGCCTGGCCGAGTATCCCTACACGCCCTTTGCCGATGCATTCCACACCATGCGCTCCATGTTGCTGCCCGTGCTCTACCTGTTGGGCAGCGAGGTGCCGGTGGCAGATGTGTACCATGCCATCTCGACCGGCTACGGTGGCCTGCTCGCCTGCCTGGGCTCAAGCGTTCACCATGCGCCGGTGCTGCTGACCGAGCATGGCATCTATACCCGCGAGCGCGAGGAAGAGATCATTCGCGCCGATTGGGTGGTGCCGTCGTTTAAGGACCGCTGGATTCGCTTTTTCTACCTGCTTTCGGAGGAGATCTACCGCCGCGTCTTCCGCGTGACGAGTTTGTTCCATAACGCCCGCAAGACGCAGATTGATATGGGCTGCGATGCGGACAAATGCCTGGTCATCCCCAACGGCATTCAGTTCGACCGCTTTAAGGACATTCCCTTAAAGCCCGATGACGGCTGGGTGGACATTGGCGCGGTGGTGCGCCTGGCGCCCATCAAGGACGTCAAGACTATGATCTATGCCTTCTTTGAGCTGCACGAGCGACTGCCCAAGGTGCGCCTGCACATCATGGGCGGCGTGGACGACGAAGAGTACGGCGCCGAGTGCCACGCGCTGGTCGATACCCTGGGCGTGCGCGACCTGATCTTTACCGGTCGCGTCAACGTGGTCGAGTACATGGAAAAGCTCGACTTTACTATTTTAACGAGCATCTCCGAGGGCCAGCCGCTCAGCGTGCTGGAGTCGCTTGCCGCGCGCCGTCCCTGCGTGACGACCGAGGTGGGCTGCTGCCGTGAGCTGCTCGAAGGCGCTCCGGGTGACGACTTTGGCGTGGCGGGATTTGTGACGCCGCCCATGTATCGCAAGGGCTTGGCCGATGCCATGGAGCGCATGTGCGTGAGCCGCGCCCGTCGCATTGAGATGGGGGAGCGCGGGCAGCGTCGCGTTGCCACGTACTATTTGCACGAGCAGATGCTCGCCAACTATCGCGCGCTGTACGACGAGACGGCGTGTGCGTTTAACCTGCCCAGAGAGGGGGAGTAGCCGGTGGCCGGAATCGGTTTTGAGCTCAAGCGCCTGTTTAGGCGCAAGGGCCTGTTTGCCACGATGCGCGCTTACGGCTACGCCGGCATTGTGTGCACGGGCCCGATGCTGTTGGGCGTGCTGCTCCAGGTGGGCATCTTGGTGCTGTGTGGTCTGTGGGGCGTGGGCCGTGCCAACCAGGATCTGCTGGTGTGCATGGTGACCTACACGCTGCTGGCGTCGCTTACGCTCACGAGCTTTTTCTCCATGCCGGTCACACGCTTTTTGGCTGACATGCTCTTTGCCGAGCGCGAGGATGAGATCTTGCCTTCGTTTTGGGGATCTAATGCCATCATGCTCGTTGCTGGCACCGTGCTCTACGGCGCCTTTTTGCTGTTCTCGGGCGCCACACTGCTGCAGGGACTGCTGTGCCTGTGGCTGTTCAACATTATGATCGTCAACTGGAACGGCATGAGCTACCTCACCGCCATCAAGGATTACCGCGGTATCCTGTGCAGCTTTGCGGCTGCCATTGGCGTCGCGTGCCTATGCGCCCTGGCCGCGCTGGCACTGGGGCTGCCGCCGGTCGAGGGCCTGTTGGCATCAATTGCTCTGGGCTACGGCGTCATGCTTGCCTGGGACGTGGTTCTGCTATACCGGTATTTTCCTCAGAGCGACCGCAGCCCCTGGCTCTTTTTGCAGTGGCTCGATCAGTTTATGCCGCTGGCGCTCACGGGCCTGTTAACCAATCTGGGGCTCTTTGCGCACCTGGTGATTATTTGGGCCGGTCCCATTGGCGTGCAGGTCAAGGGCTTCTTTTATGGTGCGCCCTACTACGATGTGCCGGCGCTCATCGCGTTTTTGACCATCCTGGTCACGACCGTCAACTTTGTGGTCTCGGTCGAGGTCAACTTCTATCCGCGCTATCGCGACTACTACAGCCTGTTCAACGACGGCGGCGTGGTGGGCGACATTGTGGTGGCCGAGGAGGAGATGCTCTCCACGCTTAACAGCGAACTGCGCTTTTGTGCGCTCAAGCAGCTGTTTGTGACCGCGGCGGTCATTTCGCTCGAGACCACGGTGCTGTCGGCCCTACCGTTGGGCTTTAACAACCTGATGCACGGGTATTTTCGCGCGCTGTGCGTGGGCTATGGCCTGTATGCCGTGGGTAATACGGTGATGCTCATCTTGCTGTACTTTACCGACTATAAGGGGGCCGTGCTGGCTTCGGGCCTGTTTGCCGGTGTGGCCGGGCTGGCGACTGCTGTGTCGTTGCTTTTGCCGCAGCAGTTTTACGGCTTTGGCTTTTTGTTGGGTGCGGCGGTGTTTTTTATCGTGGCGCTGCTGCGGCTCGATACCTATACCGCTAACTTGCCGTATCGTATCCTGAGCCAGCAGCCCATTGTGGCGACCGACAAAACGGGTTGCTTTACACACCTGGGCCGCTTGCTCGACCGTGCCGAGCAGCGCTATGAGGAAGGTCGCCATAAGGGTGAGCCGCATGGTGCGTTTGAGCGCGCAGTAGTTCACGTGTATCGCAACCATTGGGGAGGTTCTGATGACCGATAGAATGATGTCCCGCCGTCGCCTGTTTGAGGCGGCTGCCGGTGCGCTGTTGCTTTCGGGCTGCTCGGTGCAGGAAGACTCCTCGACCAAAAAGGTCAAAAAGCAGGACAAGATTAAAAAGGCCGAGGCCTCCGATCAGTCCAAGCATCTTCGCGATAAAGATGAGCTGTACGAGGTCTACGACGACTCGGGTATTGTGACCATGTACCTGACGGTCTCACGCGGCAACAGCTCCGAGAACACCGACCACAGCTGGGCCGAGATCAACACGTACTCGGTGTATGACTATGCCGACATGGGCGTGACGCGCTATCAGGTTATGGGCCTGCTGCAGCTGGGCGACGAAGACGGCCCGGTGGCCGGCGAGGTTGGCTATGGCGAGGAAGCGCCCAATGCCACCGTGCAGGTGCGCGGTCAGACATCGAGCAACAACTCGCAAAAGAATTACAAGGTGGAGCTCAAAAAGGGCAAGGGTACCTGGCGCCAACAGCGCGCGATTGCGCTCAACAAGCACATGGGCGAGGGTATGCGTTTTCGCAACAAGATGGCCTACGACCTTATTCGCGGGATTCCCCAGATGATGGGCCTGCGCACGCAGTTTGTGCATCTGTGGGTGTGCGACCAGACCGAAAAGTCCAACGACACCTTTGAGGACTATGGCTTGTTTACGCAGGTGGAGCAGCTCAACAAGACGGCGCTTAAGGCACATGGCCTGGATAAGAACGGGCATCTGTACAAGGTGAACAGCTTCGATTTCCATCGCTGCGAGGACACCATTAAGCTTGCTGACGACCCCGACTACAACCAGGCAAACTTTGAGGGCATGCTCGAGATTAAGGGCGATTCGGACCACACCAAGCTCATCGAGATGCTCGATGCGCTCAACGACGAATCGCAAAAGATCGACGACGTGCTCGGCACCTACTTTGATACTGAGAATCTGGTCTATTGGCTGGCGTTTCAGATTCTGACGGGCAACTGCGATACGCAGAACCGTAACTGCTATCTGTACAGCTCGCTCAACTCAAATACCTGGTACTTTTTAGATTGGGACAACGACGGCATGCTGCGCAAGCTGGAGCTGTCTCTTACGGGGTTCTCGGACTATGCGAGCTGGGAGCGCGGCGCAAGCAACTACTGGGGCAACGTACTGTTCAATCGTGCGCTGCGCAGCAAATCGTTTCGCAGCGAGCTCGACCGCGCCGTCAAGGACCTGCGCTCGTATATGACCGAGGCACGCCTGAGCAAGATGATCAAGCACTACCGCGAGGTGACTGAATCCCTGGTCTTTGCTTCGCCCGATATCGACCATCTGCCTGTCACCAAGGACCAATACGAGCAGATCGCCGTGGCGATTCCCTCCGAGATCGAGGAGAACTACAAGAGCTTTCGCGAGAGTTTTAAAAAGCCCATGCCGTTCTACATCGGCGTGCCGCAGATCGATAACGGTAAGCTGCGCATTAACTGGGATGCGTCCTACGACTTTGAGGCGCGCGACATTCGCTACACCGTAGAGCTTGCGCGCGACTATGCCATAAGCGACGTGGTCTTTAAGGCCGAGGACGTGCTGCTTCCCGAGGTGACCTGCGATGCGCCCGATGCCGGCCAGTATTTTGTGCGCGTGCGTGCCACCAACTCCGACGGTTATAGGCAAGATGCGTTTGACTACTATGTGACTGACGACGGCAAGCACTACGGCATGAAGTGTTTTTACGTGCAAGACGGCGGTAAGGTCGTGGAGGACACGTATGAGGAGGGCTAGCGCGCTGCTTGAGCGCTTGGCGGCTCCGCCTGTACGTACCACGCAGGAGCGTTACCGCCACGAGCTCAAATATCTCATTAACGAGGGCGAGCACTCCGCGCTTGCCTGTCGCATGGCGCCGGTTTTTAAACTGGACAAGCATGCGCGGGCGGGTGGTTACACCATTCGCAGCCTGTATTTTGACGACTACTGCAACTCGGCCTACGAGGAAAAAGACGCCGGCATTCTCATGCGCAAAAAGTATCGCGTGCGCATCTATAACGGCAGCGACAAGGTGATTAAGCTTGAGCGCAAAAAGAAGTACGGCAGCTGGATCTACAAGGAGGACGCGCCGCTTACGCGCGGCGAGTTTGAGCAGATTCTGGCTGGCGACTACGACTTTTTGCTGAGGAGTCCTTATCCGCTCTGTCGCGAGTTCTACATCGAGTGCATCTGCAACATGATGCGCCCGCGGACCATCGTGGACTACGAGCGCGAGCCGTGGGTGATGGATGAGGGCACCGTGCGCATTACGTTTGACATGAACGTGCGTGCCGCGGTGGGAAGCTTCGATATCTTTGTCGCGACGCTGCCCGCGTTGCCGGTCCTGGAGCCCGGCAAGCTGGTGATGGAGGTCAAGTTTACGGAGTTTTGTCCGCAGCTGGTGCGCGATATGGTGCCGCCGGGCGCGGCCGAACTCACGGCGGTCTCTAAGTACTGCCTGTGTTATGACAAGACCGCCTACCTGCGCGGATTTAATTACTGGGAATCGGATTTTGAGAACCGAGGGGATATTTAGACCATGAGCACCAGGGACTTTTTTAAGAACTCCGTCTTGGAGGCGTTTGGCCAGGTCGACCCTGCCAAGATTGGCCTGTCGCTGCTCGTGGCGCTCGGCATGGGCATCCTGATCTATTACGTGTACAAGCGCTTTTTTTACCGGCGTGGTGTATTCGCGCAGCTTTGCCGTGACACTCGTGGGCATGTGCGTGCTTACCTGCATGGTCACGCTCGCGATCTCGACGAACGTGGTCATCTCGCTCGGTATGGTCGGTGCTCTGTCTATCGTCCGCTACCGTACAGCGGTCAAGGACCCGCTCGACCTGCTGTATCTGTTTTGGGCCATTACCACGGGCATTACGGCCGGTGCCGGCATGTATGCGCTCGTGGGGCTAACGGCCGTGGTCATCGTGGTGATGATCGCCGGCTTTGCGAGTCATCAGGACAAGGCGCGCGTGTACATGATGGTCATCCACTACACGGGCCAGACCACGGGCGACGATATCGTGCGCGCGTTTGGCCGCACCAAGTTTACGGTGAAGTCCAAGACCATGCGCGGCGACAAGGTCGAGATGACCGTCGAGGTGTTCTCGGACGGCGTTGACATGCCCTATGCGGACGCCATTCGCGCGCTCGATGGCGTGGAGGACCTGACGCTCATCCAGTACAACGGCGAGTACCACGGCTAACTTTGTTCCGGCGTTTTAACAAACGCCGGACCGCTCGACGCTGCGCGGGCATCTGCCGGGCTCTTATATTCCGGCGTTCTGCCGAACGCCGGACCGGTCGACGCTGCGCGGGCATCTGCCAGGCGATCTGCCGCTCAAACCGTCGCTCGCGTACATAAAGTACGCTTCGCTCCTCTTTCGCGGCACCTCGCCACGGCAGCTGCCCGCTCGCTGACGTTTGCTCGACCTGGATGGGCGAGTTGATTCATTGAGCGCGTTCGCGGGTATTATGGTGAAAGCGATTTCAATGACAGGGGTGCTCGTGGTAAAGATGAAAGATGTGGCCGAGCTTGCGGGCGTTTCGAGCGCCGCCGTCTCGCGCTACCTCAACGGTGGATATATCTCGGCGGACAAGGCCGAGCGCATTAAGCAGGCAATCGAGTTGACCGGATACGTGCGATCCAGCCAGGCTCGCGCGCTGCGCACCGGTTCCACCAAGCTCATCGGCGTCATCGTGCCTAAGATCAACTCGGAATCCGTGAGCCGCATTACCGCTGGCATTGGCCAGGTGCTCGGTCGCCGTGGCTACCAGATGCTGCTTGCCAACACCGACAATGCGCCCGATCGCGAGCTCGAATACCTCGATTTATTCCAAAACCATCCGGTTGATGGCATTGTGCTGGTGGCAACCATGATCACCGACGAGCACCGTCGGGCGATTGACTCGTGCCGCGTGCCCATTGTGCTGATCGGTCAGCATGTCGAGGGCGCGGCGTGTGTCTATCACGACGATTACGAGGCTGCCTTTGAGCTGGGCCGTGCGCTTGCGGGTCGCGTGGACGGCAAGATCGCCTACATTGGAGTTTCCGAAGAGGACCGCGCGGCCGGTTTCGACCGTCGTCGCGGTTTTGAGGCCGGCTTGCGCGCCGCGGGCGCGGTGCTTGATCCGAGCCTGATTCGCCAGGGGTCATTTACGCTCGACTCGGGCTATCGCGCTGCGCGCGAACTGCTCTCCGTCGATCCCGATGTTTCGTTTATCGCGTGCGCGACCGACACTATGGCGGCCGGCGCCCTGCGCGCTTTTGACGAGCTGCGCGGCGTGGGCGAGGGCGTGCGTCGCGTGAGCGGTTTTGGCGACAACGCGTTTTTGCGCGCGCTGACGGGCGGCATTCCCACCGTGCATTATGGCTACCTGACCAGTGGCGTTGAGGCGACCAATATGTTGCTCAACGCGCTCGATGGCGAGGAGGGGGAGAGCGGTCTCAAGACGCTCAAGCTCGGCCATCAGCTTATGAATGTCTAGGCCTTGGGCACGTCTGCCTGCCTCTGAGACCCCTGTTTTTGCTTCAAAACTACCTTTCGCCGGCTTTTTCCTACCGTTCACCCTACTATGAAAACGATTACAGTCATATCAAACTGAAAACGATTACAGTCATATCAAACTGAAAACGATTACAGTGTAAGTGTCAAAGATGGCCGGGTGCTGATGCGCCCGTTGGAGGAAAGGGAAGTCATGGACTACCGCAAATCAGCCCAAGAGGTGCTCGACAATGTTGGCGGCGCCGACAACGTTGTTTCGGCCGCACACTGCGCCACGCGTCTGCGCCTGGTGATTGCCGATAATTCCAAGGTTAACAAGGAGGCCATCGAGAATGTCGATGGCGCCAAGGGCGTCTTTGAGGCCCAGGGCCAGCTGCAGATTATTTTTGGCACCGGCACCGTCAACAAGGTCTACGAGGAGTTCATCGCGCTCAGTGGCGTCGAGGCTGCCACCAAGGCCGAGGTCAAGGAGGCCGCGGCGCAGCAGCAGAACATCTTTATGCGTGCCATTAAGGTGCTCGGCGACGTCTTTGTCCCCATCATCCCCGCCATCGTGGCTTCGGGCCTGCTGCTGGGCATTATGAGCGCCCTCAACTTCATGGCCTCCAACGGCTTTATCGCGCTCGACACCAATAACTTTATTTATAAGATCGCCGACTTGGTCTCGGGCACGTCCTTTGGCATTCTGCAGATCCTGATCGGTTACTCCGCCGCTAAGGCCTTTGGCGCCAACCCGTATCTGGGCGCTGTCGTCGGTGGTGCATTCATCAACTCCTCGCTGCAGAGCGCCTACACGGTTGCTTCCGAGGGCGTTCAGACCATGGTTACCGTTATTCCCGGTGTGTACAGCTTTGAGTGGGTCGGCTATCAGGGCCATGTGATCCCCATCGTTATCGCCTGCGCCATTCTGGCCTTCCTCGAGAAGCGCCTGCACAAGATCGTTCCCGAGATGTTCGACCTCTTTGTGACTCCGCTCGTCTCGGTGTTCGTGACCGTGCTCGTGACGCTCGTTGCCGTCGGCCCCATCTTTGTCTGGGCCGAGAACGCCATCCTCGGTCTGATCCAGGCCCTGCTGACCCTGCCCTTCGGCATCGGTTCCTTTATCGTCGGCCTGTTCTATGCCCCCACGGTCGTTACCGGTATCCACCAGATGTACACCGCCATCGACCTGGGTCAGCTTGCCCAGTACGGTGTGACCTATTGGCTGCCCATCGCCAGTGCCGCCAACATCGCCCAGGGTGGCGCCGCACTCGCCGTTGCCTTTAAGACCCGCGATGCCAAGATCAAGGGCCTGGCGCTTCCTTCGGCCCTGTCCGCCTTCATGGGTATTACCGAGCCTGCCATCTTTGGTGTGAACCTGCGCTTCTTTAAGCCCTTCATCGCCGGCTGCATCGGCGGCGGTTGCGGTGCCCTGGTCTGCGCACTCACCTCGCTTGCTGCTTCCGGCACCGGCGTTACCGGCATCTTCGGTATCCTGCTGTGCCTGGCCCAGCCCGTGCAGTACGCGATCATGTTTGCGGTCGCCGCGCTGGTTTCCTTTGCCGTCTCGTTTGTCCTGTACAAGGACGAGCCCAAGGCTTCCGAGCAGGCCTAAGAGCTTTTGATTGAGGGGCGCCCGCGGGTTGTATGCTCGCGGGCGTTTCCAGCATCGGGCGCCGATCTCTGGTGCCTTGTAACTTTCGATCTGTTAGGACTTTGATATGTCTAATGCACTTGGTCGCGATCTTGCAAAGCTGGTTGCCGCTGTTGACGCCGCCGCCACTGAGTGCGGTCATGGCGCGTATGGCCAGCGCTTCCATATTATGCCGCCGGCGGGTTGGCTCAACGACCCCAACGGTCTTTGCCAAGCGGGCGGCGTGTTCCACGCTTATTTTCAATATGCGCCGTTTGATGTCGAGGGCGGCGTTAAGGCCTGGGGTCATGCCACAAGCCGCGACCTTATGAACTGGGAATATGTTGGCGCCCCGCTGTTGCCCGACGAGCCGTTTGATTGCCATGGCGTGTATTCGGGCTCCGCGCTTGCCGAGGACGGCCGCATTCGCGTACTGTACACAGGCAACGTTAAACTCTCCGATGCAGACGGCACGTACGACTACGTCAATACCGGCCGCCGCGCCGATACTGTTTATGTCGAGAGCGTTGATGGCCTTGCCGGTCGGGAGTTCAGCCAAAAGCGTGTGGTGCTGGCGTCCGAGGATTATCCCGAGGATTTGACCTGCCATGTGCGCGATCCCAAGGTGTGGCGCGATGATAATGGGCGTTACCACATGGTGCTGGGCGCGCGTCGTCGCGTGGATGGGCCGCATGTCGATAGTCGATTTTGCGCCATGCACGGCGAGGGTGCCGGGCGCGATGTGGGCGAGATCCTGGTGTATGGCTCGGCCGATATGCTGAGTTGGGAGCTCGAGAGCCGCGTGTCTACCCCCGAGCGCTTTGGCTTTATGTGGGAGTGCCCGGGGTATCTGGAGCTTGAGGCGGATGGCGGCGTGCCGGCAAGGTTTCTGTCTTTCTCTCCCCAGGGGCTCGAGGGCGACCGTTGGGACCGCGGCAATGTGTATGCAGCGGGCTACATGCCCGTTACGGGTAACATTACGGGTGGCAAGGACGCTTATGAGCTGGGCGAGTTCCGCCTGTGGGACGCCGGCTTTGACTTCTATGCTCCGCAGGAGTTCACGGCCGAGGACGGTCGCCACATTCTGATCGGCTGGATGGGCATGCCCGATGAGCCGACCTATGGCAACGCGCCCACCGTGGCGTGCGGCTGGCAGCACTGTATGACGGTGCCGCGTGAGCTTACAGCCGGTGCTGGCGGCGTGGTGCTGCAACAGCCGGCGCGCGAGATCGAGCGCCATTATGCCTCGGTGCGTGTGGGGGCGGGCTCGTTGGAGGTCGCCGGCGACGCCTGCTTTGACGTTGTTGTCGACGGTGTCGACGGCGCGTTCACCGCGACCGTTGACGGCGAGCTGAAGCTGGCGTTTGTGCCCGCCGAGGGCGAACTGCCCTCGCGCTTTGAGATGCGATTTACCGATGAGGGTCGCGCTTCTGCCGGCTGCGGTCGTACCGTGCGCTGGGAGCCCGTCGACGAGGTTCGTAACGTGCGCATTGTTGGCGATGTCTCGTCGGTCGAGGTGTTTGTGAATGATGGCGCGCTCGTGTTCTCGACGCGCATCTATCCTGAGGCCTATGGCGTGACCGTTGACGCTCTGGGCGCGAATGTGACCTACCACGCGCTCAACATCTAGGCGATTCGTCGCATATCGGCGCTATACTGCAGCCGTAGCCCACGATGCGGGTAACATCCGCATCGTGGGTTTTTGTTTTGGAGGGAAGGTGCCGTATGGGCGTACAGCAGTTAGAAGAGGCCTGGGCTGCAAGGGCCGGCGCGCGTGAGGCGCGGTTGCTTGCGGCCTCGCATGTTCCGGCGGCGCTGTCTCTGTTGGGGATTGTGCGTCCCGGTGACCGCCTGGTGGCCTTTGCGGACGACTTTGCCGATGCGTTTGCGAGCGGCTTTGATTGCTGCGATGTCGCGCTGGTGGGCTCGCCGTCCGCCGAGGCGTTTGCCGCTGCGTCCGAGGGCATTGATGCTTTGTTTGATGCCGAGGGTCCGCACCTGTGGTGGTTCGTCAACTCCATCGGCGGGTTTGGTCTGCGTGTGCCCGATCTGCGCGCTCTGGGCCGCGCTGCTCGTGAGGCCCATGCGCTGTTTGTGGTGGATAACACGGTGGCGTCGGCTTTTGGCTGCGATCCGCTGCGTTTGGGTGCCGTGCTGTCGCTCGAGGCGCTCGACCGCGTGTGCGCCGGCAAGGCTCCGCGCAAGTTGGTTGCCGTATCGGTCGCGCGCTCGCAGCTCAAGCGCCATCGCGTGGATGCTGCGGCTGAGTGCGCACATGCCCTGCTTGATGGCCGTGGCTTGGCCAAGCTTGATTTGCCTGCTGACGAGGCCGGTGTGCTGGAGCGCGGGCTGGACTCGCTCGATGTCCGCATGCAGGCACACTTCGACCGCGCCCGTGCACTGGCCGAGTATTTGGTCGCCAATGAGATGGTGCGCGACGTGCGCTATCCCGGGCTGAGCTCGCATCCCGACCATGCCATCGCGACAGGAATCCTCGAGCACGGCTTTGGTCCGGCAGTTGAGTTTGATCTTATCGAGCGCAGTGCGGGTGATCTCTTCGATGCTTTGCCGGGGGAGTTTCGTACATTGCCCGCCGGCGGCGCAACGACGCGCCTTTCGGCTCCACACGGCAAGCAGGGGAGCACCATCCGCCTCTTCGCCGGAAGCGATGACCCCTTGATCGTGGCCGCCACCCTAGATAATGCCCTCCGCAAGTAGCTAAATCATCCTCGACTCCATAAGTTGCGGTGAAATAGGGATTGATTTACGGCTTTAACCGCATAAACAGTCCCTATTTCACCGCAACTTATGAGAAGGGGTTGTGTGGCTATAAGGCCCCGTCCCAAATTAGCTACTTTTTAATACTTGCGATGAGGTCGTTTGCTTTGGTGGCAATGACGTTGTTGATGTCGGCCTGCAGCTCCTCGTAGACCGCTATGGCTCGCTCGCCGGCGGGGGTCAGGGTGGACCCGCGGGCGCCGTCGCGCTCGATGAGCTTGCAGCCCAGCTGTCCTTCTGCCTCGTTCACAATGCGCCAGGCCTTGGAATACGCCATGCCCATGCTCTTGGCGGCGCGGTTGAGCGAGTGCTCGCGGGCGATACCCTGCAGCAGCAAGACGCAGCCGTGGCCGAACACGCCCGGCAGATCTTTGTCGCACGACTGAATGACCAGTTTTGCCGTCGTCTTGTACTCCATGCGCTCCACGTCTCTCCGCTAAAGTGTTTGCTGGGTAAACGCAAAGCCTGCGTCAAACCCTCGTGTGCTCTTCTTAAATCATGCATTGTAGCAGTCAAAGTGCGTTAAGATACTTCCCCAGTATTGGGCGCCCAAGGTTGGGCTGGGTCCTACGAGGCCTGCAGCCGACCGGTCGCATGGAAAAAGGAGAAACATGGCTACGTTCTTTCCCGGTGAGTCCCACACGTTTTCGGAGTATCTGCTGGTCCCTGGTTACTCGTCCTCGCAGTGCATCCCCAACAACGTCTCTCTTAAGACGCCGCTAACCCGCTTTAAGCGCGGTGAGAAGCCGGCAATCACCCTGAACATCCCCATGGTTTCCGCCATCATGCAGTCCGTCTCGGGCGTCGATATGGGTGTCGCGCTCGCTACCGAGGGTGGCCTGTCCTTCATTTACGGTTCTCAGAGTGCCGAGTCCGAGGCCGCTATGGTCAAGGCCGTCAAGGATCACAAGGCCGGCTTCGTTCAGTCCGATTCCACGCTGACCCCCGACATGACCATGGAGCAGGTCATCGAGCTCAAGGAGAAGACCGGTCACTCCACCATGCCGGTCACCGACGACGGCACTCCCAAGGGTAAGCTCCTGGGCATCGTCACCAGCCGTGACTATCGCCCCAGTCGCGATGACCACCAGACGAAGGTCTCCGAGTTCATGACCCCGCGTGAGCAGCTCATCGTGGGTGACAAGAACATCAGCCTCAAGGTTGCCAACGACGTCATCTGGGACAACAAGCTCAACGCCCTGCCCATCGTTGACGACAACGATCACCTCATGGGCATTGTCTTCCGCAAGGACTACGACAGCCACAAGACCAACCCCAACGAGCTGCTCGATAACGACAAGCGCTACATGGTTGGTGCCGGTATCAACACCCGCGACTATGCCGAGCGCGTGCCGCTGCTCATCGAGGCCGGTGCCGATGTCCTGTGCATCGACTCTTCCGAGGGCTTCAGCGAGTGGCAGAAGCGCACCATCGAGTGGATCCGCGCCAACTACGGCGAGGACGTCAAGGTCGGTGCCGGCAACGTCGTCGACGCCGAGGGCTTCCGCTTCCTTGCCGACTGCGGTGCCGACTTCATCAAGGTCGGTATCGGCGGCGGTTCCATCTGCATCACCCGCGAGACCAAGGGCATCGGCCGTGGCCAGGCCACCGCGCTGATCGATGTCTGCCGCGCTCGCGACGAGTACTACGAGGAGACCGGCGTCTACGTGCCCGTGTGCTCCGACGGCGGTATCGTCTACGACTACCACATGACGCTCGCCCTGGCCATGGGTGCAGACTTTATGATGCTGGGTCGTTACTTCGCCCGCTTTGACGAGAGCCCGACCGAGCGCGTCAACGTGAACGGTCAGTACATGAAGGAGTACTGGGGCGAGGGTTCTGCGCGTGCCCGCAACTGGCAGCGCTACGACCTGGGCGGCGCCGCGAAGCTCAGCTTCGTCGAGGGCGTCGACTCCTACGTCCCGTACGCCGGCTCCCTCAAGGACGGCGTGGGCGGCACGCTTTACAAGGTCAAGTCCACGATGTGCAACTGCGGTGCCCTCTCGATCCCCGAGCTCCAGGAAAAGGCACGCCTGACCCTGGTAAGCTCCACCTCCATCGTCGAAGGCGGCGCCCACGACGTAGTCGTCAAGGACTCCCAGCAAAGCGTCAGCTACCGCTAAGCGGCTTTCCCAGGCACCGCACCTTGCCGTTCAAACCGTCGCTCGCATACCAAAGTACGCGTCGCTCCTCTTTCACGGCAATCTGCGGCACTTGGAAAACCCGACCATGCTTGGGCTGGTAACAATTAGCGGTTGATTCACAACCACGTTATTAAGATAAAGCGAGATGCCTGCAAGTTGCAGGCATCTCGCTTGTTGTATTTGCTATCATCATGCGAGTTAACGATGTGGCGGGGCGTTCTTACCTTTGCTCGCTGCAAGTTCCGCACGAGCCGAAGAGCACTTAATGTGCTCTTCGTGCGAGCAGGACTGTCCGCAGCAGCGAGCAAAGGTAAGAACGCCCCGCCCCAACCCAGCTAACAAAGGAGCTGATATGTGCGATTGCACAGATCATAAGGATGAGATCCCTGCCTACGACGCGCAGGCCATTGAGTCCAAGTGGATGAAGGCCTGGGAGGACTCCAACCTCTTTGCTGTCGACACCGACGACAGTAAGCCCAAGAAGTACGTGCTCGAGATGTTCCCGTATCCGTCGGGCGACCTGCATATGGGCCACGCGCGCAACTATACCATCGGCGATGCCATGGCCCGTCAGGCCCGCATGCGCGGTTACGACGTGCTGCACCCCATCGGCTTTGACGCCTTTGGCCTGCCTGCCGAGAACGCCGCTATCAAGCACAACACGCAGGCTGCTGCCTGGACGTATAAGAACATGGACCAGGCGCTCGCTACGATGAAGCGCATGGGCTTCTCCTACGATCTGGATCGCATGGTCAAGACCTGCAGCCCCGACTACTACCGCTGGGGTCAGTGGATCTTTGAGAAGCTGTGGGAAAAGGGCCTGGTCTACCGCAAGAAGAACCCGGTCAACTGGTGTCCTAACTGCAAGACCGTTCTGGCCAACGAGCAGGTCACCGAGGGTAAGTGCTGGCGCTGCGGCACCGAGCCCGAGAAGCGCGACCTGGAGCAGTGGTACTTCAAGATCACCGAGTACTCCCAGGAGCTGCTCGACGACCTGGAGAAGCTCCCCGGCTGGCCCGAGCGCGTCAAGCAGATGCAGGCCAACTGGATCGGTCGCTCCGAGGGCGCCGAGGTCGACTTTACCCTGTGCGACCAGGATGGCGAGCCCATCGAGGGCGATGAGGGCAAGATCACCGTCTTCACCACGCGTGCCGATACCCTTTTTGGCGTCTCCTTCTTTGTCCTGGCTCCCGAGTACGCCGGCCTGCACGAGCTCGTCGAGGGTACGGAGTACGAGGAGGCCGTCACCAAGATCGTCGAGGACTCCAAGCATATCTCTGCCGTCGAGCGTGCCCAAGGCACCCTCGAGAAGCACGGTGCCTTCACGGGCCGCTATGTGGTAAACCCCGTCAACGGCGAGAAAGTCCCCGTGTGGGTTGCCGATTATGTCGTTGCCGACTACGGCACCGGTGCCGTCATGGCCGTTCCCTGCGGCGACCAGCGCGACTTTGAGTTTGCCCGCAAGTACGACCTGCCGATCGTGCCGATCATCCTGGACGATGACGATCGCGCTGCCGTCGAGGCCAGCGGCGAGACCATCGATACCTTCCATGCCGAGACCGTCGACTGGGATTGCGCCCACGCTGCCGAGGGCACGTTGGTCCAGTCCGGCAAGTACACCGGCATGCGCGGCGGTAAGCACTCCGAGGGCGAGGCTGCCATCGTGGCCGACCTCGAGGCCATGGGCTGCGGTCGTCGCAAGGTCGAGTTCCGCCTGCGCGACTGGCTCATCAGCCGTCAGCGTTATTGGGGCAACCCCATCCCGGCCATCCACTGCGAGCACTGCGGCATCGTGCCCGTGCCCGAGGATCAGCTGCCGGTGACGCTGCCCGAGAACCTGGACCTGGGCGCCGGCGAAACCCTCGCCGAGTGCAAGGAGTTCTACGAGACCACCTGCCCGGTCTGCGGTCGCCCGGCCAAACGCGAGACCGATACCATGGACACCTTCACCTGCTCCAGCTGGTATTACCTGCGCTATACCGATCCGCACAACACCGAGCTGCCCTTCTCCCGCGAGGCCGCCGACCGTTGGATGCCCGTCGATAACTACATCGGCGGCATTGAGCACGCCATTCTGCACCTGCTCTACAGCCGCTTCTTTACCAAGGCGCTGCGCGACCTGGGCCTGCTGAGCGTGGACGAGCCCTTCACCAACCTGCTGTGCCAGGGCATGGTCAAGGACGAGAACGGCGACACCATGTCCAAGTCCAAGGGCAACGTCGTGCCCCCGAGCTCGGTCATCGAACCCTACGGCGCCGACACCATGCGTTTGGCGATCCTGTTTATCGCCCCGCCCGAGAAGGACTTCGACTGGGATCCCAAGGCCGTTGAGGGCGCCAACCGCTTCATCAAGCGCGCCTGGCGTATCGTTTGGCAGCTCGTCCAGTCCAGCGACGCCAACGTGGCCTTCGACAAGTCCGCGCTCGACGAGGTCGCGATGAAGCTCTATCGCGAGCGTCACCGCACCATCGCCAAGTGCACCGAGGACTTCGATCGCGGCCAGTTCAACACCGCGATCTCGGCCGTCATGGAGCTCGTCAACGCGGCGAGCGCCTACCTCAACGCCACCGAGGGTGCTGACCGCGATAAGGCTCTGTGCTACGGCGTGGCCAAGGACATCGTGAGTGTCCTTGCCCCCATCTGCCCGTTCTGGGCCGACGAGCTGTGGCACGAGGCACTCGGCTGCGAGGGCAACGCCTACACCGCCGCCTGGCCCGAGTTCGACTTGGCCGAGTCCATCGAGGACACGGTGCAGATCGTCGTGCAGGTGCTCGGCAAGGTTCGCGGCCGCATCGACGTCGCCCGCGACGCCTCCAACGAGGAGATGCAGGCTGCCGCCGAGGAAGCCGTTGCCAAGTGGCTTGAGGGCAAGACGGTCGTCAAGGCCATCTGCGTGCCCGGCAAGCTGGTTAACCTGGTGGTCAAGTAAGCTCTGCGTGCATAGCTGACATGTAAAAGCGAGGGGCGATTCCGCAGGGAGTCACCCCTCTTTTTGGTTATGGATGCTTGCGACAACACCCAATTATCCATTTCTTGTGGAGAACCTGTGCTCACGCTGACCTGCGGGTTTGTGTTGTGGTTGCACGTTTGCGCAGGTATTGGTATAGTTTGTTTGCAAATGAAGTTGTAATTGAAAGAAGTGGGGTTTCGGCCCCGCTTCTTTTTTGTATGGATGGAGGTGCCGCAATGGTCAAGACCAAGACCGAGCAGGCGATCATCGACGCGCTCGAGGCCGTCGCTCCCCAGCACGATATCGACATCGTCGACGTCGAGCTCGTGGGTGCCACCAAGGCCCCCTGCGTGCGCGTGCGTATCGAGGGTGCCGAGGGTCAGAGCCTGTCGCTCAACGACGTCACGGCCAACACCAAGTGGGTCGGCGATGTGATTGAGGAGCTCGACCCCATCTCTTCGAGCTATACGCTTGAGGTGTCGAGCCCGGGCATGGCGCGCCCGCTGCGCCGTCCGAGTGACTTTGCCCGCTTTGTGGGCGAGAACTGCGAGCTCACCTCCACCGCCACCGAGGGCCGTCGCAAGTACGCCGGCAAGATTGCCTCCGCCACCGAGACGAGCGTGACCCTCGAGCTCGAGGACGGCGAGTCCGTTACCCTCGATTTCTCTGATGTTAAAAAGTGCAAGCTGAAGCCCACCTACGACTTCAAGCCCGCGAAGGAAGGAAAGTAAGATGGCAGCATCCGACATGATGTCCGCCCTGATGGAGCTTTGCCAGGAGAAGCACATCGACCAGCTCTACCTGATCGACCGCCTGGAGCAGTCGCTCGCCAAGAGCTATGCCGAGATCCTGCATCTTGAGTGGGGCGCCAAGGTGACCATCGACCGCACCACCGGCAAGATCTACGTCTACCGCTTGGAGCCGATCGACGATTCCATGGACGAGGAGGGCAACTTCACCGAGTTCGAGGAGATCGACGTCACCCCCAAGAACACGAGCCGCATCGCCGCCCAGCACGCCAAGGCCGAGATTAACGCCATTGTGCGCAACTCCGCCCGCGAGCAGATCTACGAGGAGTTCTCCGGCCGCATCGGTGACCTCATCAGCGGTACCGTGCTGCAGTCCACGCCCGACTTCACGATCGTCAAGATCCGCGAGGGCGTCGAGGCCGAGCTTCCGCACTTCGATCAGCGCCGTTACGAGAATGAGCGCAACGAGCGTCCGATGGGCGAGCGCTACCTGCACAACCAGCACATCAAGGCCGTGATCATCGACGTTCGCGACCCTAACTCCAACCTGCAGCCGGTTCGCGGCGAGCACAGCCGTCCGCCGATTGTCATCTCCCGTACCCACCCCGAGCTCATGCGTCGTCTGTTTGAGCAGGAGGTGCCCGAGATCTATGAGGGCACCGTCCAGATCAAGTCGATCGCCCGCGAGCCCGGCCAGCGCTCCAAAGTCGCCGTCCACTCGCTCGACGACCGTCTGGATCCCGTGGGCGCCTGCGTCGGCCCTAAGGGCAGCCGCGTTCGCGCTGTCGTGGGCGAGCTCCGCGGCGAGCGCGTCGACGTCATCCTGTGGGATGCCGATCCTGCCGTCTACGTCGCCAACGCCCTGTCGCCCGCTAAGGTCACCCGCGTCCTCATCGACGAGGAGAAGGCCTACGCCGGCGTCATCGTTCCCGACGACCAGCTGTCCCTCGCCATCGGCAAGGAGGGCCAGAATGCCCGCCTCGCCGCGCGCCTGACCGGCTGGCACATCGACATCAAGTCCGAGACGCTTGCCGCCGACATCCTCAAGAACGTTCCCGTTCACGAGGAGCCCGCCGCCGACCTGATCGGTGACGAGGAGGACGAGGACGTCCGCCGCTGCGAGTATGTGTCCGAGGACGGCATCCAGTGCCGCAACCAGGCTCGTCCCGGCTCCCGTTTCTGCGGTGTCCACGACACCGACGCCTTCGATGATGCGGAGGACCTGATCTAGCGCGCGGTCGCGCCGGGCAGGTCCCAGCGCATGCCCTACGCTCGTTCAGTCTCTAGGCACCCAAGGTGCCAGAAAGGGTAGGTGAAGTCATATGGCAAAAGTCCGTGTGTCCACCCTGGCCAAAGAGTTCGGCATGACCTCCAAGGAACTGATGGGTCATCTCGCCGATATGAAGATTCCCGCTAAGTCCGCTTCCTCCACCTTGGAGGACGCCTATGTCGCTATGGTCCGCAAGCAGCTCGCCTCGGTGATCGAGGCCCGCGCTCAGGAAGTCGAGGCCGCCAAGCAGGCCGAGGAGCAGGCAGCTGCCGCCGAGGAGGCCGCACGCGCCGCCGAGGCCGAGCGCGAGCGCATCGCCGCCGAGAAGGCCCGCGAGGAGGAACGCCGCCAGTTTGCCGCAGCCCAGGCTGCCGAGGAGGCCGCCCGCGCCGAGGCCGAGGCCAAGAAGAAGGCCGAACAGGAGCGCCTTGCCCGCGAGAAGGAGGAGGCTGCCCGCGAGGCCCAGCGCCGCGCCGTTCCCGCTTCCGACTCCGGTTCGCGCTTCCGTTCGCTGCTCGACCAGATCGCCGCACAGGAGACCGTGCTCAAGGAGAAGAAGGACGCCGAGGACAAGGCCAAGGCCGAGCGCGCCGCAGAGCGCGGTAACCGTCGTGGCGGCAACAACGACCGCCGCGGTGGCCGTCGTAACGATCGTAACGCTTCCGACAACAACTCCGAGCGCAACGCCTCCGAGAGCCGTCCGCACAGCCATCGCACTAACGCCAGCAACAACGTCGCTGCCGGCATGGACTTCCCCAACCCCGATAAGCAGGGCAAGGGCAAGAAGCGCAAGGGCGGTCACAACAACGAAGAGGACCACTACAGCCGCATGGCTCGCGAGGCCGAGGAGTACAGCCGCGAGAAGGTGCTCGAGGAGGCTCGTGCCGCCGTCGAGGAGGCCTCTCGCGAGTCCACCGGTCGCCGCAAGAAGCGCAAGGAGAAGCGCGAGCGTGAGGCTGCCAAGGCTCAGGAGGAGCGCAAGATAGAGGAGGCGCTGGCCCAGGGCGTGAACCCTGAGGACCTCGACGCCATCAAGGTCTCCCAGGGCGTTACCGTCCAGGAGCTTGCCGAGGCGCTCGACGTTCCGGCCAACGACATCATCAAGCGCCTGTTCCTGCTGGGTACGCCGCTTACCATGACGCAGTCCATGTCCGACGACCTCGTCGAGCTCGTCGCCGACGACCTGGGCCGTCAGATCAAGATCATCACCCCCGAGGAGGAGAACACCTTCTCGTTCTACGACGATCCCGCCGACCTTAAGCCGCGCGCCCCGGTCGTCACCGTCATGGGTCACGTCGACCACGGCAAGACGTCGCTGCTCGACGCCATCCGTCACACCGGCGTTGCTGCCGGCGAGGCGGGCGGCATTACGCAGGCCATCGGCGCTTCGCAGGTCATGATCAACGACCGCAAGATCACCTTCATCGATACCCCGGGTCACGCTACCTTTACGGCCATGCGTGCCCGTGGCGCCAAGGTGACCGACATCGTCATCCTGATCGTCGCCGCCGACGACGGCGTCATGCCCCAGACGGTCGAGTCGATCAACCACGCCAAGGCCGCCGGCGTTCCCATCGTCGTTGCCGTCAACAAGATCGATAAGCCGGGCGCCAACCCCGACCGTGTGCGTCAGGAGCTCACCGAGTACGGCGTCATCCCCGAGGAGTGGGGCGGGCAGAACATGTTCGTCAACATCTCGGCCAAGCAGAAGATCGGTATCGACGATCTTCTGGAGACCGTGCTGCTCCAGGCCGACGTGCTCGAGCTTAAGGCCAACCCGGACACCTTTGCCTCCGGCAATGTCCTCGAGGCCAAGCTCGACAAGGGCCGCGGTTCGGTTGCTACCGTGCTCGTGACCCGCGGTACCCTGCACGTGGGTGATACGCTGGTCGCCGGCCTTACCTACGGTCGCGTCCGCGCCATGCTCGACCCCAAGGGTCGCGCCGTCACCGAGGCCGGTCCCTCCGACGCCGTCGAGATCCTGGGCCTGCAGTCTGTGCCCAACGCCGGCGACGAGTTCCGCGTGTTTGAGGACGAGCGCGAGGCTCGCGCCCTTGCCGACGAGCGTTCGCTCAAGGCTCGTATCGAGGAGCAGAGCCGCGTCAAGCACGTCACGCTCGAGAACCTCTTCGAGACCATTGCCGACGCCGAGGTCAAGGAGCTCAACCTGATCATCAAGGCCGACGTCCAGGGTTCCATCGAGGCCCTTCAGGACTCGCTCGACAAGATGGATCAGTCCGAGGTTCGCATCAACACGATCCACTCCGCCGTCGGCGCCATTAACGAGACCGACGTTGTCCTGGCCGACGCCTCCAACGCCATCATCATCGGCTTTGGCGTCCGTCCCGACGGTAAGGCCCGCTCCGCCGCCGAGCGCGAGGGCGTCGAGATCCGTTGCTACGACGTCATCTACAAGTGCCTCGAGGAGCTCGACGCCGCCCGTATCGGCATGCTCAAGCCCACCGAGGTCGAGGTCGCCACGGGTACCGCGACTGTCCTGGACACTTTCAAGGTGCCCAAAGTCGGTATCGCCGCCGGTGTCCGCGTCGAAGAGGGCGAGATCGCCGCGACCGATTCCGTGCGCCTGGTGCGCGACGGTATCGTGGTCTTCAACGGCAAGATCGCCTCGATGCGCCACTACAAGGACGAGGCCAAGAGCCTCAAGAGCGGTTCCGAGGGCGGCATTGGCCTGGAGAACTTCCAGGACATCAAGCCCGGCGACCAGATCGAGGGTTACCGCATCGACCAGGTTGCCCGTACCGAGTAGGGGGTAGCGCTATGAAGCAAACGCAGGCAACCCGCCGTCTGGGCGAGCAGCTTCGCGAGAAGCTTGGTTATATCCTGCTCTTTGAGGTTTCCGATCCGCGTCTCGACCTAGTTACTTTGACCGCGGTCGAGGTCGCGGTGGACCGTTCGTTCGCGCGTGTGTACGTGTCGTGCGATGCGAGCCGCTACGACGAGGTCATGGAGGCGCTCGCAAGTGCCAAGGGCCGTATTCGCAGCCTGTTGGCTCGCTCGCTCGATTGGCGTGTCACGCCCGAGCTCGATTTTCGCATCGATCGCTCGACCGATGAGGCCGAGCGCATCACGCGTGCGCTGGAAAACGTTCCCGCCACGCTTGCGATCGAAAAGGACGAGGACGGCTATCCGATAGCGGATGCCGCCCAGGAGGCAGCTTTAGATGACTAATTCCGCCGACCTCGCCTCGTGCGAGTCTGCAGATATTCAGCGACGCATCCTCGAGCTCATCGAGGGTGCGTCCTCCATTGCGATTTCGGGACATACTTCTCCCGATGGCGATGCCTTGGGCTCCGTATTGGGTCTGGGCCTTTCGCTCATGAAGTTTTTCCCCAACAAGGACATTGCGCTGCTGCTGGCAGACGATGACCCGGTTCCTCGCATCTACCGCTTTATGGAAGGCTCCGATCGCCTGGTGCCGGCATCTGCGTACACCGGCAATCCCGACCTGTTCATCTCGGTGGACGTGCCGGTCGTCGAGCGCCTCAACAATTCCGCCGAGGTGCTTCGTCGCTCCAAGCATGTGGTGTGCTTCGATCACCATCCGGCTCGCGAGGAGTTTGCCGAGCTCAGCCTGAGGCGCGTCGAAGCTGCAGCCTGCGCCATGATCATCGACCGTTTCTTGGACAATTGTGGCATTGTCGCCCGTGATGGCGTCGCGACTTGCTTGCTGTGCGGCTTGGTGACCGACACCGGCCGTTTTCAGTACCAAAACGCCGATGCTGCTGCGTTCCATGCGGCCTCGCGACTGGTTGCCCACGGTGCCGATCCGGCGCGTGTGGCACTCGAGGTATATCAGAGCATGCGCGTTGAGTTTTTGCACCTCAAGTCCATCGTTATGGGCCGCATCAAGACGGTGGCCCACGGGCGCGTGGCGTATAGCTACGCGTACCAGAGTGACCTTGAGGCTTGCGGTGTCACCTCGGATGAGTGCGACGGCCTGGTTGACGTGGTGCGCTCGGTGATGGGCGTGGAGGTCTGCCTGTTCCTGAAGGGCATTGAGGGCGATACCAAGGTGCGCGGCAACCTGCGCTCCAAGGGCGACCTCAATGTGTCTGAGATCGCTGCTGCCTTTGGCGGAGGTGGACATTCCGCTGCCGCCGGTTTCTCCAACAACGGAACGATTCTCGAGACGCTCACCGTGGCACTTCCCATGCTGGCCGAGCTGGTAGGGGAGGATCCCGCTTCGGTGACCGTCGAGCTTTAACTTTTTGGATGGTACATGGCTCGTCGTATGCCTTCACAACTGAATATGCTGCTCGCCGTCGATAAGCCGGTGGGCTGCACGTCCCACGATGTGGTCTCGCAATGCCGACGCGCCCTCCATGAGCGGCGCGTCGGCCATGCCGGCACGCTCGACCCCATGGCATCGGGTGTCATGGTGGTGGGCGTGGGCCAGGCCACTCGCCTGCTGGGCATGCTAACCCTTGATACCAAAAGCTATGTCGCCGACATCTCGTTTGGCGCCGAGACCAATACCGATGATGCGGAGGGCGAGGCGGTCCGCACGGTGGCTGTTGCCAACGAGCTCCGCGATCCTGCCTATGCCCGTGAGCACTTGGCCGCCATGCTGGGTCCGCAGATGCAGGTGCCGCCGGCGTTTTCGGCTATCTCGGTCAATGGCGTTCGCGCTTATAAGTCTGCTCGCGAGGGCAATGCGGTGGACCTACCTCCGCGCCCCGTCGAGGTCTATGCCGCCGACCTGATCGCCGTGGGCGGCGAAGGTGATACGTGCGTGTGGACCGTGGCGTTCTCGGTGAGCAAGGGAACCTATATCCGAGCGCTCGCTCGCGACCTGGGCCGCGCCTGCGAGAGCGCCGCGCACATTTCCGCGCTGCGCCGTACGGCCTCCGGTGTTGTTTCCATCGGCGCTTGTCATGCGGTCGAGGAGCTTTCTCCCGAGTCCGCGGCTGGCTTTGCCCTGGACCCCATTGCGGCTCTGGGCGCCACGCGTGTTGACTTGCCGGGCAATCTTGCCGACGACCTGCTCTGCGGCCGACGCATTCCCGTTGAGCGTGCGCTTGCCGATTTCGATGCCTTGAAGGCGCCGTTTGCGTTGGTGCTCGATGGGGGACTCAAGGCGCTCGCCCGCATTGAGGGTGGCCGCTTTGTCATGGAGCACGTATTTCCGCAGGCAATCGGCGGTGTTCGATGATGTTGTCCGCTCGCGAGCTCGCGCGTGTCTTTTTCGCGGGCGAGTCGGACGAGGCTCGCATCGTTGCTGCCGATGCGTTTGATGAGTGCGAGCACCTGGGTGCCGCATCAATCGCCATTGGCGTGTTCGATGGCGTGCACCGTGGACACCAGGAGCTCATTGCGGCGCTTGTCCGTGATGCCCGTGCCCATGGCTGCAAGGCAGTCGTGGTCACTTTCGATCCCGACCCGGACGTTGTGGTGAGCTCTTCGCCCGCTCAAAAATTGATGACGACGGCCGACCGTCTGCATGCCTTGGCTCAGACCGGGGTCGATGTGGTGGTGGCCGTTCCCTTTACGCCAGAGGTTGCGGTACTCGACCATGTTGGTTTTCTTGCGCTGCTGTCGCGCGTGGTTGACATTCGCTCGATTCGCGTTGGCAGCGACTTTAGGCTGGGTCGCGGCGGTGCATCTGGTGTTGCCGAGATGCGCGCCTGGGGTGCCGTGCATGGCGTTGATGTGTATGGTCACGACCTACTTTGCGAGGGCGGCGAGGCCATTTGCGCCACCCGTATCCGTCATGAGCTGGGACAGGGCCATGTGGAGCTGGCTGCTGAGTTACTCGGCCGTCCGTATATGGTGCGTGGCGGTGTTATTCGCGGCCGTCACGAGGGTTCTGGCATGGGCTTTCCCACGGCAAACCTACAAGTTCCCGATGGTATTCAGGTGCCTGCGGACGGCGTGTATGAGGGTCTGGTGCTGGTCGATGACACCGTGTGGCCCGCTGCCGTGAACGTCGGCCTGCCGCCAACGTATGCTGACGATGCAGCATCTGCGCATCTCGAGGCTAATTTAATTGGTTATACGGGCGACCTGTACGGCTCTTCCGTTTCGCTGGCGTTTACGCGCTGGCTGCGTCCCTCGCGTCTGTTCGATTCGCTGGATGAGTTGATCGCGACCGTCGAGGGTAATATCGAAGATATTCGTCACAACTTGGGCGAGCAGGGGGTGAGCATCCGTGATTAGCGATGAGGAAAAAGACCAGGTACGCGCTGCGTCCGACCTAGTCGCCATCGTGCAGGAAACGGTTGAGCTCAAGCCCCGCGGCCATGAGTTTTGGGGATGCTGTCCCTTTCATGGCGAAAAGACGCCGTCCTTCCACATTATTCCCGCCACGCAGGTGTGGCATTGCTTTGGCTGCGGCGAGGGTGGCGACGTCTTCACCTATATCATGAAGCGCGAGAACCTGAGCTTTCCCGAGTCAATCCGTTATTTGGCCGATCGCGCGGGTATTGAGCTGCACGACACCGGAGATCGCCGCGAGCGCGGTACCAAACGTGCGAGAATCTACGATCTGTGCGCCGAGACTGCTCAGTTCTACCACACCATGCTTATGCGTGGTAAGGACGGTCGTCCGCGTGAGTACTTTGCCAGCCGCGGCATGGGTGGCGACGTCTGCCGCCGCTACTGCCTGGGCTTTGCTCCGGGGCGCAACGCGCTGGTGTCGCACCTGTCCCAGGCGGGTTTTACCCCGCAGGAGATGATCGACGCCAATGTTGCCGTGAGCCGCGGGCGCGGGCAGCTTGCCGACCGCTTCTACGACCGCGTGATGTTTCCCATCTTTGACGAGCAGGGTCACAACATTGCCTTTGGCGGGCGCATCATGGGTGACGGCCAACCCAAGTACCTCAACACCGCCGAGACGAGCGTGTTTCATAAAAAGCGAAACCTCTACGGCTTTAATTGGGCCAAGGAGTTTATCGTCGCGCAGGATACCGCCATCGTTGTGGAGGGATATACCGACTGCATCGCCTGCTGGGAGGCGGGGATTAAAAACGTTGTCGCCACGCTGGGCACCGCGCTCACGGAGCATCACGTCAAGACGCTCACCCGCTTTGCCAAGCGCATCGTGTATATGTTCGACGGCGATGCCGCCGGTCAAAAGGCCGCCCGTCGCGCGATTCAGTTTATCGAGCAGGATTCGATGGACCTGCGCTGCGTGGTACTGCCTGACGGCAACGATCCCATGGAGTTCATCACGGCGCACGGCGGAGAGGAGCTGCAGGCGCGCATCGACGCTGCCGAGCCGCTTATGGACTTTGTCTACCGTTCGCTGCAGGAGTCGAGCGACATCACTACGCCAGGCGGTCGCGCCAAGGCGCTGGAGGATGCGCTGACGCTTATCTATCCGCTGCGCGATAGCTATATGATTGACACGTACTTTATCCAGATTGCCGATCTGCTGGGTTTAGATTTGGAGACGGTGCGCGCGAGTTCGGGTCGCGTGTTTCGCGATGTCGCCAAGCGCGAAGATGCGGAGCGGCGTCGCGAGCAAAACTATGAGCGCCAGCGAGCACAGGCTGAGCGGTCCGGTAGCGCGGGCGGTCGGGCATCGGGTTCTCGTGATGCCGGTCGTGGTGCTTGGGCATCGGGCGTGACGCCGCCGGTGTCCGCGCCGGTCGAAGAAGAGCCGTACGACTACGTCCCGCTCGATGCCTACGGTGCCGCGCCCGTGGAGGTCGTCGACGACCTGCCGCCGATCGATGTGCCTGATGGTATGGGCGCTGTGCCTGCGGCTGACGGTTTGGGCGCACCGGCTGCGGCGGCGCCGATGGTTCTTACCGATCTTGAACGCAAGTCCCTGGCGGGGGAGCGCGAGCTGCTGACGATGCTCACTAGCTACCCCGACCTGTTCCGCACGTATGCCGATCGCATCTGCTCCATCGAGTGGGTCGACCCACGTCACGAGTCCATTGCGTGGGCCGTGCTGGCAACGCCGCCGGGTACCGACCCTGCCGCTTGCATGGATGCGGCGCGTTCGGTGTGCCCCGAGGCGGCAACGCTTGTGAGCGCCGGGCGCATCTCGGCGACGAGCAAGCACCCCACCGAGACGAATATCGTCTTTATGCTCGATACGCTCGAGCTCTATACCATCAAGCGTCGCATGCGCGCCGCGCAGGCTAAACTGCGCCAAGACCGATCACTCGATGATGAGGCCCGTCGCGCGCTGACCGTGCAGGCCGCGCAGGATTCGCAACGTCAACGCGAACTGCAAAAGTCGATCGGCGGCGTGGCGGACCCGTTCCGTTTGATCGGCCTGGAGGCCGCGGGCACCGAACAAGCCTAGATGTTGTGGTCAACCAGCGTATTCTCGCCTATATCCAGTCTTCTTTTTGGGTATAGACGTCAATGTGTGTGCTAAAGTATTGAGTCCTGTGGACTATGAAGGGAGAATCTGTGCCAAAAAAGACTGAGAGCACGGGTACTGGGCTGGAATCCTACGTTGCAAAGCTCATGGGCAACGGCTCAAACAGGACTTCGGTAACCGAGGACGAGATTCAGGTCGCCCTGAAGGATATCGATGTTTCTGACGAGCAGCTCACCGCGGTGTATTCCGCGCTGCGCAACAGCGGCATCCAGATTATCTCCGCGAGCGGTAACGACGACGCCCCCATGGGTGTCGACGATGACGATACCGATACCGATACCGACGATTTCGATGACGACGACGAGCACGATTCCGGCTCGCTTGACGATCACGAGCTTAAGATGGCCCGTCAGGCCGACGCTGAGATGGGTTCTTCCAAGAACAAGAAGAAGCGCACCGTGCGCACGTCCCGTTCACGCTCCCGCGTGCGTGGCATCGATGCCTCCACGGTGATGCTGACCGGCGACCCGGTCCGTATGTACCTCAAGGAGATCGGCAAGGTCGACCTGTTGACCGCCTCCGAAGAGGTCGATCTGGCTATGAAGATCGAGGCCGGTCTCGAGGCTACCGAGAAGCTCGAGGCTGCCGATGCTGGTGAGCTCGAACTCACGCGTGCCGAGATACGTCGTCTTACGCGCATTGAGAACGTGGGCCTCGAAGCCAAGCAGGCGCTCATCAGCGCAAACCTTCGTCTGGTCGTCTCCATCGCCAAGCGCTATGTCGGTCGCGGCATGCTGTTCCTGGACCTGATTCAGGAGGGCAACCTCGGTCTGATCCGCGCCGTCGAGAAGTTCGACTACCAGAAGGGCTTTAAGTTCTCCACGTACGCCACGTGGTGGATCCGTCAGGCCATTACGCGCGCTATCGCCGACCAGGCCCGTACCATCCGTATTCCCGTGCACATGGTCGAGACTATCAACAAACTCGTCCGCGTGCAGCGTCAGCTCCTTCAGGACCTGGGCCGCGACCCGACCCCCGAAGAGATCGGTGCCGAGATGGACATGAGCGCCGACCGCGTCCGCGAGATCCAGAAGATCTCGCAGGAGCCCGTGTCGCTTGAGACCCCCATCGGCGAGGAAGAGGATTCCCAGCTGGGCGACTTCATCGAGGACTCCCAGGCAATCGTTCCGCCCGATGCCGCCAGCTTCTCCATGCTACAGGAGCAGCTCACTCAGGTGCTCGACTCGCTTGCCGATCGTGAGCGCAAGGTTATCGAGCTGCGCTTTGGCCTTGTCGACGGGCATCCCCGCACGCTCGAGGAGGTCGGTCGCGAGTTTGGTGTCACGCGCGAGCGTATCCGCCAGATCGAGTCCAAGACCCTGGCCAAGCTTCGTCACCCGAGCCGCAGCAGCAAGCTGAAGGACTACATCGAGTCATAACCTCGCAAGCAAGAAGCGCCCTCAAGCACATCCGCTTGGGGGCGCTTTCATGTGGTCATTGGGGACGTCCCCAATGACTAGGTCGGAAAAAATCTCAAAAAAGTTCTTGCCCTGAGCTGATTCGTCCGTATAATAAACTTCGTTGCTTGAGAGCACGCACCTATTCCTCGGTAGCTCAATGGTAGAGCACGCGGCTGTTAACCGCGCTGTTGTAGGTTCGAGTCCTACCCGGGGAGCCAGAATTTCTCAGCCCATTCCGCTGGGCTTTTAAATTCCTCGGTAGCTCAATGGTAGAGCACGCGGCTGTTAACCGCGCTGTTGTAGGTTCGAGTCCTACCCGGGGAGCCAGGTTGTAAAACCCGTCGCTTATGCGGCGGGTTTTTTCATGCCGCGATCGGCTGTCACGAACGTTACCTTATCAACATTTCGTGTCGAGGATGTAATCGTGAACCCCGCCGCCCTAACATGGCGTGGTCGTTGTAGAATATTGCAATGATTGCTCCCACGACATGGTGCCGCGAGCACCAGAAAAGGAGATTCTTGTGTCTGAGACCATTAACGGCAGCTTGAGCGTCTCGAATGACGTTATTGCCGATATTGCCGGTTATGCCGCGATGACGTGCTACGGCGTCGTCGGTATGGCCGAGCAGCTCCAGGGTGCCGAGAGCGTGCGCCTGCTTGCCGGTCAGCGCCTCCGCAAGGGCGTGCTTGTCTCCGCCGATGAGAACGGCCTCACGGTCGACCTTCACGTCGTGCTCGAGAACGGCGTCAACATGAAGTCCGTCTGCCACAATCTTTCGAGCTCCGTTGCCTTCACCCTGCAGGAGATCGCCCAGATCGATCCCGCCAGCCTTAAGATCGGCATTCACATCGACGCGCTCAAGAGCCGTCTGAACTAGCATCCGAAAACGGAGATTCTAACACCCATGATTGCAAAGACCATTCGCACCTGTTTTCCGATCGCTGCGGCTGCCGTTTCCGACAAGGCCGAGGAGATCAACAAGCTCAACGTCTTCCCCGTACCCGATGGCGATACCGGCACCAACATGTCTCTCACGCTCGCCTCGGTGACCAAGGAGCTTTCTGCTCTTCCTGCCGACGCTGACATGGAAGCCATTGCCGGCGCCATCACCCACGGCTCCCTCATGGGCGCCCGCGGTAACTCCGGCGTCATCACGTCGCAGATTCTGCGCGGCGTAGCCGAGGGCCTTGTCTCTGCCGACGAGCCCATTACGTCCGCCAACATCGCCTTCGCCTTCCGTCGCGCCGTCAAGGTCGCCTTCCAGGCTGTCCGCAAGCCCATCGAGGGCACGATTCTCACGGTCCTGCGCGATGTTTCGACCAAGGCCGATGAGTGCGAGAAGAAGAAGTTCTCGGCCGAGGATGCGCTCGACGCCATCGTCGTCGAGGCGTACCAGTCCGTCGCCCGCACGCCCGACCTGCTGCCCGTTCTGAAGGAGAACGGCGTGGTCGACTCCGGCGCCTTTGGATTTGCCATTTTCCTCGAGAACTTTGTGGCTGCCGCTCTTGGCCGCAGCACCGTTGTCGAGGATTTCTCCGCTACGTTTGATTCCGCAGGCTCTGCCCGCGATGCCGCTCTTGGCCGTGTTGAGATCGAGGCCAATGACGACTGGGAGGGCTCGGAGTTCCGTTACTGCAATGAGTTCCTGTTTAAGGCAGACGCCCCGTTTGACGAGGACGAGTGCCTTAAGTTCCTGGGCTCCATGGGCGACTGCGAGCTGCTCGTTGGCGCTTACCCCGATTACAAGATTCACGTACACTCCAACACCCCAAACTTGGTGCTCGAGCACATGCTGCAGCTTGGTCAGATCTACGAGGTCTTTATCCACAACATGGAGATGGAGGCCCACGACCGTACCGCCAAGATTCATGAGGACCAGGAGAAGGCTGCCGAGCCCGCCAAGGCGCTGGGCTTTGTCGCCGTTGCCGCCGGTTCCGGTGAGGCCGACATCCTCAAGTCCCTCGGCGTTGACGTGATCGTCTCGGGTGGCCAGACCATGAACCCCTCGACCGCCGACCTGCTGGGCGCGGTGGACCAGGTCAACGCGACCTCGGTCATCATCCTGCCCAATAACGGCAACATTCGCATGGCTGCCGAGGCTGCTGCCTCTGCCTGCACCGATAAGAAGGTCGCCGTCGTTCCCACCAAGACCGTTCCCCAGGCGTTCTCCGCGCTGTTCGCCGTCCTGCCCGATTCCGAGCTCGAGGACGCCGTCGCCGCTATGGTCGACGCCATCAGCGAGGTCCGTGATGGCGAGGTCACCCGCGCCGTGCGCGATTCCAGCGCCTCGGACGGCTCTCCGATTCACTCCGGTGACGTCATGGGCATCATCGCCGGTTCCATCGACGTGGTCGGCTCCGATGTGAAACAGGTCACCCTCGACTGCATCAACCGTATGCAGGAGGAAGAGGAAGGCGACGCGCTGACGATTCTGGCCGGCGAGGAGCTGTCCGACGAGGCCTTCCAGGAGATTGTCGACGCCATCGAGGAAGCTCAGCCCGACTTGGAGATTGATGCCCACCGTGGCGAGCAACCGCTCTATCCCGTGATCTTCTCGATCGAGTAGGCATCTGAACATGTCCGAGCTATGCTCCGTGCCGCGCGTCTCGGAGCGCTTTGCCCAGAGCAATGCGCTCGGCGAGGATATCGCGCGACTCAAATATGTTTCGGGTAAACGTGAGGAGGCCCTTCGTCGTCTGGGAATTCGGACGGTGGGGGACCTCCTTCTCCATATCCCACATCGATATCTGGACTTCACCCGCTCTTGGTCCATCGAGATGGCGCCCATCGGTACCGTGTGCACCATCATCGCCACGGTCGATCGTATCGTCCAAAAGCAGCCGCGTCCGCGCATGCAGGTTACCGAGGTCTCACTCGTTGACGAGACAGGCGTGCTGCAGGTCGCCTTTTTCCGCCAGCCCTGGATTGCCCAGCAGCTTAAGCAGGGCGACCGCCTGGCCGTGATGGGCAAGGTTGAGTTTGCCTACGGTTTTAAGCAGATGGCCTCGCCGCACTTTGAAAAGCTTGAGGGTGGTCGTGCCGCGGGTACCATTTTGCCGGTCCATTATGTGAGCGATGGGGTGAGCCGGGCATGGATGCGCCGCATCGTGAGCGGTGCTCTTGAGCTCGTCGGCAATCCCTTTGATCCCATCCCGGCACCGCTGCGCGCAAAGCGCAAGCTCATGAGCACTGCCCGTGCGCTTCGTTCAATCCACTTTCCCTCGAGTATGGCCGAGCGCGACATTGCGCGCCGCCGTTTGGCCTATGAGGAGTGCCTGTACCTGCAGCTCGCGCTGCGTCTGCGCAATGACGGCGGCTTGGTCGAGGTGGTTCCCTACGCCCACATCGCGGGCGAGCACCTTGCTGCTCTCAAGCAGGCCCTGCCGTTTTCGCTGAGCGACGAGCAGGAGGCCGCATTCCAGGATATTTTGCACGATATGTGCGATGATGCGCGCGTCATGAACCGTCTGCTGCTGGGCGACGTCGGTACCGGCAAGACGGCCGTTGCCGCCTGTGCGTTGGCCGTAGCCGTCGATAGCGGCACCCAGGCCTGCGTCATGGCGCCCACGGGCGTGCTGGCTCGTCAGTATGCCGATAAGACCGGCCCTTTGCTCTCTCAGGCCGGCATATCCTGGGCACTCCTGACGGGCGCCACGCCGGCGGCGGAGCGTGAGCGCATCCATGTGCAGCTGGAATCGGGCGAGCTTGACGTGCTCTTTGGTACGCATGCCGTGCTTTCCGAAGACGTGAATTTTAAGCACCTGTCACTCGTGGTCATCGACGAACAGCACCGCTTTGGCGTGGGCCAGCGCAACGCCTTGCGCGCGAAGGGTCCCGGCGCGGACCTGCTCGTCATGACGGCGACGCCCATCCCGCGCACGCTGGCGCTGTCGGTCTACGGCGACCTGGAAACGAGCATCATTCGCCATCGTCCCGTCCCGGGCGCCGGCGTGACGACGCGCGTCCTCACCGAGTCGAGCCGCGACCTGGCCTATGGCGCCATCCGCGAGGCGCACGAGAAGGGTCAGCAGGCCTACGTGATCTGTCCGCTTGTGGAGCCGAGTGACTCGGCCGACGAGCTCGAGGATGTGCCCGGTATAGCCCGTGACGACGAGGGCCGTGTGACCGTCCCCGTGCCGCTGCACGATACGGCGACCGAGCTCGACCGCCTGCGCCTGGCGCTGCCGGGCCTTACGATCGAACGTCTCCACGGCCGCATGCGGGCGGGGGAGAAGGATCGCGTGATCGACGCCTTTAAACGCGGTGAGATTGACGTGCTCGTTTCGACCACCGTGGTCGAGGTGGGCGTCGACGTGCCCAATGCCACCGTCATGGTCATCGAGAACGGCGAGCGCTTTGGTTTGGCCGCCCTGCATCAGCTTCGCGGTCGTGTGGGCCGTGGCGGCGTGGCGGGCACATGCCTGGTCATGACGCACTCCAAGGGCAACGGCGGCACATCGGCGGCACAAGATCGCCTGCAGTCGCTCGAAAAGACCGCAGATGGCTTTACGCTCGCGCAGATGGACCTACGCCTTCGCCACGAGGGCGAGATCTTGGGTTACCGTCAGCATGGTGGCGTGACCCTGCGTTTTGTCGACCTTGATGCCGACGAGGAGCTCATCGAGTGGGCGCATTTGGACGCAGTCGAGCTCTTGCGGTATGCTAGTAATCTTGACTCTGTGGCGACGCGTCCCCTGCGCGATGCGGTTGCCACGCGTTATCGACATATTTTTAAGGAGGTCAGCGGAGGATGAGAATCATCGGCGGTGAATGGCGCGGTCGCAAGATCGAAGAGCCGCGCGGTCGCGATGTTACGCGTCCGACGACCGACCGCGTGCGCGAGGCGTGCGCATCCATGGTCCTATCGGCCTTCGACTTTGATTTGGACGAGGTTCGCGTACTAGATGCCTTTGGCGGCTCCGGTGCCCTAGGCATCGAGATGCTCTCGCGGGGCGCCCGTTCGCTCACGACGTTTGAGATCGATCGCAATGCCGCGAGGCTCATTACCAAGAATATCGAGTCGCTCTGCCGCGATCGCGCGCGTTGGCGTGTGGTGACGGGCGATGTCCTTGCGAGCGCTTCGCGTGGCCGCGTGCCGGGCGGCCCCTTCGATCTTGTCTTGCTCGACCCGCCCTATGCTTTTGGTGCTATGCCGGTCGATGAGCTGTTGCAGAACCTGGCCCAGCAGGGTCTGCTCGCCCCGGGCGCCTATGCTCTGTTCGAGCATGCTGCCGCCGACGCGGGTGCACATCCTGCCGGCTTTGTAACCGTGCGCGAGAAGCGCTACGGCATTACCTCGGTCGACCTGCTTCGTTGGGTCGGCGATGACGATGGTGAGGGCGATAGCGCCGGCACCGATGCCGACAACAACGATGCCGCGACGTTTCAGGAGGACGCCCATGAATGACACCATCAGCCGCGTGATCGTCCCGGGCACCTTCGATCCCATCACGTTTGGCCATATCGATGTCATCCGCCGCGCTCGCCGCATCTTCCCCAGCGTTATCGTCGCTGTTGCCGAGTCGCAGGGTAAAAACGGCGTGGGCACCACCTTTATGCTCGACGAGCGCGTGGCGCTGGCCCGCGAGGCGCTCGGTGGTATTGAGGGTGTCGAGGTTCTGCCCTTTACCGGCCTGTTGGTCGACTTTGCGCGCGAGCAGGGCGCTGGCGCCGTCGTTAAGGGCCTGCGCGCCATGACCGACTTTGAGTACGAGCTTCAGCAGGCCGACCTCAATTACCGCCTGGACAACGAGCTGGAGTCCATCTTTGTCATGAGTGCGCCGCAGTACGGATATATTTCGAGCTCGGTGGTGCGCCAAATTGCTTCGCTCGGCAGCGACGTGTCGACGTTTGTGCCGCCCAACGTGGTCGAAGCGCTCAAACATCGCTTTTCGTGACGTTTCTTATTGCCTGGTGGCATGTGGTAAACTAGCACGATGATATGTTACCTATGAAAGGAGACCGGATGCCGGGCGAGAATTTTCCTGGCGATAGGATCGTCAGCTTGGTCGATGAGCTCGAAGGGCTGATCGAGGAAGCCAAGCCGCCTTTCGGCAAGAACGCTCAGTTCAAGGTCATCGACGCCGACGTGTTCTTCAACATCCTCGACGAGATCCGCATGAGCTATCCCGAGGAGTGGCAGAAGTCCCGCCGCATCCTCAAGGAGCGCGAGGAGCTTATGGCTTCCGCCGCCGCTCAGGCCGATTCCATCATCGCCGATGCTCAGCAGCAGGCCCTCACCATCGCCGGTGAGCAGGAGATCGTTCGCTTGGCACAGCAGCAGGCCGACGATATCCGCGACCGTGCCCAGCAGTACGAGCGCGAGACGCGCTATGCCGCAGAGGACTACGCCGAGCAGGTCTTTACGCACCTGGAGGAAAACCTCAAGAGTCTGACCGGCACCGTTACCCGTTGCCGTCAGCAGCTCAACGAGGGTGCTGCTCAACAGAATGGTCAGTGGTAATGGCTGAGTTCCCGGGCGTTACCGTCGACCTTTCCGAGCAGCTTGAGTTTCCTGGAGACTCGTATCCGCTGACCGGTAAGGTCGATGTCGCCACCTACACGGTGGGCGAGAAGGAGTACCGGCTGCAGGATGGTATTGACTATGACGTGGTCTTTACCAATGCCGGCACCGGTGTCTTGCTCACGGGCATGGTCCGCGCACACGCTACCGGCGAGTGCGATCGCTGCCTGGAGCCCGCTTCGTTTGACATTGCCGGCGAGATCGAGGAGTTCTACCTCTTTAACGAGCCCGAGGATCCCGAGTCCTACGAGGACGGCTACGAGCTGCTGGGCGAGGATCGCATCGTCGATCTGGGCGAGCCCATCAACGACGCGGTCGTCATGGACACGCCGTTCGTGGTTCTCTGCACGCCCGATTGCCGTGGTCTTTGCCCGGTCTGCGGTGGTAATCTCAACGTCGAGCAATGCGATTGCGCTGCCCAGGCTGAGGCCGAATGGGCCGAAGCCACGGAAAATCCATTTGCAGCATTAAAGAATCTCAAGCTTGACGAGTAAAACTGTGGTAGTATCGCTACTTGCGCGTAATCGCCACACTGGATAGTTCATAAGGAAGGTCACTATGCCCGTACCTAAACAAAAGCAGGGTCGTATCCGCACTCACACCCGTCGTTCCGCCAACATGAAGATCTCGGCTGCGGCTCAGTCCACGTGCCCCCGTTGCGGCGCTGTCAAGCTCCCGCACCACGTGTGCCCCAGCTGCGGTTTCTACAAGGACCGCGAGGTTATCGTTACCGAGTAACGGTATACTCTGGACACGATGCCGTTCCAAATGGAACCACAATGGCCGGCTCAATGAGTCGGCCATTTTTGTATAAGGAGCATGTATATGAGTAACGTTCGCGTTTGTGTAGACGTTGTGGGCGGAGACGAGAAGCCCCAGGTTGTCCTCGATGGTATCGAGGCCGCCCTTGCGGCCGACCCCGATATCGAGGTCCTGGCTGCCGGCCCCGCCGAAATCGTCAACCCCTTCGCCGCCTCCCATGCGCGCGTCGAAGCCCTGGAGGCTCCCGACGTTATCGCCATGGACGACGATCCCATTCGTGCCGTGATGACCAAGCGCAAGTCTTCGATTGTGCTTTCCTGCCGTGCCATTAAGAAGGGCAACGCGGACGCGTTCTTCTCTGCTGGCTCCACCGGCGCCATGACGGCCGCTGCCACAGCCTACGTGACGCCGTTTAGGTATCAGGCCGAGGGCAAGAAGCAGCCGGTGCGTCCGTGCCTTACCAATGCGCTGCCCAATCGTGCCGGCGGCCTGACGGTGCTGTGCGATATGGGCGCCAACCCCGATGTCGAGGTCGACGATATGGTTCGTTTTGCCCAGATGGGTTGTGCCTATGCGCGCGTCGTCCTGGGCATCGAGCATCCCCGCGTGGGCCTGCTTGCCAACGGCACCGAGGATGAGAAGGGCTCCAACTTTACCAAGGCCTGCTTCCCGGCCATGAAAGCCGCCGTTCCCGGCTTTGTTGGTAACTGCGAGGGAACGGACATCACCTCAGGTAACTTCGATGTCGTCGTTGCCGATGGCATGTCGGGCAATATTGCGCTCAAGGCCACCGAGGGCGCTGCCAAGTTTTTGCTGCAGGAGCTTAAGGGCGTCTTTATGTCTTCGCTCGGCACCAAGATCGCCGCGCTGCTCATTAAAAAGCAGATGCGCGAGATAAAGGCCAAGCTTTCGGGCGACGCCAAGGGCGGCGCGATTCTTTTGGGCCTGCGCGGCGTGGTCCTGATCGGCCATGGCGCCACCTCGGTCGAGGCTGTCAAAAACGGTACGCTCGCGGCGGCCGAAGCCGTGCGCGCCGGGCTGGTCGAGAATGTCGCCAACTCTATGGACGGTATCGTTTTATAAGAGCGAGTTAGAGCGCTGTTATGTGCTTCGCGGCGCACGTCGTGGGGTAGAATCAGAACCGTGTCTTGGTACCGCCCGGGCGGTACCATTCTTTTGGTATTCATGCACTATGAGAGGAAGCGCTATGGACCGCTCCGAAATCTTCGACAAGATCGCCGAGGTCGCTGCTGACGTTCTGGGCGTCGATGTTGCCGAAATTAGCGATGAGACCACCTTTGACGACCTCGATGCCAACTCGCTCGAGCGCCTGCAGCTGGTTACGGCTATCGAGGACGAGTTCAACCTCGAGATCGATGACGAGACCCTGCTCTCGCTCAACTCTGTCGCCGACGCCGTCGACGCTATCGAAGCTGCCAAGGAGGCCTAAGTCTTGGCTTTATCCGACCGACTTACGCGCGCCCAGGAAATCTTGGGCCACGAGTTCAACAATAAGGTGCTGCTGCGCGCGGCGCTTACGCATCCCTCGGCAGTCGAGGGCCAGCCGGTTTCTGCCAGCTATGAGCGCCTTGAGTTCTTGGGCGATTCCATTTTGGGCGCTGTGGTCGCACGCTCCCTGTTTGAGTCCTATCCGGAGTTTGACGAGGGCAAGCTCACGCGCCTGAAGGTGTCGCTTGTCTCGGGCGCTACGCTGTCCGAGGTTTCTCATGAGCTGGGCATCGACGACATCATCATCTTTGGTGCCTCTGAGACCGGTACCGGTGCGCGCGGCCTGCATTCGGCGCTCGAGAACGTCTACGAGTCGCTTGTGGGCGCGCTGTATCTGGACGCCGGCTGGGACGTTGCGGCGGAGTTCATTCACCGTACGCTTAAGCCGCATTTGGCTTCTGAGCGTGCCGAGCATCCTGCGAACCCCAAGTCGTTTTTGCAGGAGTGCGTGCAAGCCGACGGTCACGAGCCCCCGGCGTACAAGCTGGTTGGCTCCGAGGGCCCCGCGCATGCGCCCACCTTTACCGCTGTGGTGCTCATCGACGGTATCCGCCAGGGCCGCGGCACCGGTTCCTCCAAGAAGGAAGCCGAGGGGGCCGCTGCACTCGAGGCACTCGACCGCATGGGTTACACCACCAACGGCGTGATTCTGAACAAGAAGCCTGTTTAAGCGAGGAACCGTGTATCTCAAGTCCCTCACGCTCAAGGGGTTCAAGTCGTTTGCCGACCGCGCCCACATGACGTTTGAGCCGGGCCTAACCGTCATCGTCGGTCCCAACGGCTCGGGAAAATCGAACATCTCCGACTCGATTCTGTGGGTCCTGGGCGAGCAGAGCGCCAAGCAGCTGCGCGGCCAGGCCATGGAAGACGTCATCTTCTCGGGCTCGTCGGCGCGCAAGCCGGTGGGTGTGGCCGAGGTCACGCTGGTGCTCGATAACTCGGACCATATGCTTCCCGTCGACTTTGACGAGGTGGCTATCACCCGCCGCATGTATCGTTCGGGTGAGAGTGAGTACCTCATCAATTCGAGCCCGTGCCGCCTGATGGACATCCAGGATATCCTGCACGATTCGGGACTGGGCAAGGATACGCATTCCATCATCAGCCAGGGCAAGCTCGATGCCATTTTGCAGAGCCGCCCCGAGGAGCGCCGTGCCCTCATTGAGGAGGCCGCCGGCATCTCCAAGCACAAGCGTCGCAAGGAGCGTGCGCTTAAAAAGATTAAATCGATGGACGAGCACCTGACTCGTGCTCGCGACATCAACAAGGAGATCGCCCGTCAGCTGCGGCCGCTGGAGCGTCAGGTCGATCGCGCGCGCAAGTACAAAGAGCTGTCCTCGCGCGCGAACGAGCTTACACAGATGCTGGCCGTCGACGAGCTTCGTTCGCTGCAGTCGCAGTGGAACGACCTGGAGAGCCGCTCCAAGGAGGGCGCTGCCGAGCTTGAGCTCGCGCAATACCGCTTGGGTGAAAAAGAGCGCGAGCTCGAGAAGCTCCAGGTCATGCTCGAGGAAAAGGGCCTGTTTGTGGGCGACTTGGGCGAGCAGCGCCGCCATATGCAAGACGTGGTCGGTCGCATTAACTCCGATATGCGCCTGCTCGAGGAAAAGGGCCACAACATGGTGTCGCGCCTGTCAGACATGCGCGGCCAGATCTCGAGCTCCGAGCATCAGCGCCGGCGTGTGGTCGAGGAGCTCGAGGATGCGCGTGCCCAGCTCGAGGAAGTGACCGGTGCGCACATGCAGGCCCAGGACGACGTCGACGCCGCCGGCCCTGCCGCCGCCGAGCTTCACGAGCGCCGCGTGGCGCTTGATGTGCAGATTTCGCAGCTTACGCGCGAGCAGCGCGATGTGCAGCGCGTTGCCGATAATGCTGCGCTTGAGCTCGCCAAGGTGAAGGACTCGCTGAGCAACGCCGAGGTCGAGGACAACATGTATGCCTCGCGCCTGGAGCAGATCGATGAGCAGCTCGAGGAGGTCACGGCATCGCTTGAGAGCCGCCGCAACCGTGCTGAGGAGCTCGAAGGCGCACTCGATCAGGCCCGCCAAGCCCAGATAGATGCGCGCGAGGCCACTGAGGTCGCTCGTGCGGCCCTTAAGGACTTGCGTAATCGCGAGAGCGAGGCGCGCAACAAACTGTCCGAGGTTCGCTCTGAGCTCGCGAGCCAAAAGAAGCTCGATGCCCGCATGGCCGACAGTTCGCCGCTGGTGAGCCGTCTGATGGGCGCGTTGGGCGATGATGTCTCGGGTCGTCTGGGCGACGTGCTCGAGGCCCCTCGCGAGCTTGAGGGTCTGGTTGAGCAGCTGCTTGCCGGCGATATCGATGCCCTGCTATTTGATGACGCCGCTACGCTTGAGCGCGCCAGTCGTGCGGCTCTGGACCAAAAGAAGGCCTCGGGCGAGGCGCTGCTGGTGGCGCGCGGCGCGAGCGGCTGGGCTGCTCCCAAGGGCGCTGCCGGCTCGCGTCTGGTCGACCGCCTGTCCGTGCGCTCCGGGTATGGCCCGGTTGTCGAGGCCCTGCTCGGCGGCTATTACGTGGTCGATGACTTGGCTGCCGCGCTGGCTGCGCCTGTCGTTGACGGCGTGACCTATGTGACTCCCGATGGCGCCCGCGTGAGCTGTGGCGGCCTGGTGCGCGTTGGACTCGATGCCGGCGAGGCTTCGGGCGCTCTGGAGCGCAAGCGTCGTATCCGCGAGCTGGAAGGCCTGGAGCCCGATCTCGCTGCCGTGTTTGAGCATGTTTCGGATCAGGTCGTCGAGGCCAATGCGGCCGTCGAGGAGGCGCGTGCCGCCGAGGGTGACGCCGCCGGCGAGATCGCCCGTCTTGAGGGCGAGCGCCGCTCGCTGCTCTCCGAGATTGGCCGCTTGGAGCAAAGCACCAACAATGCCGAGGTCGAGCGCGTGCGCATCTCCAAGCGCCGCGAGCAGGCCGCCGAGGCCGTTCGCGCTGCGCGCCCGCGCGTTGACGAGCTCACCCGTTCGCGCGACGAGGCCCGTGCTCAGGCAAGCGACCTGGGTCTCCAGATTGCCGAGGCCAACGACGAGCTCGATCGCGTGCGCCGTGACGATTCCGAGGCCGCCGGTAAGCTCGCCGATGCCAAGGTGCGTCTCGCCCAGACGAGTGAGCGCCTGCGTTCGCTGAAGGGCCGTGTGCCCGATCTGGAGCATCGTCTGGAGGGTATCGACCGTCGTATCCGCGGAACACGCCAGGCTTCGCGTTCGCTCGAGCTGCTGCGCCTGCGCGTCGACCCCATGCACGAACGCTATTCTGCCCTGTTGGAACGCGCGTCGGATTGGGCAGCGCGCCTGCGTGACCAGGCCTCTCTGGAAGAGGCGGACTCCGCTTCGCTCAAGAAGACCATCGAGGATGCCAAAGCAGAGGTTGCCCGCGCTAAGGAGCGAGTCGATACCGCCTTCGCCACGCAAAACGAGTTCAAGGTCGCGCGTGGCAAGCTCGAGGTGCAGGTCGAGGCTGCCATCAAGGCCATTACCGCCGATGGCACGACGGTGCTCGAGGAAGCGCTCATGCTTCCGGCGCCCATGGACCGCGATGCCGCCGAGCGCGAACTCAACCAGCTTGTGCGCCAGATCAACAATCTGGGCCCCGTGAACCAGGTTGCCATGGAGGAGTACGAGCAGCTCAAGCGCCGCGCCGACTACATCGAGGAACAGCTAGCCGATCTGGAGAGCGCGCGCAAGGCGCTCACCAAGATCACGGTGGCCATTGATCGCAAGATGCGCAAGGCGTTTTTGGTGACGTTTGAGAAGGTCGACGCGAACTTCCGCGAGATCTTCGCCATGCTGTTCCCGGGTGGCCAGGCTCATCTTGAGATGACCGATCCCGAGCATCCTGCCGAGACGGGCATTGAGGTTGTGGCGCAGCCGCGCGGCAAGCGCATTACCAAGATGATGCTCATGTCGGGTGGCGAGAAGAGTCTGACGGCGCTCGCCCTGCTCTTTGCCGTGTACCGCACGCGCACGGTGCCGTTCTATGTGCTGGACGAGGTCGAGGCGGCGCTTGATGATGCCAACCTGTCCAAGCTCATCGGAGCCCTCGATGTGCTGCGTTCCGATACACAGCTCTTGGTCATTTCGCATCAGCGCCGTACTATGGAGGACGCTGACGTTCTCTATGGCGTCTCGATGCAAGCCGACGGCGTCAGCCGCGTCGTCTCGCAAAAACTCGATCGCGAAACCGGAAAGGTCGTGAATGCATAATGGGATTCTTTGACGCTCTCTCGCGCGGACTTGAGCGCAGCCGCGAGACCCTCAACGAGGTCTTCTACTTTGGCGGCGAGGTCGACGAGGACTTTTGGGAGGACCTTGAGGACACCCTCGTTATGGGTGACATGGGTGCTGAGGTCGCCATTCAGGTCTCCGATGACCTGCGCGATGCCGCGGCCAAGAAGAACCTCAAGACCGCTCCGCAGCTTCGCCGTGCCCTGGCCGAGCAGCTCGAGCAACACTTTGTGCCCATCGAGCGCGATCCGTTCTCCGACACGCCGAGCTGCGTGCTGTTTGTAGGCATTAACGGTGCCGGCAAGACCACGACGGTCGGTAAGATCGCGAGCGCCATGGCTGCCCGCGGCAAGAATGTCGTGATCGGTTCGGCCGATACCTTCCGCGCTGCCGCCATCGAGCAGCTCGATGTGTGGGGCCAGCGTGCCGGCGTCCCCGTCATCAAGCGCGATCGCGGCTCCGATCCGGCAAGCGTTTGCTACGACGTGCTCGACGAGGCCGATAAACGCGGCAGCGACCTGGTGCTTATCGACACCGCCGGCCGCCTGCACACGAGCCCCGAGCTCATGCGCGAGCTCGCCAAGGTGGTCAACGTGACGCGTAAGCGCGCCGCCAATATGGCCGCCGGCCCCATGCCCGTCTCGGTCGTGCTCGTGATCGATGCCGCCACCGGCCAGAACGGTCTGAACCAGGCGCTCGAGTTTAACGAGGCACTGGGTCTGGACGGTATTATCATGACGAAGCTCGACGGCACGGCAAAGGGCGGTATCGCCATGGCCGTGGCCGAGAAGCTCAAGCTCCCGATCCTGCGCGTGGGCGTGGGCGAGCAGGTCGATGACCTGCAGGAGTTCAATGCCAAAGATTTCTGCCGCGCCCTGGTGGGCGAGTCCAACTAAGGAGTGACTAGTGTTTGATTCCCTGAGCGATCGCCTCAACGACACATTTGACCGCCTGCGCGGCAAGGGCAAGCTGACCGAGGCCGATATCACCTCGGCCATGCGCGACATCCGCATGGCGCTGCTCGAGGCCGACGTCAACTTTAAGGTCGTCAAGGAGTTTGTCGCCAAGACCAAGGAGCGCTGCATGACCGCCGAGGTCATGGAGTCGCTGTCGCCGGCACAAAATGTCGTCAAGATCGTGCTCGACGAGCTCACCGAGATGCTCGGCTCCACCGAGAGCAAGCTCGTCTTTAGCAACCGCATTCCCAATGTCATCATGCTCGTGGGCCTGCAGGGCTCCGGTAAGACCACAGCGGCCGTAAAGCTTGCCTACCTGCTCAAGAAGCAGGGCCGCTCGCCGCTGCTCGTCGCGTGCGACGTCTACCGTCCCGCCGCTGCCGACCAGCTGGCCACGCTTGGCGGAGAGATCGGCGTACCGGTCTTCCGCGGCGACGGTGCACACCCGGTCGACATCGCCAAGGGCGCCATTCAGGAGGCCGTCGACCACCTGCGCGACGTGGTCATCGTCGATACCGCCGGTCGTCTGCAGATCGACGAACAGATGATGCAGGAAGCCGTGTACATCAAGAAGGCCGTCAAGCCCGATCAGGTGCTGATGGTCGTCGATGCCATGACCGGCCAGGATATCGTCAACGTCGTCTCGACCTTTGCCGAGCGAACCGACTTTGACGGCGTGATCATCTCCAAGCTCGACGGCGATGCCCGTGGCGGCGGCGCGCTTTCCGTGCGCCAGGTGACCGGTAAGCCCATCAAGTTCGTGAGCATGGGCGAGAAACCCGATTCGCTGGAGCCGTTCTATCCCGATCGTATGGCCAAGCGCATTCTGGGCATGGGCGACGTCGTCGGCATCATCGAGAAGGCCCAGGAGGCCGCCGATGCCGAGCAGCTCGAGGCTGCCGAGCGCATGCTGCGCGAGGGCTTCACCATGAACGACATGCTCGACCAGATGAAGGCCGTCAAGAAGATGGGCGGTATGAAGGGCATCCTGGGCATGCTCCCCGGTGGCCAGCGTGCGCTCAACCAGATGGGCGGCAATCTGGACGAGGGCATCTTCGATAAGAACGAGGCCATCATCATGTCGATGACCAAGGAGGAGCGCCTACGCCCCTCCATCATCAACGGTCAGCGTCGCGCCCGCATCGCCAAGGGTGCCGGCGTGACCCCCACCGAGGTCAACAGCCTTATGAAGCAGTGGGGCGAGATGAACAAGATGATGGGCCGCATGCGCACGATGGCCAATCAGGCGCAGGCCGGCGGCAAGAAGGGCAAAAAGGGTAAGAAGGGCAAGAAGATGCGCATGCCCAATATTCCCGGTCTGGACGCCATGGGTCTGGGCGGTATGGGCGGCTTGGGAACGGGCGGCCCCAAGTCTGATATGGATCTGCTGCGCCAGATGGAAGCGCAGATGCGCAATAAGAAATAGGGCTGTAATTCCAGCTTGATATGGCAAAGGCCACTCGGAAGCTACCGGGTGGCCTTTGTTGTTGGCTTTGATTGTTGGGTTGCGTTTAGCGTCGCGCCCCGAGCTTGCGGTGCCGCGCCGCTAGTGGCAGCCGCAGCCCTCGTGCCCATCATGGCCGTGATGGCCGTGGCAGCCGCAGGACTCGCCATGCTCGTGGGTGTGCTCGTGGTCATGGCCGTGGCAGTCGCAGGTGGCCTCGCCGGTCTGCGCGAGCGTGCCGGCAATGAGTGCCTCGACGCAGGCGTCGCAGTTGCCCTGGGCGCCCGCATAGACCGTGATGCCAGCCTGGGTGAGCGCGTTGATGGCGCCGCCGCCGATACCGCCGCAGATGAGCGTGTCAACGCCACCGTTGGCAAGCAGACCCGCCAGGGCGCCGTGACCGGTGCCGCCGGTGCCTACGACCTGCTCGTTGAGCACCTTGTCATCCTGGATGTCGTAGATCTTGAACTGCTCGCTGCGGCCAAAGTGCATAAAGATGTTGCCGTTGTCGTACGTCGTTGCCACCCTCATGGCGTCGACCTCCTTTGCTGGCCATGCGGCCGTCGTCGTGGTAATGGGGGAGTACGCGATGCTGCCGCCTTCGATGCTGAGTGCCCGTCCATTGACCAGCGCGTTTGCCACCTTGCGATGTGCGCGGCTGCAGATGGCCGCCACGGTGGCACGAGCGATACCCATGTGCTGGGCGACTGCCTCCTGATTGAGGCCTTCCAGGTCGCATAACCGCAGGACTTCGAGCTCGTCGATTGTCATGTCGATGGCGTCTCCGCTGGCAAGGCCGTCGGGGGTAAAGCCGCGATATTCGGGAATGATCCCAACGCGGCGCAATTTTTCGCGTCTTCCTGCCATACGCTCTCCAAATCTGACATATGTCAACAATAGAATAGCGAACGTGCGGATTTGCACAAGGTATTTCTGGCATATGTCAGAAAGTGAGGGCTTATGTTTGGGCTGTGGGGCCGCGTGCGCCTGGGCTACAATGAATCTCGCTTATAGGCGACTGACAGGAGGGTCAATGAGCAAGGCTGATCAACAGTTTGTAGCCATGTGCCGCGATATTTTGGACCATGGCACCACCACCGAGGGGCAAAAGGTCCGACCGGTGTGGGAGGATGGCACCCCTGCCTATACCATTAAAAACTTTGGCGTTACGGCACGTTACGACCTGCGCGAGGAGTTCCCCGCGCTCACGCTGCGTCGCACGGCGCTTAAATCTGCCATGGACGAGATCTTGTGGATCTATCAAAAGAAGTCCAATAACGTCCATGACCTCAACAGCCATATTTGGGATGAGTGGGCCGACGAGACCGGTTCCATCGGCAAGGCATACGGGTACCAGATTGGCCAGAAGAGCCATTATGCCGAGGGCGACTTTGACCAGATGGACCGTGTGCTGTACGACCTTAAGCACACGCCGTACAGCCGCCGCATCATGACCAACACGTACGTGTTTAGCGACTTGTCCGAGATGCACCTGTATCCGTGCGCGTACAGCGTGACCTATAACGTCACGCAGCGCCCGCAGGACGACAAGCCCACACTCAACATGATTCTCAACCAGCGCAGCCAGGACATTTTGGCCGCGAACAACTGGAACGTGTGCCAGTACGCCATCTTGCTGATGATGGTCGCGCAGTCGGTCGATATGATTCCCGGCGAGCTGCTGCATGTGATTGCCGATGCCCACATTTACGATCGTCATGTCGATATCGTCCGCGAGCTTATCGAGCGTCCGCAGTTTGCTGCGCCCAAGGTAACGCTTAATCCCGACGTGCACGATTTCTACGCGTTTACGACTGACGACCTGATCGTCGAGGGCTACGAGCACGGCCCGCAGGTCAAGAACATTCCCATTGCAGTGTAGGTGGCGCTCATGACGTGTAAGCTATCTGCTATCGTCGCCGTGTGTGACGACTGGGGCATTGGGTGCGAGGGCGACATGGTGGTGTCCAATCGCGCCGACATGCGCCATTTTGTGGCCTGCACCAAGGGTTGCCCGGTCATTATGGGGCGCAAGACGCTACTGAGTTTTCCCGGCGGACGTCCGCTTAAGAACCGCCGCAACATTGTGCTCACGCGCGATGATGATTTTGCGCCCGGGGGCGTCGACGTGGTGCATAGCATTGACGAGGCCCTGGCCGCCGTGGCCGATGAACCCGTTGCGTGGGTGATTGGCGGCGGCGAGGTATATCGACAATTTTTGCCGCATTGCGTCGAGGCCGAGGTTACGCATAACCATTGCGTGCATGTCGTGGATACGTACTTTCCCGACTTGGACGCCGATCCCGCGTGGGAGATTGCGCAGCGTAGCGGGGTCGCGACGATTGCTGCCGGTGAGGGTGACGAGGGCGTCGATTATGAGTTCGTGACGTATCATCGCGTTGAGGCGTAAATCGTCTGGCGTGAACGGTATCATCGGGTTGATTGAATGCATGGGGCGGCGCTTAGCGTCGCCTCGTTTGGTATAGATGTGCTGTTAAGAAGGGTGCGGGCTGGCTGCTATGACTGATGCCGTTGAGGTTCTGCGAATCGATTCGCTTACGGATGAGCGGCTCGACGCCTACGTGCGACTGACCGAGCGCGAGCTTCGCTGCGTGCTGGAGCCCCAAAAGGGTATCTTTATCGCTGAGAGTGCCAAGGTTATCGAGCGCGCGGTGCGTGCCGGATACCAGCCGTTGAGCTTTCTTTTGGGCGAACGCTGGCTCGATCAGATGATGCCGCTGTTTGAGCGCCTGGTTGTGCGCGAGGGCGCAGGTCCGGTTCCTGTGTTCGTTGCCTCCATGGAGCTCATGGAGCAATTGACGGGCTTTAACGTGACGCGCGGTGCGCTCGCGGCGTTTCGTCGCCCGCGGCAGATTCCGGTTGATGAGTTTCTCGACGGCGTCGTCGAGGCGGCGGGGGAGCGTCCGGTGCGTGTGTGCGTGCTCGAGGGCATTGTCGACCATACCAATGTGGGCGCGATTTTCCGTTCGGCGGCCGCATTGAACGTTGACGGTATTTTGGTCAGCCCTACGTGCTGCGACCCGCTGTACCGTCGCTCGGCCCGCGTGAGCATGGGCACGGTGTTTCAGGTGCCGTGGACGCGCATTGGCAGCGAGGCGCGTGTGTGGCCGCACGATGGCCTGGCGGTACTGCACGAAGCCGGTTTTTCCTGTGCTGCCATGGCATTGACGGACGATTCCGTATCGCTGGACGATCCCGTGCTGCAGGAGATTGACCGCCTGGCAATCTTTATGGGTACCGAGGGTGCCGGCCTGGGTGCCAAGACTATCGCGGGCTGCGACCGGGCCGTGCGCATTCCGATGGCGCACGGGGTCGATTCGCTTAACGTGGCAGCGGCGAGTGCCGTCGCCTTTTGGCAGCTGTGCCCGCACGTGAGTAATGAGTACCACTACCAGCCGGGGCTGTATCACTAGGCAGATAGTTCGCACCGGGCTCTTATTCGGGGTGTTTCGGTCGACGCCGGTCGGTGCTAAGCTGGTATTGGCGTTGGCCTTAATTTGCTGTTTTGTCGGTTGACGTGCGCTTTTGGGGAGGGCGTGTGGCTAAGAAATCTACGGCTATCGATGTAACGCAGGGTGTTATTTGGCAGCAGCTGCTTTCGCTGTGCGTTCCCATCTTTTTTAGTTCGTTTTTTCAGCAGGCCTACACGCTCATCGGTACGTATATCGTCGGCCAGTTTGGCGGCAAACTCGCACTGGGTGGCATTCAAGCCACGATGGTGCTTACCGAGCTCTGCATTGGCTTTTGCGTTGGCGTTGGCGCCGGCTGCGCGGTCATTACCGGTCAGTATTTTGGCCAGCACGATGATGAGCGGCTGAGTCGTTCGGTCCATACGGCCATGACGCTCGCGTTGGTGGGCGGTATCGTTTTCTCGATTCTTGGCATAGTGTTCGTTGAGCCCATGCTGGTGCTTATGAACACGCCGCATGAACTGTTGGCCGAGGGCGTGGCATATGCTCGTTGCTATTTTGCCGCCATGGTTGCGGCGCTGCTGCTAAATATGGGAACCGCACTGCTGCGCGCCGTGGGCGACACGCGCGGGCCTGCTGTGATTATCGCTTCCGGCTGCCTTGTTAATGCGGTGCTGGATGTCATCTTCGTTGCCGTGCTTCATATGGAGGCTCTGGGCTGCGGTATCGCGGTGGCACTGACCATTTGCTCTAACGCCACGATGATCGTGATTCGCATGATGCACGCACCGGGTGCGTGGCGGCTTTCGCTGTCCAAACTCGGCATTGATCCTGGCATTTGTAAGAGCATGATCTCGTGTGGTCTGCCGCTTGGCTTTCAGTCTGCTGCGTATTCGATTTCCAACGTTTTGATTCAGGTGTCGGTCAACTCGTTTGGTGCCGATGTCACCACGGCGTGGGGTCTTTCGGGCCGCTTAGATGGCATTGTCTGGATGGTTACCGAGGCGCTCGGCGTGTCGATCACCACGTTCTCGGCACAGAACTTTGGCGCGCGCAACTATGAGCGCATGCGCAAGGGCTACCATACGTCGCTCGTGCTGTCGTTTATGCTCATTGGTGGCCTGTCTGCCGTGCTGCTGGTGTTCTCGGGTCCGTTGTCGCGTCTGTTTGTCGACGATGCTTCGATTTCGGCGTACACCACGACGATTCTTCATTTCATCGCGCCGTTCTACGCGATCTTCTCGATTATCGAAAACGCGTCGGGCTCCATTCGCGGTGCCGGCGTGAGCTTGCAGCCCATGCTGCTCACGATTTTTGGCACTGTCGTGCTCAGGGTGATCTGGGTGTTTGCGATTATGCCTTTCGATCCGTCGCTTGAGCACCTGCTGCTGGTTTACCCCGTAACCTGGCTCATCACGGCCACGATGTTCACCATTTACCACCACAGCGGCAACTGGCTCGGCCGCGCCACCGCCAAATGATCCCTTGGGGGCGGAGGAAAACGGATCATTTCTCTCCGTCGTGATGTCGATGATCCGTTTTCCTCCGTCCCCTTTGGATCAATTAGTATTCGATGCCTTGACGGGCTAGGAGGCCTTCGTCAAAGTAGTGTTTGACGGGGCGCATTTCGGTGACTAGGTCGGCGAGGTCCGCGAGAGGCAGCAGCCCGCGGCCGGTGAGCACGAGCTCCGTGGTGGCAGGCTTCAGCGCGATCAGTCCCTCCACATCCTCGCGCGTCACGAATCCGCGGCGCATCGCTTCGCCGAGTTCGTCCAGAATGAGAACGTCGACCTGTGATATCTGCTCGCGTGCGAGCTCCATGATCTGCTCGGCGCAGGCCTCGGGTGTGTCGCGATCGGCCTGTACAATGCGCAGTCCCAGGCGCGGCGCGGCGTCGTGCTCGGCGCAGTGCAGCTTCTTGGCAAACTGAAGTATGAGCACGTTAAGTCCATAGCCCGTGGCGCGCAGCGCGAGCCCCAGCGCAGCCGTCGTCTTGCCCTTGCCGTCGCCCGTATAGATTTGAACCTTGCCGACTTCCAGTGATGCCATCTCTGTCCTTTCGTGCCCGGCGTCGGTTTATCGCCGTCCGGGTTGGGTATTCTAGAAAACATTATCAACCCCAGTAGATGGAGTTCAAGCAGATGGAGATGGATGACAACAAACGTAGAAGGAATATGATCCTCTACGTGCTCATCGCCTTCGTCGTCTACCTCGTGCTCTCGACCGTTTTGTTCCCCAACATCGGTCACACGCAGCAGATTACGAAGACCGATTACTCGACGTTTGTCAAAGCGCTCGATAAGAAGAGTGTCGACAAGGTCGAGTACAACACGGACGATTACTCGATTTATTACACCAAGAAGGGCGAGGACGAGAACATCGCCTACAAGACGACCGGTGTGCCGAATGATGCGGGTTTTACCGATCGCGTGCTTGAATCCGGTGCGTCCCTGGAGTCGGTCGTTCCCGATAAAAACTCGGGTCTGATGACCTACTACCTGCTCACGCTCATCCTTCCCATGGCGATTTTCTTCCTCATCGGTTGGTGGCTCAACCGCCGTATGAAGAAGGCCATGGGCGATGACGGTCCGTCGATGAACTTTGGCGGCGGTGGCTTTGGCGGCGGCGGGCTGGGTAAGTCCGGCGCTCGCGTTATCGCTTCCAAAGATGTGGGCGTGACCTTTAAGGATGTTGCAGGCCAGGAAGAGGCCAAGGAATCCCTTAAGGAGGTCGTCGACTTTCTGGAGAAGCCGCAGCGTTACGAGGAGATCGGCGCCAAGCTGCCGCGAGGTGCCCTCCTTGTTGGCCCTCCGGGAACCGGTAAGACCCTGCTCGCCAAGGCCGTTGCCGGCGAGGCGGGCGTTCCGTTCTTTAGCATTTCGGGTTCTGAGTTCGTCGAGATGTTTGTCGGCCGCGGCGCCGCCAAGGTGCGCGACCTGTTTAAGCAGGCCAAGGAAAAGGCCCCGTGCATCGTGTTTATCGACGAGATCGATACCATCGGCAAAAAGCGTGACGGCGGCGGCTTTAGCGGCAACGACGAGCGCGAGCAGACGCTTAACCAGTTGCTGACCGAGATGGACGGCTTCGATAACCACAAGGGCATCGTCGTCCTCGCTGCCACCAACCGTCCCGACAGCCTTGACCCGGCCTTGCTGCGCCCCGGTCGTTTTGACCGCCGCATCCCCGTTGAGCTGCCCGACCTGACCGGCCGTAAGAACATTCTTGAGTTGCATGCCAAGAGCGTGAAGACGCAGCCGCCGATCGACCTGACCGCGATTGCCCGCGCCACGCCCGGAGCCTCGGGCGCCGACCTGGCCAACATCATCAACGAGGGCGCCCTGCGAGCCGTCCGTGAGGGTCGCAAGCGTGCCACGCAGGACGATTTTGAGGAGTCGGTGGAGGTCGTCATCGCCGGTCAGCAGCGTAAGTCTACGGTGCTGTCCGACCACGAGAAACAGGTCGTTTCTTACCACGAGATCGGCCATGCCATCGTTGCCGCTCGCCAGAAGGGCTCTGCGCCGGTCACGAAGATCACCATCGTGCCGCGTACGAGCGGTGCTCTGGGCTACACCATGCAGGTCGAGGAGGATGAGCGCTTCCTGACCACACGCCAGGAGGTCCTGGACAAGCTCGCTGTCTACTGCGGTGGACGTGCCGCCGAGGAGCTCATCTTTGGTGAGATGACGACCGGCGCGGCCAACGATATCGAGCAGGCCACCAAGCTCGCCCGTAACATGGTGACGCGCTTTGGTATGTCCGATGAGTTTGGCATGATGGCGCTCGGTACCGTCCAGAATGCGTACCTCAACCAGGACACGTCGCTCACCTGCGCCCCCGGTACGGCCGAGCGCGTGGACGCGATTGTCGCCAAGCTGATCGAGGATGCGCACGACCGCGCCCTGCAGATCCTGAAGGAGAACAAGTTCAAGCTTCATGAGCTGGCTCGTTATCTGTACAAGAAGGAGACCATCACGGGCGAGGAGTTTATGAATCTCCTTACGCGCGAGAATCCGCTGATGCCAAAGCAGCAGTAATACTAGTTGCGCAGTGTCAATCGCCCCATTTGAGTGTCAAACTCAAATGGGGCGTTTTGCGTGGGGAGAGTTGTATATGAAGATCGTGGTAAGTGCCTGTTTGATGGGCGAGAGCTGCAAGTATAACGGGCTCGATAACTACCATCGCGAGCTGGTCGAAGCGTGCGAACGCACGGGAACCGAGGTTCTGTTGGTGTGCCCCGAGGTTTTTGGCGGTCTGCCCACGCCGCGCAATCCCTCCGAGATCGTGGACGGCGAGGTCCGTACCTGCGAGGGCATCTCGGTCGATCGCGAGTTTCGCCTGGGTGCAGAGCGCGCGCTCGACATGTGCGAGCAGGCGGGCGGCCCGTCCCAGATCGCTGCGTGCGTCTTGCAGGACCGTAGCCCCTCGTGTGGTGTAGGCCGTATCTACGACGGAACGTTCAGCGGTACGCTCACACCGGGTAACGGCGTTTTTGTCGACCTGCTCCTGCGCCACGGATACCGTGTGATTCCGGCTAGCGAGTTCGATCCCAGCATGCTGGAACATTGTCCACAGCACTCGAATCCAACACTTCCTCACGGGTGACCGTTTTGGCATGATCCGTGAAGTTGATATTGAGTACGACCCGGTCATCAAAGACGTAGACCGAGTTGACAGGTGCCGTACCCAGGCAGTCCCTCCCCGCGGTCCTCGCGCAGGAACGCGTACACGGCCCTCCCGTCTCTTGCGCCCCTCCTGCCCCAAACCCTGCTAGGAGCGAGTGCAGCAAACTGGAAGTTTAAATTAGTCTTTGCAAATAACCTTTGAACCTTCACCATCAATTACAATTCCCTGACGATTGTTAATTGGGCATAGATTCAAATCCGAAAACTCAGTTATTATTTTCTCGGTAACTTTCTTAAATGGTGCTGTAAGAAAATGCGGAAGAACATAGAATTCAATCAAATTAAGCCCTGCATCATCTTCTTGTGAGTAGTCCTCCGGCTTTTCATCCATTTGCTCGATATATTGGATGCTTGGAGCGCATACAATCGCACCTGCCGATTCACCAATCATCAGTTTTCCCTTTGCCAATTCTTTCTTCAGCAGCTCATCCGTTCCCGTTTTACGGAGCTGGTCTATAAGGAAAAAAGAATTTCCGCCGGTAAAATAGATCACATCCGCATCTTCAAAAAGAGACTGTATCGTTGAATAAGCCTCCGTTGAAATATCAATTTCAGTTACGATTGCTCCCAACTTTTTGAATAATTTTCGAGCCGAGCCGACATAACCGGTGTAGCCTTCACGCAGCGAAGCTGTTGGAATAAATGCGACTTTTTTATTTTCAATTTCTTCCTTTATCAGACTTCCTACACTTGAAAAGTGCGAACATAAAAACATTTCCATCAATATTCTCCTTAGTATATAAATTCTTATTTGTTGAACTAAGCCGTGTATACCATACTCACCAATGAAAGAACGCCCTGATATAGCGTAATTTGCTGTTTTCCTGCGTACGTGCGTACACACTCCACAGGAATTCTAAGGGCCCTGCCCCCTTAGCATACGGACTTTGGAACAAAGTCTAGCGTGTTACGCCTTGCCAGAGGTGTACAGGCTCCCGGTACGCACGTACGCAGCAATTGCCATCAATGCGCCATATAAGTGGCGATCAAGTTCGCATAAAGCGACCTTGGTTCCGCAAAACAAAAGGCAGGATACCATCACCACGATGGTACTCTGCCTCTGTTCGTTTCTGTTTACCGTTCCGAGTGGTCCTTCCGCAGAATTACCGATAAACAAAAAACGTACCCGGACCCTTTCTCGTATAGAATCGGGTTCGAGTGCGAACTGAATGTTGGAGCAATAAAAAACCACCACAAAGGTGCTTGTCCCCTTTGTGGTGGTTTTGGGTTAGGCCTAGAGCGTGCTGCCGTAGGCGTTGGCGGCCTTGATGGCGGCGGCGAACTTCTCGTCGGTGAAGGGCTCCGGGTTGCCTTGCTTCCACTCGTTGGTGGCGTGCGCGTACCCGCACAGGGCCGGGATATCGGACTCGGAAAGCCCGACCTGCTCAAGCGTCACGGGCAACCCCATCTGCTTGTTAAAGGCAGCATAGCGCTCAAGGTTCTCGGTGTCGCCCGTATAGGCAAACAGCACGAGCACGCCCAGGCTCACGACCTCGCCGTGCAGGTAAGTGCCCTCACGCGGAATGCTGCAGGTGGCGTTGTAGAACGCGTGCGCCACGCTCGAGTTGTAGTAGTAATCGTTCTGGTTGGTCAGGTTGGAGACGTAGCCCGTGTTGACCACGATGTCGAGCGCGATCTGCTTGACGGCCTCGCTCGACAGGTTCTGGCGCACGTCCTCAAGACCCTGGACGCCATAGGTAAACAGTGGCTCGGAACAGGTGTGGGCGAGCGCCAGGCCAAGACCGGCGGTGTGCTCCAGGTCGCCGGCGCTCGTGGCGTACTCGACCTCGGGCTGCTTGGACAGGGCGTCGCCCACGCCGGCCCAGAAGTACTCTGCCGGAGCCTCGGCGATGATCTTGGGATTGATGAAGATGTGCGCCGGTCGGTTGGGGTATGAATAGCCCTCGAGCGATCCATCGTCGTTGTAGACAACGGCAATGGCGGTCGCGGCGGAACAGTTAGAGCAAATCGTCGGCACGGTAAAGACGATCTTCTTGAGCTCGATGGCCGCCGTCTTGACGGTGTCGAGTGCCTTGCCGCCGCCACAGGCGATAAGCACGTCTGCCTGTTGGCAAGCGGGGGAGTTCACGACCTTGGCGATATTGGCGCGTGTGCTGTTGGTGCCGTAGACGCGCGTCTCAAGAACCTCGACATCGGTGCCTTCAAGTGCCGCCTCGATGCCCGGCAGCGCTGCAGCCAGGGCTCGCTTGCCGCCGATGATGGCGACCTTCTTCGCGCCGTACTCCGCCAGTGCGGCGGGCAGCTCGGCAAAGCAATCCTCGCCGACGGTGTAATCGCTCATTCCGATCGTGCGCATAGCAACCTTCTTTCGCTCGATAAAGTGCTTACAGGTATTTTGCTCCAAGAGAAGATCCACGGCCGCAAGAAATTTCGAACGTATAAAACCAGTGTTGAGGGTTTTTCGCCGGCGCGGAACGTGCTAGCATACTCCGCATAAGCGTTGATGGGGACGAGTAGTCGGCCGTCCGCATGCTACAGAGAGCGGGGAGTGCTGAGAACCCGTGCATGCGACCGATGAAAATCACCCCGGAGCTGCGGTCCCAACGGATATGCCGCACAGGCACGTCTTAGTAGACATCGCCGAGATGGTCGTCGATACAGGCCAGCCGAGTAACGGATGCGAGCGCGCGAATACGCGGGCGAGGGCATCTAAGCTGGGTGGTTAAGCGAAGAGCTTTTGCGGGCGTACAGCCCGTTTTGTGGCGCTTCGTCCCAGCTTGTAGGGACGGGCGCTTTTTTGGTGCCCAACGGGCGTGTGCGCCCATGACATGAAAGGGGTACCGTGGCAAACGAGTACAAGCAGACGATGAATCTGCCCAAGACCGGTTTTCCCATGCGTGCCGGTCTTTCCAAGTCCGAGCCCAAGCGACTCAAGGACTGGCAGGACAACAAGGTCTACGAGCAGGTTCTGAAGAAGAACGAGGGTCACAAGAAGTTCGTGCTGCACGACGGTCCTCCGTACGCCAACGGCCCGATTCACATCGGCCATGCCATGAACAAGATCTCCAAGGACATGATCAACCGTTACTGGATGATGCAGGGCTATGAGGTTCCCTATGTTCCCGGTTGGGACTGCCATGGCCAGCCGATCGAGCATAAGGTCGAGGAGAAGCTCGGCACCGAGAAGTTCAACCAGACCTCCACGGCTAAGATCCGTGAGCTTTGCAATAAGTTCGCTGTCGAGAACATCGAGCTGCAGAAGGCCGGCTTCCGTCGCCTGGGCGTGCTCGGCGATTGGGACAACCCCTATCTGACGCTCTATCACCAGCATGACGCCGCCGACATCGAGGTTTTCAAGGCCATGTTCGATAAGGGCATGATCTATCGCGGTCACAAGCCCGTCCACTGGTGCAAGCACTGCCATACCGCACTTGCTGAGGCCGAGATTGAGTACTCCGACGAGACGAGCCCGTCCATCTTCGTGCGCTTTGAGATGACCTCCAAGCCCGTCGGCCTCGAGAACTTCGACGGCCCGGTTGACTTTATCATCTGGACGACCACGCCGTGGACCATCCCCTCCGACCAGGCAGTTTCTCTCAAGCCCGGTGCCGCCTACGTCGCCGTTGAGCACGACGGCCGCGCCGAGGTCATGCTCGAGGACCTGGCTCCCAAGTGCTGCGAGGAGTTTGGCTGGGAGTACACCCCGGTTGTGGTCGACGGCAAGCCCTATGTGGTTCCCGCCGAGACCTTCCATCACATTCACTATAAGCAGCCGATCTTTGACGGTGTTGAGGGCGCGGCACTGTTGGCCGATTACGTCGGTGTCGATGACGGTACCGGTATCGTCCACAACTCGCCCGGTCACGGCGTCGACGACTACTTCGCCTGCCTCAAGGAGGGCATCACCGACATTTGCATGCCGGTCGATGACGACGGCAAGTTCTACACCGGCGAGGAGTTTGGCACCGGCGGCCCCTTCAGCGGCATGGATACCGACGAGGCCAACCCGCACATCATCGAGTTCCTGCGCGAGCGCGGCACCCTGGTCCTCGAGAAGAAGATCACGCACAGCTATCCGCACTGCTGGCGCTGCAAGCACCCGGTGCTCTTTCGTGCTACCGACCAGTGGTTCGTCTCGATGGACAAGACCGGTCTGCGCGAGCAGGCTGGCAAAGAGGTCCGCGAGAACGTCAAGTGGTATCCGGCTCACGCCGCCAACCGCATCGGCGCCATGGTCGAGCAGCGTCCCGACTGGTGCATCAGCCGTCAGCGCAACTGGGGCGTGCCTATCCCCAGCTACACTTGCGCCGACTGCGGCGAGAAGGTCATGAACGACGCCACGCTCGACGCCGTCATCAAGCTCTTCCACGAGAAGGGCTCCGACGCCTGGTTCACCGACGCTCCCGAGAGTTACCTGGGCGAGGCTTGCGTTTGCCCCAAGTGTGGCGGCCATCACCTCAAGGCTGATAAGGACATTCTCGACGTGTGGTGGGACTCCGGCGTGTCCTGGAAGGCCGTCTGCGAGTATCGACCCGAGCTTGAGTACCCGGCTGACGTGTATCTCGAGGGCTCCGACCAGCATCGCGGTTGGTTCCAGAGCTCGCTGCTCACCTCGGTGGGTGCCAACGGCCATGCTCCGTACAAGGCGGTCGTCTCGCAGGGCTTCACACTCGATGGTCAGGGCCGCAAGATGTCCAAGTCGCTCGGCAATGTTATTGACCCCAATAAGGTCTGCGACGAGATGGGCGCTGACATCATCCGTCTGTGGGTTGCCTCCGTCGACACCAGCTCCGACGTCTCCATCGACCATGAGATTCTCGCTCGTACGTCCGATGCCTACCGTCGTTTCCGCAACACGCTGCGCTTCCTGCTCTCCGAGCTCGAGGGTCAGTTTGAGCCCGAGACCGACGGCGTCGCCTTTGCCGACCTGCTGCCGCTCGACAAGCTCATGGTTGCCCGCCTGACTCAGGTTCAGGCCGAGGTCGACGACGCCTACGCCAGCTACGAGTTCCCGCGCGCCTACCGTGCGCTTTATGACTTCGTGGTTACCGAGCTCTCCAACGTGTACCTCGACGCCCTGAAGGACCGTCTGTACTGCGACAAGCCCGGCTCGCTCGAGCGCCGCAGCGCCCAGACCGTGCTGGCCGAGCTCTTCTCGATGCTCATGCGCGACCTGCAGCCGATCCTGTCCTATACCGTCGACGAGGCCATGGCATATGCGCCCGCCGGCTGCGTCGATCACCAGAAGTACGCCGCGCTGCTCGATTGGTACAAGTCGCCCATCACGGTCGACGAGGCCAATGAGTTTGAGGGCGTGCTCGAGGCTTCGCTCGAGCTCCGTAGCGCCGTGACCAAGGCCCTTGAGGATGCCCGTTCTGCCGGCACCTTCACTAAGAGCCAGCAGGTCCGCGTCAAGGCGGTCGTTCCCGCCGAGATGTACGCGCTGCTGACCGGTGATAAGGCCGTCGACCTGGCCGAGTTCTACATCGTCTCCGATGTTGAGCTGACCCAGGGCGAGGAGCTCTCCGTTGCCATTGAGGCTGCCGAGGGCGAGTGCTGCGACCGTTGCTGGAACTATCGCACCACCGTCGGCGAGTACAACGGCCACGCACATATCTGTAAGCGCTGCGCTGACGCGCTGTAGGTTATGGCGTTCGTAGAACGCCATAACCTACCGACGCTGCAAACGCCCCTAAGTGGCAATCTGACGTTCAATCGTCGGTCGCGTACCAAAGTACGCTTCCCTCCTCTTTCACGTCACCTTGCTCGCTTAGGGACGTTTTCGCTGTTGGTGACGGCAACGCGGCTTTTCCATTGTTGGAACTAGAGCCTTCTCTTTCGACCAGTGCTCTTAGTCGAAAGCTATTTAGCGACATTCCGTTATTCGGAATGTCGCTTTTGTTTTGTGCTGGATATTTCGCTTGCGTTGGTGGATATGTCGTGCGCTCTGCTTGTGGCAATATAAGATGTTTACTTGTGTTAAACGGAATTCGATGTTCTTGAGGGTAGGGGATTTCTTTGGGTCGTACTGGGGTTATGACGCCGCCTTTGGGTTGGCGGCTGGGTGTTGCTGGTGGTGTGGCACTGGTTGTGCTGCTCGTTGACCAGCTGGCCAAGCTTGCGGTTCGTGCCGTGGGCGACGCTTTACATGTGACTGTTATCCCCGGTGTGATCGACTTTTTATTTGTCCGCAATATCGGTGCTGCCTTTAGCATGGGCGAGGGGCATGGCATCGCGTTTGCCGTGCTGGCGTTGGCGGTCATTATCGCTATCGCCGTGTACCTCGTTCGTGCATCCCAGCTCGCCCATCTTGAGGTTGTGGGCATGGCTATGGTTGCTGGCGGCGCTATCGGCAACGCGATCGATCGCCTTGTCTTTGGCTTCGTGACCGATTTTATTGCCACCACCTTCATCGACTTCCCCGTCTTTAACGTGGCCGATATCGGCATCACCGTAGGCGTCGTGCTTGCCCTTATCGGCTACATGTTCTTGAGCCCTGCGGCCCGCGAAGTTGATGCGACTGCCGAGCTCAATGCCCGTGATGAGGCACGCGCCAAGCGCAAAGCCAAGCAGCGTGGGGAGCGTGCCCGCAAGATCCGCGAAAGGAATGAGCGCTAATGGCCGACATCCATATTCTTGTTGCCGACGATTGCGCTGGTCAGCGTCTCGATGCCTATCTGGGCGCCAACGATGGCTGTCCCACGCGCTCTGCCTGCGCGCATCTGATCGAGGGAGGCGCCGTTGCCGTCAACGGTGAGACTTGTCTCTCTAAAAAGTACGCCGTACGCGCCGGCGACCGCATCTCGGTCGACTTGCCCGAGCCGCACGACCCGACCGACGTGATTCCCGAGGCCATTCCCCTCGATATCCGCTACGAGGACGACTACCTTATCGTGCTCTCCAAGCAGCGGGGCCTGGTGTGCCATCCCGCCCATGGCCACGAGAGCGGCACCCTTGCGAACGCTCTGGTCTACCACTGTGGCATCGACCATCTTGGTACCGTGCAGGGTGAGGACCGCCCCGGGATTGTGCATCGTTTGGATCGCGATACCTCGGGTCTCATGCTTGCGGCAAAGGACGACGACACCCAGCGCGCGCTCCAAAATCTTATCCGTACACGCACGCTCGACCGTCGTTACATTACGCTCGTTCACGGTCATATCGCTATGGATGAGGGCACCATTAACACCGGCATTGCCCGTTCTACGCGTGACCGTGTCAAGATGGCGGTATCCGATGATCCCTTTGCGCGCCAAGCCATCACGACCTTTAAGGTCCTCGAGCGCTTCGATTCCACACGTTTTGACGACGGCTATACGCTCGTCGAGTGCCACCTGTTTACGGGCCGCACACATCAGATTCGCGTGCATATGCGCCATATCAACCACGCCTGCGTGGGCGATCCACTTTACGGTAAGTGCGATGCACGCGCCGACCAGGGTCTGACCAGGCAGTTTCTGCATTCCTGGCGCGTGGCGTTCGAACATCCCGTGACGGGGGAGCGCATTGAGTGCCGCGACGAGTTGCCGTGGGATCTCGCTGCGGTTCTCGACGATCTGGCTCCGCGCTCGCTCGGTCGCACTGCCGCCGGCGACGACATCGTCCCGCAGCTCGGCCTGCTCGAAGCCTAGCCGGTATTAGGTGGTTTCTTGAACTCGGTAAGCCTGCGGTAAGATATACGATTGTTTACGTTACGCGTTGCTGGGAGCCTGCATGCTCGCCTTTTTACAAACCAACACACCCATCGTGATCTTCAACCAGATTGTCGTCACGCTGCTCACGGTCTGCTTTCTGTACCAGGTGGTCTTCTTTGTCATTGGCGCTCTTCGTGGTGAGGTCGCGCCTCCCAAGGCCAAAAAACTCCATCGCTATGCCTTTTTTATTGCGGCGCATAATGAGGAGGCCGTGATCGCCAACCTCGTTCGCTCCATCAAGGACCAGGATTATCCGTCCGAGCTCATCGAGGTTTTCGTGGTCGCCGATGCCTGCACCGACAACACGGCGCAGCTCGCGCGCGAGGCCGGTGCCATTGTTTACGAGCGCAATGACCTGGCCCGCAAGGGCAAGAGCTGGGTCATGGACTTTGGCTTCGACCGCATTCTCAACGAGTATCCCGACACGTTTGAGGGCTACTTTATCTTCGATGCCGATAACGTTATCTCCCGCGATTACGTTTCCAAGATGAATGATGCCTTTGACCAGGGCTTCCATGTGGTCACGAGCTATCGCAATTCCAAGAACTTCGGCAGCTCGTGGATCTCGGCAGCTAATGCCACGTGGTATCTACGCGAGGCGCGCTTCCTCAACAACGCGCGTAATATCTGCAAGACGTCGTGCGCTGTTTCGGGTTCGGGGTACCTTATCTCGTCAAGCGTTATCGAGGGCATGCACGGTTGGCAGTTCCACACGCTGACCGAGGACATTCAGTTCACTACGTTCTGCGCTATTCACGGTATTCGCATTGGCTATGCGCCGGCGGAGTTCTTTGACGAACAGCCCGTGACGTTTAAGGCGTCCTGGAAACAGCGCATGCGCTGGACCAAGGGCTTTTACCAGGTGTTCTTTACCTACGGTAAGCATCTGGTCAAGTCGACGTTCCGCTATCATCGCTTTGCCGCCTACGACATGTTCATGACGATCGCCCCGGGTATGCTGCTATCGCTGATCTCGATGCTCGCTAATGCGACGTTCTTGATTGTGGGTGGCCTTTCGCATGGTTTCTTGGCTACCGAAGTCGAGATGCAGGCGTGCGCCGCTTCGCTCATTATGACCTTCGCCATGATGTATCAGACCTTCTTTATCCTGGCGCTGCTCACGACTATCTTTGAGTACAAGCACATTCACTGCGCGCAAAAGTGGCGTCTGGTGACTAACCTGTTTACCTTCCCGATCTTTATGTTCAGCTATATCCCCATCACGGTGGCCGCGCTGTTCCTGAAGGTCGACTGGGTGCCGACGCAGCACGCCGTCAACGTTACCCTTGACGAGGTCATGCAAGGCGCCAAATAACCACCACCAAAACCACCGCAAAGGGGACAGGCACCTTTGTGGTGGTTTTTGCTTTTGCGATGCAGCTCGAGGAGGAGTCCGATGGTCTATATCCCGTTTTGGATTTGCATCTTTGCCGGCGTGGCAATTGATGCCCGAGAGCGACGGTTTCCCAATGGGCTTGCCGGCGCATGTGCCGTGACGGCGTTGGCGGGCGTTTGGCTCGACCTCGGTTTGAACACAGCGCTTGACCACGCCGGTCTTGCGGTCATCGTCTACCTTGGCCTTGTGCTTACCGAGTCGCTCTGGCGTAGAGTTCGCCACGCTCCTGGCATTGGCATGGGGGACGTCAAGGCACTCTTTGCCCTTTGTACCTTCGATCCCCTGGGCGGCGTTGTCGCGTTTGCGGTTGCGCTCCTGACCCTTGCCGTCGCTTGCCTCATCGCAAAATCGCGCTCCCTGCCATTGCTCCCGTTTTTAGTGCCGATTTTTGCCATAATCGAGGTCGTGGGCTGCACATTGTAACTGATTGCGCATCCTTTTTAAGGAGCATGCCATGGCAACTAATCAAGAAACGGCCGTCATTAAGGCGCGCATGGACCGTATTCCTTCGGCGTTGTCGCCCGAGCTGGTCGAGCGCATTTCCGCCGATCGTGCTTCGGGTGCCGTCAACCCGTATCGTTGCAACGACGATCAGGTCATTCGTCGTATTGATCGCGCTGTCGACAAAGGCACGCTTATGCGTCCGGCCTTTATGCGCGATACCGAAAAGATTTTGCATCTGCCCGCATACACCCGCTATGCAGGCAAAACGCAGGTCTTCAGTTTTCGCAGCAACGACGACCTGTCACGCCGCGGTCTGCACGTGCAGCTTGTCTCGCGCATCGCGCGCGATATCGGTCACGCCCTGGGGCTCAACTGCGATCTGATCGAGGCGATTGGCTTAGGCCACGACTTGGGACACACGCCTTTCGGCCATGCCGGTGAGCGCTTTCTCAACGATATCTATCACGAGCACACCGGGCGCTTCTTTTTCCATAACGTGCAGTCTGTCCGCGTGCTCGATGCGCTGTATGGCCGCAACGTGTCGCTCCAGACGCTTGATGGCGTGCTGTGCCATAACGGCGAGTACGAGCAACGCGTGTTTGAGCTTTCGGACATGGGTTCCTTTGACCAGTTCGATCAGACGGTTGAGGACTGTATTGCCAAGGGCTATAGCGCAATTGAGCACCTGCGTCCCATGACGCTCGAAGGCTGTGTGGTCCGCATCTCGGATATCCTTGCCTACGTCGGTCGTGACCGTCAGGATGCGATCGCGGCGGGCCTGCTTTCGCCCGACGCTTTTGATGATGGCCGGGGCGGTGCCTACAACAGTTGGATCCTCACGCATGCCTCCATCGATATCGTTGAGCACAGCTATGGTAAGCCGCGCATCGAGATGAGCGAGGACCTGTTTGAGGAAATTCGCCGAGCCAAGCGCGAGAACTACGAGAAGATCTATAGCAAGGGCGGTATCGAAGGCGATTCCGAGGCGGAGCTGCGCGAGGCGTTCGTAAAGCTCTACGACCGTTGCCTGCGGGATCTAAACAGTGGTGACGAGTCCTCTTACATCTTTAAGCACCATATTTCGCGCATTGAGCAGCAGCTTTCCTACTACGACCGCACCTATGCCTGGCGGGACGACAAGGATCAAGCCGTAGTGGATTATATCGCGAGCATGACGGACGGTTATTTCTGCGAGCTGACGAGCAGGCTGTTCCCTGGTCTGGAGTTTCCGCACCGTACCTATATTAACGAACGGTAGTTCGTATTAATTCGGTATACTGTTAGTGGAAAACGTTTTTGATTGATGCACGGGATGGCTATGGACGACCTTTTTTCTGCCTCGACGCGCGAGCGTTCCTTTAAAAATGCGCCGCTCGCGGTGCGCATGCGACCCAATTCGCTCGACGAGTACGTGGGCCAGCAAAAGGCCGTCGGTAAGGGTTCATGGCTGCGTGCCGCGATCGAGCACGACGTGCTTTCGAGCGTGATTCTGTACGGGCCTGCCGGTACGGGCAAGACGACGCTGGCCCACATTATCGCCAACCATACCAAGAGCGAGTTTGTCGAGGTCAGCGCCGTCACGGGTACCGTGAAGGACCTGCGTCGCGTGATTGATGAGGCCAAGACGCGCCTGAATACGTACGACCGCCGCACCATTCTATTCATCGATGAGATTCACCGCTTCTCTAAGTCGCAGCAGGATGCCCTGCTGCATGCAGTTGAGAACCGTACCGTCATTATGATTGGCGCTACGACGGAGAACCCGTACTTCGAGGTCAACTCGGCACTGCTCTCACGTGGTCGCGTCGTGGAGCTTGAGCATCTGAAGGATGAGGATATCGCCACGCTTATTGAACGTGCGCTTGAGGCGCCGCAGGGCTTGAACGGTAAGTTCTCGGCCGATGAGGATACGGCCAAGACCATTTGTACGCTGGCTGCGGGTGATGCACGCTCGGCCCTGACGACACTTGAGCTGGCGAGCGAGATTGCCGTCACGCGTCCCGATACCGAGGGAACGCCAGCGCCGGCGGCGGGGGAGCGCTATCCCATCACCGTGGATGACGTAAAGATTGCCAACCCGCGTCGCGGCTTTACGTATGACAAAAACGGCGACATGCACTACGACATCATCAGTGCGTTCATCAAGTCCATGCGCGGTAGCGACCCCGATGCCACGGTCTACTGGCTTGCGCGCATGATCGATGCGGGGGAGGATCCCAAGTTTATCGCCCGCCGCATCATGATTCATGCTTCCGAGGATGTTGGCAATGCCGATCCGCAGGCGCTTCTGGTGGCACATGCCGCGTTTAAGTCTGCCGAGGTCATCGGCTATCCAGAGTGCCGCATTAACCTGGCTCAGGCTGCACTCTATGTGTGCTTGGCGCCTAAATCCAACGCGTGCGAGGCTTCGATCGATGCGGCGCTGGCCGACATCCATTCTAGTGGGCTTCGCGAGGTGCCGAGTTATCTGCGCGATCGCCATCGCCCAGGCAGCGATGAATACGGTGTGTATAAGTATCCACATGATTATCCCGAAGGCTGGGTCGATCAGCGCTATTTGCCCGAGGGACTGGAGCGCGGCGCATTCTGGCAGCCTGCCGGCCGCGGTTGGGAAGAGTGGCGCGTAGAGCAAAGCGAACGCGACCGCAGCGGTAACGCGCCCAAGTAGGTCATTGGCACCTCGCACATTCCCTTTGGGTATCTTTCCCCTTCTTTGGGGTAACATGAAAAACGTCTGTATTTCGATTCCTTTGGGAGGATTGTATGAGTCCCATTCAAATCGCCCTGCTGCTGCTCGCCGTTGCCGGCGTGTGGGCCATCGTTGAGCTCGCGCTTACCCTGCGCAAGACCCGCACCGTTGTCGACTCGCTCGATAAGACCGTCAACGACCTTAACAACACCATCGCCGAGGCTCAGCCTGTGGTGGCAAAGCTCGATGGCGCTGTCGATGAGCTTACGCCGGCGCTTGCTCAGATGGAGCCGCTGCTTAAGTCGAGCAAGACGGCAGTTGATGCCCTTACCTCCAATCTCGTAGAGGTCGAAGCCGTGGTTCGCGACATTTCCGAGGTTACGGGCAGCATGGCCGAGGCCAGCAATGCTGTGTCGAGCGTGACCGACTCTGCTGCCGGTGCTGTGCAGAAGCTCTTCAATAAGGTGAAGGCTCCTGCAGCCGATGCCGATCGCAAGCTCGCCGCTGCCGCTGCGGAGGCCGAGCAGCCTACCGAGCGCGTCCTAATTGGCGAGGACGAGGCCGCCGCGGGCGACGATGATGGTCAGAAGTCTGTATCCAAGCCGGCTCAGTATTACACCTATACGCCCGCCGAGACCTCTGAGGAGTCCTGCGATGAGTAGCGAAGCAACCTGCCCTATCACGCTGACCGTTGCCGGTGACCCGCGTCTCGCTCGCCTTGTGCGCATGACGGCAGCCAACGTTGGTGCCCTGTGCTCTATGTCTGTCGATCGCATCGAGGACATCCGCATGGCTGCTGAGGAGGCTTTCATCTTTGGTTGCACCGCGGTCGACTGCGATGACATCACCATCAAATTCGATGTCGATGAGACCCACGTTGGCATGACTATTACCTTTGGCGACCAGGCTACGGTCGATGAAGACGACCAGGCTGCGGTGTATGCCGAGCTCATCCTCGCGAGCGTGTGCGACTCCTACGAAAAGACTACGGCGCCCCTGACGCTTTCCCTCGACCTCAAGGCGGATATCTAATATGACCGAACGTTCCCGGAGCGGCAAGGCCGCTTGGGACAAGGAGAAAACCCGCGAGCTGTTTCGTCGTTACAAGGAGACCGGTGATCCGGACGCCCGTGAGCAGCTCGTCATGTCCCATATGAACCTGGTAAGGTTTCTTGCCAACAAATTTAAGAATCGCGGCGAGCCGCTCGACGACCTCATGCAGGTCGGCTATCTGGGCTTGCTCAAGGCTATCGACCGCTTTGACCCCGAGCGCGGACTCGAGTTCACAACGTTTGCAACACCCACTATCCTGGGCGAGATCAAACGCCATTTCCGCGACAAGGGCTGGAGCGTGCGCGTACCGCGTCGTCTGCAGGAGCTCTCGGCCAAGGTCAACCAAGCTACCGACAAACTTACCAACGAGCTGCAGCGTTCGCCCAAGGTTGAGGAGATCGCTGAGTATCTAGATGTGACTGTCGATGAGGTCCTCGAGGCTATGGAATCGTCTTCGGCCTATACCTCGGTGCCCATCGAGGCTCCTGGTGCGTCCGATTCCGACGATGCCCCTTCGATTCTTGACCGTTACGCCGACGACGACAACGAGCTCGACTTTACCGATGACCGCCTGGTGATCGAGGAAGCCATCCGCGATTTCTCGCCGCGCGAGCGCGAGGTGATCGAGCTGCGCTTTGTGAAGGGCATGACCCAGATCGAGATCGCCAAGAAGCTGGGTATTTCTCAGGTGCAGGTTTCGCGTCTGCTGCGCCGCACGCTTAAGAAGATTCAGGACAAGATCGACCCCGACGGAGTGATGATTCGTTCATGAGTGAGCACCCCCAACAAACCGATCGCGTGCTGCGCGACACCCGCATTCTGACGCTGCGCATTTGGGCTGTTGTCGGCTGCATTGTCATCGCCGCTGTCATCTTTAACCTTATGGGCATCCTGGCACCGGTTATTGAGTTTCTTGCCGTCGGTTCCATCATTGCTTTTGTGATGTCCCCGATCACCAACTGGCTCGAGCACCATGGCGTGAATCGCGGCATCGGTTCGCTTGTCGCGCTTATTGTTGTTGTTGCCGTGCTCGTCGGTGTCGTTTGCATCTTGTCGCCGATTCTCTTTGGTCAGATCATGGAAGTCCTGAGCCGCCTTCCCGAGCAGCTTCGTGTTGCGGGTGGCGATCTCAATGAGATGATCTCGCATGCCAAGACGCTCAACAACACGCCGCTCAAGGAGTATTTGGACGATAATCTTTCGTCCCTGGTTACCGTGGCATCGAAGTATGTGTCTCAGATTGCTGCCGAGCTTGGTCGCGGTGTGTTCCCGCTCATCACCAATACGGCCTCGCAGTTGTTCGTGATCTTCCTTGGTCTGGTGCTTGCCTACTGGATGGCCTGCGACTACCCTCGCATGCATCACGAGATTTGCACCATCATCGGTCAGGAGAAGGAGACTTCGTACCGCTTTATGGTCGCCATCCTTTCTCGCTCTGTCGGCGGCTACATGCGCGGTATGGTCGTGACGTCCATCTGCGGTGGTTTCCTCGCCTTTATCGGTTTTATGATTATCGGTCATCCGTATGCGGCGCTCATGGCTATCTTTACCGGTATCATGCATTTGGTTCCGGTCGTCGGTCCTTGGGTGAGCGCAGCAATCGCCACGGTACTCGGCTTCATGTTCAGTCCCATGTTGGCGTTATGGACGCTCATCGTGACAATGATCGCGCAAAACGTCACCGACAATGTGATTTCGCCTAAGGTCATGCAGAGCTCGGTGCAGGTGCATCCCATCATGAGCCTCACGGCGCTCGTTATTGGCTCGGCACTCATGGGCCCCATCGGCATGATTATTGCCATCCCGCTGTGTGCGGCCCTCAAAGGTATCTTCGTGTACTACTTCGAGAATGAGACCGGCCGCCAGCTTGTGGCCTATGACGGCGCCGTGTTTAAGGGCACACCGTACCGCGATGCCGATGGCAACCCGGTCGCCGCCTACGATGCGCTCGGCGACGATACCTTCATCTACGAGTCCGAGCTCATCGGCAACGAGACTGCGCCCGAGGCCAAGGCCATGCCCAAGCCCGAGCTCGATAATCCCTGGATCAAGCTCTCGGGCCTGCAGCCCGATGCGACGGGTTTCTTCAAAAACCCCTTCGCCAAAGACGATGATTCCAACTCAGACGACGACACCAAAACCGGCATCGACGGCTCCATGGACGATGATGACAACTAGCGGGGTAATTCGGATTAATATTCATACGCGCTAACATGCAATTTCGCTGAAGGGCCGGCATTGTGCCGGCCCTCTTTTTTGCACTTGCGCGGTGGGATGGTAATATCGTTACGTTTGAACTGTTTCGATGTGAAACCGAGGAGATTCCCTCTATGAGTGCTGACTACCCGTCAATGACTACGGCCGAGATCCGCTCCAAGTTCCTCAACTTCTTTGAGGAGCGCGGTCTTAAGCTCTATCCTTCTTCGTCCCTCGTCCCCGACGATCCTTCGCTGCTGCTTGCCAACGCTGGCATGAACCAGTTTAAGGAGTACTACCAGGGCAAGAAGACCATGAAGGAGATCGGCGCTATCTCCTGCCAGAAGTGCGTCCGCACCAACGACATCGATTGCATCGGCGAGGATGGCCGTCACCTGTCCTTCTTCGAGATGCTCGGCGACTTCTCCTTTGGCGGCGTCTCCAAGCAGCAGGCCTGCGCCTGGGCCTTTGAGCTCATCACCAAGGAGTTCAAGCTGCCGCTCGACCGCCTGTACTTTACCGTCTTTACCGAGGACGATGAGACCCACGACGTGTGGCGTTCTCTGGGCGTTGCTGAGGACCACATCTCCCGCCTGGGCGAGGACGACAACTTCTGGGCTGCTGGCCCCACCGGTCCCTGCGGTCCGTGCTCAGAGATCTACTTTGACATGGGCGAGGAGGTCGGCTGCGGCAGCCCCGACTGCAAGCCCGGCTGCGACTGCGACCGCTTCCTGGAGTTCTGGAACCTCGTCTTTACCCAGTATGACCGCCAGGAGGACGGCTCCATGCCGGAGCTGCCGCACCGCAACCTCGATACGGGTATGGGCCTTGAGCGCATGGCCGCCATCATGCAGCACAAGACCGCCAATTACGACGGCGACTTGATGCAGCATCTCATCAAGCTGGGCGAGGAGATCAGCGGCAAGACCTATGACGCCGACGATTACTCCGGCGCCAGCCGCTCCCTGCGCATCATCGCCGATCACTCCCGTGCCGTCGACTTTATGATCTCGGACGGCATCCTGCCCGGTAACGAGGGTCGCGAGTACGTCCTTCGCCGTCTGCTCCGCCGTGCCGTGTTCCACGGTCGCCTGCTGGGCATCGAGGGTGCTTTCCTGACCAAGTTCATCGACGAGGTCAATGCTCAGATGGGCGAGGCCTATCCTGAGCTGCTCAAGAACGTCGCGCTCGTCAAGGGTATCGTCGCCTCCGAGGAGGAGCGCTTCTCCACGACGCTCGACAACGGTCGCGTCTACCTGGATGAGGCCCTGGCAGCGCTTGCCGAGGGTGCTGCGCTTCCGGGCGATGTTGCCTTTAAGCTGCACGACACCTTTGGTTTCCCCATCGACCTAACCGTCGAGATCGCCGGCACCGCTGGTCACGACGTCGACATGGACGGCTTCACTGCCTGCATGGAGGACCAGAAGGCCCGCGCCCGCGCCAATGCCAAGGGCGACGCCTGGGGCAGCTTCAACGACGTGTGGGTCGAGCTTTCCGACAAGGTCGCAGCGTCCGAGTTCGACGGCTATGACAACGATGTGATCGAGGGCGCCAAGGTTGTCGCCATCGTGCGCAACGGCGAGTCCGTCGAGTCCGCTGCCGCCGGCGAGGACGTCGAGGTTGTGCTCGACCGAACCCCGTTCTATGCCGAGATGGGTGGTCAGCAGGGCGATGCCGGCAAGCTTTCCGCCGAGGGCGTTGTTCTGACCGTTGCCGACACCAAGAACCACAACGGCCTGTATGCCCACGTCGCGCACGTTGCCGATGGCACGCTGACTGTCGGTGCCGCTGTTACCGCCGCGCTCGACGCCGAGCGCCGTGGCTTCCTGCGCCGCAACCACACCGCCACGCACCTGCTCGACGCCGCCCTTAAGCAGGTCCTGGGCGAGCACGTCTCCCAGGCCGGCTCGCTGGTGACGCCCGAGCACCTGCGCTTTGACTTTACGCACTTCGAGGCCCTGTCCTCCGAGCAGCTCAAGGCTGTCGAGGACCTGGTCAACCAGCAGATCTTCGCTTCCAAGCCGGTCGTGACCCGTGTCATGGGCATCGACGAGGCTAAGGCTGCCGGCGCTGTCGCCCTGTTTGGCGAGAAGTATGGCGACGTCGTCCGCGTTGTCTCCGTGGGGGCTGAGGACCAGCCGTTCTCCCGCGAACTCTGCGGTGGCACACACGCTGCCAACACCGCCGAGATCGGCCTGTTCAAGATCATTTCCGAGTCCTCCACGGGCTCCAATGTCCGCCGTATCGAGGCCGTGACCTCTAAGGGTGCCCTCGACTATATGGCCGACCGCCTGGCACTCGTTGACGCCGCTGCTACTGCGCTCAAGTGCCGCGTGGATGAGGTTCCCGCTCGCATGGAGAACCTGCAGGCCGAGCTGCGCGAGACGTCCAATAAGCTCAAGAAGGCTCTGACCGGTGGCTCCTCCGACGCCATCTCCAGCGCCATCGAGGGCGCCGTCGAGCTCGACGGCTATAAGCTCGTTGTCGCTGAGCTCCAGGGCCTTGAGGCTGCCGACCTGCGCAACGTATGGGATACCGTTCATCAGAAGGTCGCCGGCCCTGTCGCTTGTGTCGTCGCCAGCGTGACTGAGAAGGGCACTCCGGCCCTGCTCGCTGCCGGCTCCGATGACGCCGTCAAGGCCGGTTTCCACGCCGGTAACGTGATCAAGCAGATCGCGGGTCTGGTCGACGGTCGCGGTGGCGGTCGTCCCAACATGGCCCAGGCCGGTGGCAAGAATGCTGCCGGCATCGCCGATGCCCTCGCGGCCGCTAAGACCGCGCTCGGCGCCTAAGAATCTAAGAAGTCGCTGTGGTTGCGCTCGCGCTGGACATAGGGGAGACCAGGATTGGCATCGCCGTCTCGAGCCGTGATGGCAAGATGGCGATGCCTGTCAAGGTGCTTCCGGCTGCCGAGGTCACCGGTATGGCCAAGACGTTCCGCTACCTGGTTGAGGACTATGAGCCCGACATCCTGGTAAGCGGACGTCCCCTGACCATGGCCGGTGAGCCCGGCCCTCAGGCCGAGCGCGTTGCCGCTGTGGCGCAAAAGATTGCCGACGAGCTCGATCTTCCGTTGGAGTTTGAGGACGAGCGTCTGTCCTCGCAAGAGGCTAAGCGTATCCTGCGCGAGCAGGGACTCAACGAAAAGCAGATGAGGGGCAAGATCGACATGATTGCCGCCAGCCTGTTTTTGCAGACGTGGCTCGATCGTAAAAACGAGGAGGTTTCGCATGCCTAGCGCTTCCAATCCGCGCCAGCAGAATCGTACACGGCAGCCGGCGTCGCGCCCTGCCCAGCCTGGCCAGCGTCCGGCACAGCCGACGCAGCGCGCAGCTCAGCCTGCCGCGCGCCCGGCGCAGTCCTTCTCTAGTTCGGCCCAACCTGTTCAACGGACGGGTCAGCAGCCTTCCGCTCGTTCGGTTCAGCATTCGGCTTCTCACGCGGCTCAACAGCCCACTGCTCGTACGGCCCAGACTGCAGGCGGCACCCGCTTTAAGCAGCAGGCACCTACCCAGCGAACTCAGGCCCCTCAATCGCATTCGCATCACGCTCGCGGTTCGCATGGCGTTGCTCCGGCGACCCGCTCGAGCTACAACACGCATGCTCGTCGCGGTGCTCAAAAGAAGAGTTCTCCGGTTCCCATGATCATCGGCGTTGTGGTGTCGGTGCTCGCGCTTGCTGCGATCGCTTTCTTTGTCGTGCCGGCCGTCAAGGGCTTCTTTGCCGGTGAGGATACGAAGGTCACGGCTGGTCAGCAGGTTACGGTGACCATTCCCGATGGTGCTTCGGGCGATACTATCGCCTCGATTCTCTCCGAGAACCATATCGTCGAAAATCCCAAGGATTATTATGCGGCGGTGAAAAAGCTCAACGCCGATATGTCGCTCAAGCCTGGTGATTATTCGTTCACCACACTCATGGATGCGACCAAGGTTGTTCAGCAGCTCATGGAAGGCCCCAACGCGGGCTCCAATGCGCTGACTATCCCTGAGGGCCTGACGGTCGATCAAGTCGCCGACCGTGTGGCCCAGGCCTACGACAGCATCTCTAAGGAAGACTTCCTCAACCAGGCCAAGGCCTCCAACTACGTGGACGACTATAGCTTCCTTAAGGACGCCGCTAACGACTCGCTCGAGGGTTTCTTGTTCCCCAAGACCTATTCGTTGGGTGATTCGCCGACGGCCGATGGCGTGATTCGCGCTATGCTCGATCAGTTTAAGACCGAGTACAAGTCGCTTGACTTTGCGAGCTGCGAAGCCAAGATCAAGGAACGCTACGGTGTGGAGATGTCCGACTACGACATCGTCAACTTGGCCTCTATCGTTGAGCGCGAGGGCCTCAACGCCGATCAACGTGCGCATGTGGCCTCGGTTTTCTACAACCGCCTTGCCGGCAAGCTCGATGGCCTGCGCTATCTCAATAGCGATGCGACTATGATGTATGTCACCGGTGGCGAGGTTACCGCCGACGACCTGCAGAGCGATAGTCCGTATAACACCTATAAGCATGAGGGCCTGCCGCCCACGCCCATCTGCTCTCCGTCGCTCGAGGCGCTCAAGGCCACCCTTGAGCCGACCGACTCCGATGACCTGTATTTCTACATTACGCAGGACGAGGAGTACTTCTCGCAAACCTACGAAGAGCATCAACAGTCTTGGAATTAGCATGAGGATTTTTAGCCCCAAACGTTACGTTGCCTCGGTCGATCGCATCGACCTTAATACCCTGTGGGCCGACGGCAAGCGCGCCATTCTGCTCGATCGCGATAACACCTTGGTGCCGCGCGACACCGAGCAGGTTCCCGCCGGGGTTTCCGCTTGGCTCGACGCCGCCCGCGCCAAAGGCTTTAAGCTGTGCATGGTGTCCAACAACTGGCATCGCGACCAGGTCATGAGCTCTGCACGTGAGCTGGGACTCGAGGCCATCAGCCACGCCATGAAGCCGGCGCCGTTTGCCCTCAAGGCGGGTCTTAAGCGCCTCGGCGCCACGGCCGAAGAGGCGGTGCTGATCGGTGATCAGCTCTACACTGACGTGTGGAGCGGTAATTTCGCCGGCGTCGATACCATCCTGGTAAAGCCGCAGGCGACGCAGGACCTGTGGTATACGCAGATCTTCCGTATCTTTGAGCGCCGGGCCCTGCGCGACCTTCCCTGCGAGGAATAGGTCTCGCTATGTCCCAGCACACCAAACACGGCTGCGACCATATCTTCTTTATCGGCTTTTTGGGCGCGGGCAAGTCGACGCTCGCGCGCAACGTCGGCACCATGTTCAAGCGGCGTTTTATCGATACCGACCGCCTGGTCGTGCGCCGTTGCGGCAAGTCGGTAACCGAGATTTTTGAGACCGAGGGCGAGGATCGTTTTCGCGAGCTCGAGACCTCGGCGCTCCGTTCGCTCCAAAGTGAGCGCAGCCTGTTGGTTTCGTGCGGGGGCGGTATCGTCGAGACGCCGGTGAATATTGAGCTGATGCACGAAATGGGTACGTGCGTGTACCTCGAGGGCGACTTCGAGGATTCGATTCGCCAGATTCGTCGGTCCGACACGCGCCCCGATTTCCGCTCGCCCGAGCATGCCGCGCGCCTGTTTGAGCATCGCCGTCCGCTGTATCGACAGGCCGCCGACCTTACCCTTGATATTCGCAACAAGTCCTTCGAGGACGTTTCCTACCTTTGTGCCGAGATGCTTTTGGAGCGTGGACTGCTATGATTCGCCGTCAACTGATCAATTTCCAAAACCGCAGTGTCGATGTCCGTGTCGGATTGGGCGCGTTCGATGAGCTGTCGCGCATGTTTGCCTCGGCTGTGGGCAAGCCTAAGCGCGCGATGGTCGTTTGGAGCACTGCCACGTCAGAGCGTTTTGATGAGGTCGTCGGGCATGCGCTGGTCGACGCCGGTTTTGCCGTGTCGCTGTTTGTCCTCGAGGTTTCGCCTGCTGGTGCCACGCTGGCCGATGCTGATGCTATCTTTGGCGCCCTGTCTGCCAACGGCGTTACCTGCGACGATCTGGTTGTCGCCGTTGGCGATGCCGCAACCTGCTCGGTTGTTAGCTGGTGCGCAAACCAGTGGTGCGGCCGAACCGAGTGCGCGCTGTTGCCGACGACCTTCGACGCCATGCTCACGGTCGCGACGACCATGAAGCCGCTCGTCGCCTCGTCGGCCAATGCACTTCCCGCTATCGCGTTCCGTCCCGAACCGGGCTTGGTCGTGTGTGACCTCGACCTTGTTCGCGAGGCGGACCCCGAGGACCTCAAGCTCGGCTTTGTGGTACTTGTTGGCACCATGCTTTCGAGCAGTAAGTCCCGCTGGAATCAGTTTACTGAGACCGTCCCCGAGATTCTCGCGGGCGAGGAGGTTGCGCTCGTCAATGCCGTTCAATGGTCTCAGACTGCCCGTAAGGACGTACTGATGGCCACGAACCCGAGCGCTCGCCATGCGCTCGATTTTGGCAAGACGGGGGGGCGTACCCTGCGCGCCTGCTTGGGCGATGCCGCTTCACAGGTCCCTGCCTACCAGCTGTTGTCCGAGGGCATGCGCTTTGAGGCGCGCCTAGCACATGATGCCTGTGACTTCGATATCGATTACGTCTTTGAGGTCGATGACTGCTTGGAGGACTTTGGTATCGAGGAGCTTGCCTTCGATCTGGAGCCTGCCGCATATATCGAGGAGTTCCGCAGGCAGCAGTTTGTCCGCTCGAACCGCAGTATGTTGCCGCTGCCCGCGGCACTCGGCGCTATTCGTCTAACGTGCGTTGAGGACGAGGTTCTTGAGCGCCATGCTCACGCCTACTTGGCTTCTCGCAAAGAACTTCTCTAAGTTTTATTGACATCCATCGTCTTTCGTATCATGTTGAGGGACGGGTTTCCAATCGGTTGCGGATCGCATGCGATTCCGTCGTTCGGTTGAGACCCGTCCCGTCTTTATAGAGACAACAAGAAAGGAATCTGCATGTCTGAGTTTGCTGCCGGTCCTGCCGGTCGTATCGAGCGTGTCCGTGCCCTGATGGCCGGGCGTGGCTACGACGCCATCGTGGTGCGCGACGAGGCCAACCTTCGTTGGCTTACGGGCGTGAAGGGCGTTTTCGATTACACCTTTGAATTCCCGCACGCGGCGTTTATTACGGCCGACCAGTGCCTGTTCCATACCGACTCGCGCTACCTCAACAGCTTTGAGGAGAACACGCCCGCCGGCAGCCCCTGGGTCTACGACATGGACGAGGGCACCATCCCCGGTTGGGTCGCCGGTAAGATTTCGGCCAACAAGTGCCGCGTCTGCGCTGTCGAGGACGACATGCAGATCAACTTCTACCAGGGTATTCAGCGTGGTCTGGAGGATCGTTCCGTCGCCTGCGTGCTGCCGCTGATGCACGACGACATCCGCAAGATGCGCGCCATCAAGGATGCCGAGGAGATCGAGCTTATGCGCCACGCACAGTCGATCACCGACGCCGCCTTCCAGCATATGCTCGGCTTTATTAAGCCCGGTATGACCGAGAAGCAGGTTCGCAACGAGCTCGAGAACTTTATGTTCGCCAACGGCGCCGATAGCCTTGCCTTCGGCTCCATTGTGGCGAGCGGCCCCAACACCGCCAACCCGCATGCCGTGCCGAGCGACCGCGTGATCGAGAAGGGCGATTTCGTTCTCATGGATTATGGCGCGGGCTATTGCGATTACCGCTCCGACATGACGCGCACTGTCGTGATGGGCGAGCCCACGCAGGAGCAGCTCGACCTGTACGCACTCGTGCGCCGCACGCACGAGGAATGCGTCGCCGCCATCCATCCGGGCGTCGAGGGCAACGACATCTTCAAGCTCTCCAAGAAGATCATCGGCGATGCCGGTTATGGCGATTACTACAACCATGGCCTGGGCCACGGCGTTGGTATCGACATCCACGAGCTGCCCAACTTCAACCGTAGCAAGAACATCATTGAGGTCGGCTCGGTTATTACCATGGAGCCCGGCGTCTACCTGCCCGGTGTGGGCGGCGTGCGCCTTGAGGACTACGGCGTCGTCGCCGAGAACGGATATGAGCCCTTCACCAAGACCCCGCACGACCTGCACGTCATCGATTGCTAGCCCATTTCGATAGATTTTTGGGGCGGGGCGTCCGGATCGATTCGGACGCCCCGCGTTCTCTTTTTATGCGCTCGCTGCAGCAGCCGTCTGCAAGTGTATAATTTCGGTCGTATGTAATTTGGACGCTTGTGCGTTCTGCCCATAACAAGAAAGGTCGCTATGCCTACCATTTCTACCGCCGACTTCAAGAACGGCCTCGGTCTCCGCATTAAGGACAAGGTCTACACCATCGTCGAGTTCCAGCATGTCAAGCCGGGCAAGGGCGGCGCGTTTGTGCGCTACAAGACCCGCGACATCAAGAGCGGCCGCGTCGTCGAGAACACCTGCAACGCCGGCACCAAGTTCGAGAGCGTCATGCTCACCACCCGTGAGTTCCAGTACCTCTACAACGATGGCACCGACTACATCTTCATGGACAACGAGTCCTATGAGCAGGTTCCCGTTCCCGAGGACATGGTGGGCGAGAACTCCAAGTGGCTGCGCGAGAACGACATCTGCCAGCTGCTCTTCGCCGACGATGAGCTCATGGGCGTGACTCCGCCGATGTTCATCGAGACCACCATCGTCCAGACCGACCCGGGCTTTAAGGGCGATACCGTCCAGGGTTCCACCAAGCCGGCCACGATCGACACCGGCGCTGTCATCCAGGTCCCCATGTACCTCAACGAGGGCGAGGTCATCAAGGTTGACACCCGCGACGGCAAGTTCGTCTCCCGCGTCTAGCAACCAACTCTTCTAGGAGGACTCATGCCCCAGGAAATCAAGATTGACGGCATCGGCATTTCGCCCGATGTTCTGACCGCCATCGTCTCGCGCGCCGTGTCCGATGTCGAGGGCATCGCCTCCGTTGGCGTCAAGGACCTTGCCACCAACCTTGTCTCCATGATGCTCTCGTCCAAGGCCCCGGCTTCTGAGCCGGCGGTCGAGGCCGAGGTCGTCGGCGACAAGCTCGCACTCACCGTGCGTGTCGTGGTGTTCTTTGGCTATCCGTTCAAGAAACTCGCCGAGGCCGTTCGCGCCGCCGTGGTCGCCGCCATCGATGCTCAGGTGGGCGTCGAGGTCGAGCGCGTTGACGTTTGCATCGACGGTCTCGTTTTCCCCAAGGAGTAACCTTTGAGCCTTAAGGTTTATCGCGGGCGCACGCTTGCCCGCAGTCAGGCGCTGCAGCTGCTGTTCCAGGCCGAGGCCACGGACAGTCCGCTCGAGCGCGTCCTCGAGGGCGATTTCCTGATCTCGAAGGGTCCCCTCGACCCCTATGCGCTGGAGCTTTGCCGCGGTGCCTACGAGCATATCGACCGCATCGACTGCGCTCTGCGCTCCGTTGCCAAGAACTGGGATCTTATGCGCATGCCCGGCGCCGACCGCAATCTGCTGCGTATCGCCGTTTACGAGATGCGTTTCCTCACCGACGAGGAGGTCTCGGACGCCATCGTGATCAACGAGGCTGTCGAGCTTGCCAAGGCCTATGGCACCGACCAGTCCGCGTCGTTCGTCAACGGCGTGCTGGGCAAGATCGCTCGCAGCGAGGAGCTGCCGGGTGAGGACCTGTACCAGGAGCTGCTGGCCGAAGATCGCGCCCGCGAGGAGGCCCAGGCTGCCGAGGCTGCCGCAAAGGTTGCGGTTGCTCAGGCTGAGGCTGGCGTGCTGGCCAAGGATGCGGATGCCGCCGGGGCTGACATCGACTCCGTCGAGGAGTAGTCATGCCAGAGGGTTCTGTCCGTAACTTCGACGAGATCTCGGACCGCTTGGACCAGATTATCGCTACCGTTCGCTCCAAGGATACCTCCTTGGAGCGTTCGCTCGATTTGTTTGACGAGGCGATTGAGCTGGGCTCCCGCGCGGTCGATATGGTCGACAAGTTTGAGTTGACGCCGCGTGAGGCCGACAAGCTCGAGCAGGAATACGATGAGGATGCGGCAAACGAATCCCAGGATAGCTAGGCCGCATTTCCGGATACGAATGGTTGATGGCATTCATGAAACGCGTGCGTCTTGATGACGAACTGATTTCACAGGGCATCTGCGCCGATCGCGCGGATGCCCTTCGCACTCTTATGGCCGGCTTGGTCTCGAGTGGCGGCGAGCGCTTGACTTCGCCGGGCCTTAAGGTGATCCCAGGCCTGCCGCTGCACGTGAAGGGGCGCATTCCCTATGTTGGCCGCGGCGGTCTTAAGCTCGAAGGTGCGCTTGATGCTTTTGGCATCAATCCGACGGGCCTTGCCTGTCTGGATGTGGGCTGCTCTACCGGCGGCTTTACCGATTGTCTGCTCAAGCGCGGAGCTGCGGCCGTTGTCTCGGTGGACGTGGGTCGCGCCCAATTCGATTGGTCGTTGCGTCAGGACGATCGCGTGACGCTGCATGAGCGCACCAACGTGACGCAGCTGCCCGAGCTTGGCTATGCCGGTGCCATCGACCTGGCTGTGTGTGATGTCTCGTTTACCAGCATCGCGAACATTATCGATGCGGTGCTGGCGTGCCTGGCGCCTACAGGTTCTTTTTGCACGCTCGTAAAGCCCCAGTTTGAGGCGCCTGCTGCGCTGGTGGGCGAGGGCGGCATCGTGACCGACCCCGCCGTCCGCCGTGATACGCTTGTGGCGGCGATTGAACTCTTTGCAGCCAAGGGCCTGTTCCCGGTCGATGTGTGCGTTTCACCCATCCATGGTGCCAAGGGCAACGTCGAGTTTTTCCTGTACGGCACGAGGTTTGCCCCCGGCGACCGCACCGACGACGAGCTTCAATCCCAGGTATCGGTTTTGAGCGAGAAAGCTGCAGCGCTATGAAGGTCTTTCTGGTTCCCAATTACTACAAGCAAGAGGCGGTCGAGAGCGGTCTGATGCTCGAGCTTTGGCTGACGCGCCAGGGCTATGAGGTCGCATGGGCTGCCGACCAGCGATCGAAGATTCAAAGCACGCCTGATATTGACGGCTCCGATCTGGTCATTACGCTCGGCGGTGACGGTACGTTGCTGCGCGCTGCCCGCATCCTCAACCATCGCGAGATTCCTATCCTCGGTCTTTCCTATGGACACCTGGGCTTTTTAACTGCTGCGAGCCCCGAGGAGCGCGACATCCTGCAGGTCGTGAGCGACGCCCTGTCCGGCGAGCTGCACGTGAGCCGTCGCGCCACCATCGCCGCGGATATCGTGTCCGTGCGCGAAGACGGTACGAAGGATGTCGTGCGCACCTTCGCACTCAACGACATGGCGCTTACCCGCGGTCCGCTGTCCGATATGGTCGAGTTCGACATCACGGTGTCCGGCCATCATATCGATCGACTGCGTGGCGACGGCGTGGTCGTGTCCACGGCGACTGGTTCTACGGGTTACGCGCTCAGTGCCGGTGGCCCCATCGTGAGCCCCGACTATACGGGCATGGTCTGCGTACCCATTGCGCCGCACACCATTCAGGCCCGTGCCTTCTTGACTTCGCCGAGTGATGTCGTCGAGATCTTTATGTCTGATGACCGTCCGAGTGTTCCGGCGATCGCTATCGACGGACAGTTTATTACCTGCGATGGCACTGTTGACAGCGTGGCCGTGCGCCGCGGGCCCGGAGATGTGCTGCTCCTCGATTACGGCCCCGAGAGCTTCTATAACTCGGTGAGTCGCGTTTTCTACGGAGTCCGTCATGATCGATGAGCTGCAGGTTTCTAACATTGCACTCATTCGCGAGGCGACGTTGGTGCCGAGTGCCGGCCTGACTGTCCTGACCGGCGAGACCGGCGCTGGCAAGACCGCGCTGCTCTCGGCTCTTAAGCTTATTTTGGGCGAGCGCGCGGATTCGTCGACGGTGCGCGAGGGCGAGGCGCTCGCGAGCGTCGAGGCACGACTCTTCGACGGGCCGCACGACACGGAAGGGTTCACCGTACAGCGCAGCCTTTCCGCCGAGGGCCGCAGCCGTGTGAAGATTGACGGGCGCATCGCCAGTGTGCGCGAGCTTTCGGAGCGCGTTGGTGTGATGATGGATCTGTGCGGCCAACACGAGCACCAGCGCTTGCTCGATTCGGCACATCACGTTGCGATGGTCGATGCGTGGGCGGGACGCTCTGCGCTCGAGGCGCTGGATGCGTACCGCGCCTGCTTTAAGGCATCGCGTGCTGCCGCCAAGGAGGTTCGACGTGTTGAAGAGGCCTCGCGTGCGCAGGGGAGCCGCGTCGAGGAGGCGCGCTTTGCGCTCGAGCGCATCGGCGAGGTCGACCCTAAACCGGGCGAGTATGAGGAACTCGAGGAACTGCTGCCGCGCTCCGAACATGCCGAGGTACTGGTTGCCACGGCCAATGATGCCCATGCATCGCTTGCTGCCGAAGGGGGAGCGCTCGATGCCGTGAACAGTGCCGTGGCAGAGCTTTCCCGTATGGCTGCCGTCGATCGCAAGCTGGGCGACATTGCCGATGCGCTTTCGGATGCCTGTATCTCCCTTGAGGATTGCGCGAACGAACTTCGTTCCTATCGCGATGGCGTCGCCTTCGACCCGCGCGAGCTCGCTCGCATGCGTGAGCGGTATTCCGACCTCAAGGGTCTATTGCGTCAGTGGGGTCCCACTATGGACGATGTTTTTGCCACGCGCGATCGCTCGCAAGAACTGCTGTCCCTGGTCGATGATGGCGATGAACAGATCAAAAAGGCGCGTGAGGCACTCGGGAGCGCCGAGCGCGAGCTGTTCGCTGCTGCCAGGGCACTTAAGCGCGCTCGCAATACGGCGGCCCCGCGCTTCTGCCACGAGGTCGGCCGCCAGATGGCTCGCTTGGAGATGGGCGGTGCCGAGCTCGTCTGGGAGTCGCGCGATCTTCCCCGTGCTGAGTGGACGCCCGTTGGTCCTTCGAGCTACGAGCTGCTATACCGCAGCGGTGCCGGCTTGACGCCACGTCCCCTGCGCCGCATTGCGTCGGGCGGCGAGCTCAGCCGCGTCATGCTGGCAAGCAAGGTCGTCCTCGGTAACGCGGACGGTGTTGATACGCTGGTGTTTGACGAGGTCGATGCTGGTGTCGGTGGCTCCACGGCGCGTGCGCTCGCGGGCGTGCTGGCAGATCTCGCCGCTACGCATCAGGTGATTGTCGTAACCCACTTGGCGCAGGTCGCCGTCATGGCTGACAAGCATTATGTCGTCAGCAAGGAACCGGGCGATGTTCCCCAGACGCATTTGGACGAGGTAACCGGCGAAACGCGTACCGCCGAGATCGCCCGCATGTTGAGCGGCGATCAGTCCGAGGCAAGCTTGGCCCACGCAAAGCAGATGCTCGAAGAAGCTCGAGGTTAGGTCGTATCAGCGGTGTTGGTGGGACAAAATAGACTGAAATTTTTGTCCCACTACGCGTTTTACTCCACAACCTTATCCGGCTGGATGAGCTCCTCGTAGTAGCTGATATGCTCACGCGCGTCTTTAATCTCGGGCAGCAGGAAGTTGTAGATGACTTCGATGATCATCGTGGCGCTGATCTTGGAGAACGCGAAGTCACCCGTTGTCAGCAACGCTTCGTGATTGACGGTATTAAAGGTGTAGTCGGCGAGGCGCGCAAGTGGGGATTTGCTGTCACTGCTGATGACGACTACGGTTGCGCCGCAGTTGCGAGCCGCTTTTGCCATGCGATTCAGTCGGCGCGATTTGCCAGAGTTTGAGATTAGCACGATGACGTCACCCGGGCGTAACGTGAGCGCAAAGCCGATTGATGTCTCGCTAATGGTGCTCGCCATGCAGCGCAGGCCCAGCTGCGAAAACTTAAACGTCGCATCGAGCGCGACCGCGTTCGTATTGCCCACAGCTGCAAACTCAATAACCCCTGCATGCTTAAGGGCATGCACAACAGCCGCCAGCGTATCGTGGTCGATCCCGTCGATGGTCGCATTAAGCTCGCTCACCTTGGCAGCCAGGATGTTCTTGAGGCTCTGCTCCATATTGTCGAGCGAGACCTCGTCGGTCAGGCCCTCGTTGCGCTGGCTTTCCAAATCCCTCGCCAACGAAAACTGAAAGCTGCGGAAGCTGCCAAACCCAAGCTTGCGGCAGAAGCGCGAAACGGTCGCCTCGGACGTGGCAGCGGCGCGCGAGAGCTGAGCGGCCGTGAGGCGCGGCGCCTCGGACTGGTGCTCCAATATATAGTCGACAATGCGCTGCTCGGACTCGCTGTATCCCTGATGGGTGCTAATGAGGGAAAGTGCGCTCTTGCTACTATCGGTCATGGATGGCTCCTGGTTGGCATGAAAATCTAGCTTGATTTGCAATGCCATAGTATACGGGCATTTTCAATTACAAGATACACCTTGCCGTTTCAAGTGTTGATGGTAAACTTTCACTTACCGTTTACGGTTATGAAAGAACCTTTCACCGGAGATTTGCACCTTAGCTCTTCTCACGCGGACGGTAGGTTGGTATCTTTCAGTTGTGGAAAAACGCGCATCGAAGCGCGTGTAGGGGAGCGCCCGCGGGCGCTGTACTCAAGAAGGAGGGACACATGGCTAAGTTTGACATCATCGCCGCGACCGGTTGCCCGACCGGCATTGCGCACACCTTCATGGCGAAGGAGGCGCTGGAGAAGGCTGCTGCCGAGCGAGGTCTGACCATTAAGGTCGAGACTCATGGCCAGGTCGGCGTCGAGAACGAGCTCACCAAGAGCGAGATCGCCGGTGCCAAGGCCGTCGTCGTCGCAGCCGATAAGGATGTCCAGGCTGAGCGTTTCGCCGGTAAGCCCATGGTTTCCGTTGGTGTTTCCAAGGCCCTGTCTGTCGAGGCTGCTGGTAAGCTGATCGACCGCGCGCTCGCCGCCAAGGGCGACGACACGGTTGCCGCTGCCGCCGATGTCGAGGACGAGGTCGAGGAGAAGGAGTCCATCGGTCACGTCATCTACAAGCACCTCATGAACGGCGTCAGCCACATGCTGGTCTTCGTCGTTGCCGGTGGTGTTCTGACCGCCATTTCGTTCCTGTGGGGCATCACGTCCTTTGATTCGACGGCTGCCGACTACAACAGCTTTGCCGCGATGCTCAAGATTATCGGCGGTATCGCCATGAACCTCATGGTTCCGGTGCTCTCCGCTTACATCGCCGAGTCCATCGGCAAGCGCCCAGCGCTCGTCCCCGGTTTTGTTGCCGGTATGATTGCCATCCAGGGCTTGCCTGTTAACGCCGATACCGGCATGATCGACGCCGGTGGCGCAGGTGTGGGCTTTGGCTTCCTAGGCGGCATCGTCGGCGGCTTCCTCGCTGGCTATGTCATCCTGCTGCTCGAGAAGGTTTTCTCTAAAATTCCCGCGAGCCTTAATGGCCTGAAGGCAATCTTCCTGTATCCGCTGTGCTCTACCGCCATCGTCGGCCTGGTCATGCTCGGTATTTCCGGCCCCATGGCTGCCATTAACCAGGGTATGATGGATTTCCTGCAGAGCCTCGGTAACTCCGGTCCGGTGATCCTTGGCCTGGCCATCGGCTGCATGTGCGCCTTTGATATGGGCGGCCCGGTCAACAAGGCTGCTTACGCTACTGGCACCTTCCTGCTCGGTACCGCTCTCGAAGCTGGCGTCGGCACCGAGACCTACAACTTCGGCACCAACTTCATGGCTGCCGTCTCCGCCGCTTGCATCGTTCCGCCGCTGATCACCACCTTCGCCGTCGTTGTCGGTAAGAAGTACTTCAGCCAGGAGGATCATGACGCCGGTATCGTCAACCTCATCCTTGGTTGCACCCACATCACCGAGGGCGCCATTCCGTTCATGACCAAGAACATCTGGCCCGTCATGCCCATCATGATGCTCGGTTCTTCCATCGCTTCCATCTTGACCATCTTCTTCAACGTTCACGATCCGGCGCCTCACGGCGGCTTCCTGGTCCTGCCTGTTGTCGAGAACGGTCCGCTGTGGGTCCTCGCGATCCTCATCGGCGCTGTGGTCGGTGGCATCCTGTTCGTGGCCTTCAAGAAGTACGACTTCGAGAAGAATCAGAAGGCCGCTCCTGTAGCCAAGCCCGTTGAGGCCCCCAAGGCCGCTGCCGTCGAGGCCCCCAAGGCCGAGGCTGCCGACTTCGTGAAGGTCGAGAATGTCTTTGTCGCCGAGGACTTCGCTTCTCGTGACGAGGCTCTGAGCTTCGTTTCCAACCAGGCCGTCAAGGCAGGTATCGCCAGCGACGCCGACGCCGTGATGAACGCCTTCCTGGCTCGCGAGGCCGAGGGCACCACGGGCATGATGGAGGGCTTCGCCATCCCGCATGCCAAGTCCGACGCCATTACCGAGGCTGCCGTCATCGTCGTTAAGGACGAGTCCGGCGTGACCGGTTGGGACACCATGGACGGCGCTCCCGTTAACGTGGCTATCGCCCTGCTCATCCCGGGTGCCCAGGCTGGCACCACGCACCTCAAGATCCTGTCCAAGGTCGCCGAGGCGCTCATGGACGAGGACTTCCGTGCCACCGTCAAGGGTTCCACCGACGCCGCCGAGATCGCCAAGACGATCAACGCCCGCCTGGTCTAATCCAGCAGTTAGCGAATAATATCGCCCCTGTAACAAAGGCGGAGTCCCTCTCCAGGGCCTCCGCCCTTTTTCTATCCCTCCCATAAGTTGCGGTGAAATAGGGACTGTTTAAACGATTCAACCCCAAATTCAGTCCCTATTTCACCGCAACTTATAAAAGGGTATAGAGGGGGCTACCTATCGAGTCTTTATCGCGAACAGTTCATCAGCCAGAATTCCGTTCGCACGATATTACTTTGGACCGACCGAGTTTCCGCAGCTTGCTCGCCCACAGGGGCCCGTGCGCGGCCTGTGAGATTTATCGCGAGTTCCGCACGAGCCGAAGAGCACTTAATGTGCTCTTCGTGCGAGCAGGACTGTAGAGCAGGAAATCTCACAGGCCGCGCACGGGCCCCTGTGGGCGAGCAAGCGGACGACAAACACATCTGTCCAATAATTCGTCTGAAACATAATGAAAAACCGTTTGATGTGAGTTAATATAAAGAACGTCGTGAATCTGACTCCTGCCACATGCATGACAGGGGTTAAACACAAAAAGGAGTCAATTATGGTTTCTGAGAAGGCTACCCTCGTTAATCCTCAGGGTCTGCACATGCGTCCGGCTGGTCTGTTCGCCTCCACCATGGGCAAGTACGCCTGTGACGTGACGGTCGTCACCCCCGAGAAGGAGGTCAACGGCAAGTCCCCGATGGCCCTCATGGCTGCTGGTATCCCCTGCGGTACCGAGGTCGAGGTCAAGTGCGACGGCGCCGACGAGGCCGAGGCTCTGGCTGCTGCCATCGAGCTCATCAAGAGCGGTCTTGGCGAGTAGAACTCAAACGGGTCGCATGTTGAACAACTAAGTTCATATTTGGGGGCGCAGTGACCTGTTGTAAGGTAACTGCGCTCTTTTGTCATGGATATGGCAAAACGCTTTATCACATGACACGGAGAGAGGAATGGGAATGTATCAGGGAGTCAACGCTTCCGAGGGCATCGGTATCGGCACCGTCATGGTCGCCGTCGATCCCGACTTGACGTTTGAGCCGCACGAGGTTGCTGATTCGGCAGCAGAGAAGGAGCGCTATCAGTCCGCTCTTTCGGTCTTCTGCGAGAAGACCCAGGCTCAGGCCGACCACATGAAGGAGACGGTGGGCGAGGCCGAGGCCGAGATCATGAGCGGACACATTGTTCTGGCTCAGGATCCGGGTATGACCGACGCCATCAACGCCGCCATTGACGGCGGTACCTGCGCCGAGCAGGCGCTCATGGACACCTCGACCATGTTCGAGAACATGTTCCTGTCCATGGACGACGAGATGTTCCGTCTTCGCGCGGCTGACATCGCCGACATCCGCACCGGTATTCTGGCCGAGCTGCTGGGCAAGGAGGTCGTCGACCTCTCCGTCCTGCCCGAGAACACTGTCGTTGTCGTGCACGACCTCACGCCGTCCATGACCGCCACGATCGATAAGGCCCACGTTGCCGGTATCGTCACCGAGACCGGTGGCCGCACGTCGCACTCCGCGATCATTGCGCGCGCCCTCGAGATCCCGGCTGTCCTTTCGGTCTCCAACAGCTGCACCGCACTGCGCAACGGCATGACCGTTGTCGTCGACGGCGGCAAGGGTATCGTCGAGGCCGATCCCGACGAGGAGACGCTCGCTGCCTACACCGCCAAGGCCGAGGCCTTCGCTGCCGAGAAGGCAGCCCTCGAGGCCTTCCGTGGCAAGCCGTCCGTGACTGCTGATGGCATCAAGAAGATCATCGCCTGCAACATCGGTAACCCCGATGACGTGCCCAACGCGCTCGATCACGACGCCGAGGCTATCGGTCTGTTCCGCTCCGAGTTCCTGTTCATGGACTCTGCTGAGCTTCCTTCCGAGGAGGAGCAGTTCAACGCCTACCGTAAGGTCGCCAGCGCGCTCAAGGGTGCTCCGGTCATCATCCGCACGCTCGATGTGGGTGGCGACAAGGAGATTCCGTATCTGCATATGGTCAAGGAAGACAACCCCTTCATGGGCTTCCGCGCCGTGCGTTACTGCTTGGCCAATCCCGACCAGTACAAGGTCCAGCTCCGCGCTCTGCTGCGCGCTAGCGCCTTCGGTGACGTCAAGATCATGATCCCGCTCGTCACCTGCGTCGAGGAGGTCTTGGCTGTCAAGGAGCTCGTCGAGCAGTGCAAGGCCGAGCTGACCGAAGAGGGGCGCAAGTTCAACGAGAACATCGAGGTCGGCATCATGGTCGAGACGCCCGCCGCTTCGCTGCTCGCAGACCGTCTTGCCGAGGTCGCCGACTTCTTCTCCATCGGCACCAACGACCTGATCGGCTACACCATGTGCGCCGACCGTGGCAACGACACCATCTCCAACCTGTACCAGGTTTACTATCCCGCCGTGCTCCGCTCGCTCAAGAACATCATCGAGAGCGGCGTGAAGGCCGGCATCATGGTCGGTATGTGCGGCGAGGCCGCTGCCGATCCGCTGCTCGAGCCGCTGCTGATCAGCTGGGGCCTGGAGGAGTTCTCGATGAGTGCTCCGTCGATCCTGCGCGCCCGTAAGACCATCAGCCAGTGGACCAAGGCCGAGTGCGACGAGCTCACCGAGAAGGCGCTCGCCTGCAACACCGCCGCCGAGGTCAAGGCACTGCTCGAGTCCGCAGCTCGCTAATTTGGTATCAGAGGTAACCGCGTGGTTGGAATGGGCCGGCCACGCGGCCCTCACATATACAGGGGGTACTGTAAATGTTCTACACGCTAACCGCTAACCCGGCTGTCGACATGACGGTTTCGAGCTCTCCGCTCGAGCCCGACGAGAACGTCCGCACCGGTTCGGCCAGCTACACGGCTAACGGCAAGGGCCTCGACGTGTCCTTCGCCTTTAAGAAGATGGGCGTCGACACCGTCGCGCTCGGCTTCTTCGCTGGCTTCACGGGCAAGTTCATCGTCGAGGAGGTCATGAACCTGGGTTGCCTCTGCCGCCCGGTCTGGACCGACGGTATCACGCGCATTAACACCTACGTCAACGATGGCCAGCACGAGTACGGCATCCTGAACCCCGGCGCCCCGATCACGCCGCAGCACCAGGAGGAGCTCTACAACATCCTGGACACCGCGGGCGATCTCGAGTGCCTGATCGTCTCCGGCTCCGTGCCTCCCAAAGCTACGCCCGACTTCCTGGCTCAGGTCATGGAGCACGCTCAGGCTCGTGGCGCTGACGTCGTCCTGGACCTGTCCTCCGACAAGCTCAAGGAGCTCGCTCACAAGAAGCCGCTGCTCATCAAGCCGAACCATCACGAGATGAAGGCCATCTTCGGCGTGCCGGTCGACACCGACGACGAGGTTCGTGTCGCCATGAAGATGGCTCACGACGCTGGCGTTCAGAACGTGCTGCTCACCCGTGGTAGCCGCGGCGACGCTTACTTCTCCAACGGCGAGGACATCTGGTACGCCAAGCGTGAGTTCAACATCAAGCTGGTCTCTTCCGTCTGCGCCGGCGACTGCACCCTCGCTGCGTTCCTGCACAAGTGGTACAGGGATCGCGACAACGTCGAGGAGGCCATGAAGCTCGCTATGGCCACCGGCGCCAACGTTGCCGAGTCCGTCGGCATTGGTGACTTCGGTCACGTCGACGAGTACAGCAAGCGCGTTGCTGTCCGCAAGCTCGATCGTCAGTAATCGAAACGCGACATATTCGTGCGCATGCGGCGCCCCGGTTTCGGCCGGGGCGCCTTTTTTGTTCCGCCATGGGGGAGAGGTGTCCTGCCGTACTTCATCGCTTCCACACCGTTCACCGAGTTGTCCTAGCCTTTTACCGATGCGTGGAATATACTTTCATTAACACGTTGCTTCGTGAAAGGAACATTCATGATTTACACGCTCACTGCTAATCCCGCCATTGATTACAACATCGCCTGCGACGGCCTTACTGCCAATACCGTCACGCGTACCCGCAATGCCGTCTACACGCCCAACGGCAAAGGCCTCAACGTCTCGTTTACGCTTGACCACTATGGTGTCGACACCACGATCCTGGGTTTCTTCGCCGGCTTCTCGGGTGAGTTTATCGTTAAGGGCGCCGAGGCCCTGGGCGTGCCCGTCAAGCCCGTGTGGACCGACGGTATTACGCGCGTCAATGTGTTCCTCAACGCCGGTCCCGACACCGAGTACAACATGGTCAATGCCGGTGCCGCCATCAATGAGGCCAACGAGCAGGAGATGTTTGAACTTATCGATTCGCTCGATGACATGACCTGCCTGGTCATCAGCGGCTCGCTGCCTCCCAACACTTCCGAGGGCTTCTTGGCCGAGGTCCTGCGCCGTGTCAAGGCCAAGGGGGCCGAGTTCGTCCTCGACATCTCGAGCCATCAGCTGGCAGACCTCATTGCTCTGGAGCCACTGCTGATCAAGCCCAATGACGACGAGCTGCTTGACATCTTTGGCATCAAGGTGAGCGGTGGCGACGACGAGTCCGTCAAGGGCGCTATGGCCGAGCTGCACGCCAAGGGCGCCAAGAACGTGCTGCTGACCCTTGGTGGCGCCGGTGCGTACTTCTCCAACGGCGAGCATATCTGGTTTGCCAACCGCACCTTCGACGTCAAGCTGCTGTCGACTGTGTGCGCCGGCGATTCCTCGCTCGCTGCCTTCCTGTCCGTGTGGCACGACGCCCCCGAGCGCGTCGAGGACGCCCTGCGCCTTTCGATGGCCACTGGCGCCAACGTGGTCGAGTGCCCCGGTCTGGGTGATTTTGCCAAGGTGGACGAATATAAGAAGCACATCGAGGTTCGCCAGGTCTGCTAGTTCCGGCACCTTGTCTGAATAGTTTGATTATTTCGCATCCGTCTTAGACTAGGACGGATGCGTTTTTGTTTATCGGACTTGCGTGTGCAGTGGAGGCTGTTTCTTGCTAGACTTCTTGCAGACGCAATCGATAGCCAATTTGATAGTCGCAGGAGGCCATAGGCATGTGCAATGTTTCGCTCAACGGTACTCAACCGTCCGATGCGTCCCTGCGCGTCCTGCGTGCGCTTGAGGCGGCTGGTCTTGAGGCTTGGTACGTGGGCGGTTGGGTGCGCGACGCCCTGATGGGGTACCCCAGCCACGATGTTGATATGTGCTGTAGCGGCCTGTGGCAGGAGTCCAAAGCGGCGCTCGAGGCCGCTGGTATCGCGGTCGTGGAGTCGGGCATTAAATTTGGCGGAATCACGGCTATTTCCGATGGCGAGCGTATCGAGGTCACCACGTACCGTCTGGATGGCTTTTACACCGATGGTCGCCATCCCCAGAGTGTGGAACGTGCCGCCTCGCTTGAGGACGATCTGGCGCGCCGCGACTTTACCGTCAACGCTATGGCCTGGCATCCCGAGCGCGGGCTTGTCGACCGCTACGACGGCCAGGGTGACTTGGAGCGCAAGCTGATTCGCGCTGTCGGCGATCCCAAGCGTCGCTTTAACGAGGACGCCCTGCGCATGTTGCGTGCGGTGCGCTTTGCCTGCCGCCTGGACTTTATGATTGAGCCCGAGACTAAGCGCGCGCTTGCCGAGTGCGCGCCGCTGCTCGACGCCGTGGCGCGCGAGCGTGTGGGTATTGAGCTTGAGGGCATTCTTTCGACCGGTCATGGGGGAGACGCGATGCTGCGCTACCCCGAGCTCATCTGTGCCTCTGTGCCTGAGCTGGCAGCGGGTCGCGGCTTTGATCAGCGAAGTGTCTATCATGCGTTTAACGTTTACGAGCATATCGCCCGTGTGCTGACGGTGGCAGGGGAGCTTGCGCTGTGCGACGGCGTCGCGCCCTCGTCGAGCCTTATGTGGGCGGCGTTTTTGCACGATGTGTCCAAGCCCGAGTGTTTCACGGTCGATCACGCCGGCAGCGGACACTTCTACGGTCATCCCGAGCTCGGCGCCAAGAAAGCGCGCGTCATTATGGATCGCCTGGCGCTCTCGCACGACCTGGTGCGCGACGTGTGCCTGCTCATCAAATATCACGACAAGCCGCTGCGCCCCGAGCGCTCCTGCCTGCTCAATATGATGCGCGCGCTTTCGGGTGAGGGCGTCGACACGGCCCGCCTGATTGACGAGCTCATGGACCTTAAGCGTGCCGACACACTTGGCAAGGCCCCGTCGTGCTTCTATTATGTTGAGACGATTGAGGAGATGCGCGCGCTGGCGCACGAGCTGCTGAAGGCAGGGGAGCCCTATACGCTCAAGATGCTCGCCATCAACGGCGGCGACCTGATCCGTGCCGGAGTCAAGCCCGGGCCGGAACTGGGTCAGCTTCTCAACTCCGCCCTCGACGCCGTGATCGAAGACGATATTCCCAACGAGCGCGAAGCTCTTTTGGTTCATCTCAACTTGAATTAGCTACCAAGTTTACCTGCGTATTCCATAACCTGCCGACAATTTTTCGGCAATTTGGAATTTCTTCTTGCGCTGACGTTTTTTGTCCCGTAATATATTTCCTCGCAGCACGGCAGTGCAGATGTCATGTGGCCCGTTCGTCTAGCGGTTTAGGACGCCGCCCTCTCAAGGCGGAGATCACCAGTTCGAATCTGGTACGGGCTACCACTTCTTTTCTGCTGAGGCTTATGGCCCGTTCGTCTAGCGGTTTAGGACGCCGCCCTCTCAAGGCGGAGATCACCAGTTCGAATCTGGTACGGGCTACCACGCATCTGATACCCGGTCTTCCTATGGAAGGCCGGGTTTTTTTATTTTCAAACAACCGTCTGCAATTCCCGTTTGAACCAGAGCTTTGCGTTCTGCCTATGGCCCTTACGGGTACAATATCCTAGATATTTTGACTGTTAGAAGGAGTCTCATGACGGAGTCCTCTCAGCATACGTCTAAGCCCCAGGTCGAGGTTGAGGCCTCGGGCGGAGATGACAATAAGAGCGCACGCCGCGGCGCCATCTTTATCGGCGTCGTGCTGGTAGGTTATATCGTCTATCTGGTGGTAACCGGGCAGATGGGGCAGTTCTGGGCCGCTATGTCGAGCGTCCAGGCGTCATGGCTCGTTGTCGCGTGTCTTTGCATGTTCATGTACCTGTTCTTTGGCATTGTGGCCTATGCGATCGCCGTCTGGCTCGATCCCAATTCGCCCGTCGGCATCCGCGACCTGATCTCGGTCGAGGCGAGTGGCATCTTCTTTGGTAACCTGACGCCCATGATGATGGGCTCCACCCCGGCTCAAATCTATCGCCTGACCAAGGCCGGCCAAAACGTGGGCGAGGCCGGCGCCACGCAATTCACGCGTTTTATCGTGTACCAGTTTGGCCTCGTTGCCTGGGGCGCTATCCTACTGCTTGCTCGCATGCCGTTTTTTGCCGAGCGCTATGGCGACATGACGCTGCTGTGCGTCTTTAGCTTTGGTGGGCACTGCTGCATCTTGCTTGGCATCTTCGCCGTCGCGCTCATGCCTAAGACCGTCACGCGCGTCGCCCATTGCATCATCAATTGGCTGGAGCGCATAGGTGTCTCGGCCACTAAGATCGAGGGATGGCGCACGTTTGTCGATGGCGAGATCTACTCCTTCTCCGAGAAGTTCAAGCTTTCGGCCGGACATTTTTCTTCCATGCTGCTCACCGTGTTTATCACCATGCTGCAACTCGCGTTTTTCTATCTGGTTCCGTATTTCCTGATGCTTGCCTTTGGCCACCACGAGGTCGACTTTTTCTCGGTCATGGCCGCGAGCGCCTTTGTCCAGCTGTTAAGCTCTGCGGTTCCCTTGCCCGGTGGAACTGGTGGCGCTGAGGGCGGCTTTGCATTGTTCTTGGGTCATTTCTTCGGTTCGGCTTCGACCGCCGGCTATCTGCTGTGGCGTCTCATTACGTTTATTGCGCCTACCATTTTGGCTGCGCCCCTGCTGGGACTTAAGAGCGCCCACAACGAGAGCATCCATGCGCGCTGGGATCGCGTGATGCGCAAGCTCGGCCGCACGCCTCAGACGCCCTCTGCGCCCACTAAGCCGCACCCCACGAATGCTGTTACCGTTGATCCCAAGAAGCACGCTCAGAAGGCTTCTGGGACCGCAAAGCCGGCTCATAAGGCCTATGTGCGTCAGACAGGAGACGGTATTCGCGTATCTCCGTCGGCACTCAATAAGAAGAAGCACCCTAAGTCGCAGTAGGGCAGTCGTGCGTTCTTCATGATGCGAGGCATATTTGTGCTGTATGGGGGATAATCCTCTTACGTAGATTATCTCTCATCTGTTGATGAATGCTCGCATATCGAAGGGACACGCCCATGGCAACCAGCAAACCGCGTCTTGATCGTCGCATCGTTCGCAGCCGTAATGCCATCCTTTCGGCTTTCGAGCGCCTGCTCATGGAAAAGCCGCTGGCAGACATTACGGTGAGTGCCATCGCGCGCGAGGCCAATGTCGACCGCAAAACCTTCTACGTGCACTTTGGCACGGTTGACGGCCTGCTCGATGCCATTGCCGTCGATGTGGTGGAGATGATTGTCGACTCGGTCGAGAAAACGCTTGCTTCAATGGACGGCGACACCAACGAGCGCGCTCTTGGCGCGGCGGCGACCTTCTTTAAAACCGTTAACGAGGCACTGTGCAACAACTTGGTGCTCAATCGTCAGCTGATCGAGAACATTCCGCTCGATGATTTTATGGCTCGTCTTCGTGCGCCGCTCGAGCACGAGATTGCCGAACGCGATCTGCTGCCCCAAGGTCTCAAGGACGAGATGTTCGACTACTATCTGGCGTTTTTGCTGTCGGGTATTATCGGTATCTATCGCACGTGGGCGCTGTCTGACGGCTCGGTTCCTATCGAGCGCGTCTCTGGGGTCGCCAACGACCTGACTCTTAATGGCCTGTCGAGTCTGGAATCTCGCTTGGATTAGGCCTAGTTGGGCTCGTCGGCGTGGAAATTCCTGTTCACGAGGTTCTCCGGCGCCTTGGAGACCTCGCCGGCGTAGGAGCTGTAGCCTGAGGATCCTTAAAAAAGTCCAGTTTATCCTTCCCACTCCAATTGGGAATCCTCCGATGCGCCTTCGCACGCTCGCATGACCTCGATACCATGCGAGCGTGCGAACTCGACGAGCTCTGCGTTGCGGGCGTTTATGGTGCCGAAGGCGGCGGGGCACACGATAAGGCGCGCACAGTGGACGAGGAGCTCTTTGGCGTGGGCTATGGTTTTATCCCCGATAGGCTCGAAGGCGCGCTCGGCCACGCATTCCGCCGCCAGGTCGCGCGCGAGCTCACAGTCGATGTCCCCTTCGTGCAGAACGCCCGCGTAGAACGCCTTGCCCTGCCGGATGAGCTGGCGAAACACGGCCGACCCCGTACCCGCGCCGGCGATGACGAACGTGTGCGCATCGCCGTGCGGGCGCCCAATTTCCACGCTGCCGAAGCGCTCGTTGAAGGTGCCATGTTGAAGGCCGTAGAGCTCGCCAATCGTCTCGCGCGTGAATATGTCCTCGGGTGCGCCGGCGCGGAAGACCCGACCGTCCTTCACGCAAATCACCTTGTCGGCGCTTTTCTGCGCGAGCTCGAGTTCGTGGATGGACATGATGACAGCCACATTCTGCGATTTCGCAAGGTGGCGAAGTATTCGCAGCAGGTCGATCTGGTAGCGGATATCGAGATACGATGTGGGCTCGTCGAGCACGAGCACACGCGGATCCTGCGCGATGGCGCGTGCGAGCATGACGCGCTGGCGTTGCCCGTCGCTTATCTGCATGAAGTCGCGCTCGGCGAGCTCTTCCACATGTGCGGTTTTCATGGCCTCGTCGACCCGACTATGGTCGTCGGGCAAGAGTGTGCCCATTCGCCCGGTGTAGGGATGCCTTCCTGCCTCTACGATATCGCGGCAGGTGAGGAGCTCGGTCCGGGGGCGATCTGTCAGCATAACGGCAAGGTTCCTTGCGAACTCCGCCGTCTTCCATCGGGAAATCTCCCGCCCGTCGAGCTCGACCGCGCCGGCAAGCGGTGCCAGATGGCGTGTGATGGTTTTCAAGATGGTCGACTTGCCCGAGCCGTTCGGCCCGATGAGCGCCACGACGTCGCCCGCGCGAACCTCCAGATCGACGCCTTCGACTACGACCTTCTTGTCGTAGCCCGCCGACAGGTCGCTTATGCGGAAAAGCGGTGCTCCGTCAGCCTGCGTTTCGACCGGGGTTTCGAGGTTCGACTCCGCTCGGAGGAGGCGTTCCGCGCGCAGTCCCGCACGAGCCGAAAGTGCCTTCTGGCGCTTTCGCGCGAGCTCAGGACTGTCTAAGCATGGAATGCCCCCTCCGAGCGTTTTGGGCCGCGGCATGAATTCCCCCATCTACCTCACTCGTTTCTTCAACATGAGCGCGATAACCACCGGCGCGCCGAAGATGGCGGTGACGGCGCTGATGGAAAGCTCGACGGGAGAGAACAGCGTGCGCGCGATCAAATCGCAGCCCGCGCAGAAGATGGCGCCTCCCAAGAAGCACGCAGGAATCACGCGGATGGGCTTCGACGACTTCAGCGCCGACTTCACGAGATGCGGAACTGCGATGCCTACGAACGACACCGGACCAGCGAACGCGGTCACGCAGGCGGAGAGCATGCTCGCTAGAAGGACGAGCACCACGCGGAAGCGTGCGACGTTCACGCCGACGCTTTTCGCGTAGGCTTCTCCCAGCTGGAAGGCGGAAAGGGGCTTCGATATCGCGAATACGCATGCGCTCACGGTGATCACCACGACCGCGATGACCGCGACGTCGTCCCAGCTCGAACCCGAGAAGCTACCCAAAGACCAGTTGTGCAGGTTCACGATGGACTGGTCGTCGGCGAAGGCGATGAGGAAGTTCGTCGCCGCTGAGCAGATGTATCCCACCATGACGCCTGCCACGATGAGCATGGCCATGGAACTTATGCGCCGTGCGATGAGGAGCACGAAGCTGATGGTGATAAGCGAGCCCAGAAACGCTGCGGCCACCATGGCCGGGGAGGACATGGCCTGGTTCGCGCCCAGAAGTACAATCATCGTAAGCGCGACGACGAACTTTGCGCCCGAGGAGACGCCCAAGATGAACGGGTCGGCGATGGGGTTGTTGAAAAACGTCTGCAGCAGGAACCCGGAGAGCGAAAGTGCCCCGCCGAGAAGCACGGCTGAAAGCACGCGCGGCAGGCGAATCTCCCAGATGACTTGGCTTTCCATGGAATTGGCCGCGCCGCCCGAAAGGATGCCGGGGATGTGGTCTGCGGGCACGAGCACGCTCCCGATGCACAGGTTGGCCCCGACGAGCACGATGAGGACAACAGCGAGCTGCGCCGTCACGACGCGACACCGCGCGGCGCGCCCCGATTCGTCATATGCCATGGAAAGCCGGCTTCTCATGGCGCTAGCAGAGCTTTCTCAGATAATGGAAGTCGCTCGCGTCATCGCCGGTGAACGCCCCGTGCAGCTCGTCGATAATGTCGGCGGTAGAAGTCATCTGCTGGTACATGTCGGCGCTTGTGACCCAGACGTTGCCGTTCTTCACGGCTTTGAACTGCGACAATAGCGCGTTTTTGCCTACGAAGTCGTTCAAGGTGACAACCGATTCGTCGATGGTGCCGTTGTAGACGATGATGTCGGCATCCTTCGCCGTCGCGTAGAAGCGCTCCATTTCGAGCGTTACTGACGAGCCTGACGTCGACGCCGTCTGCGCGTCATCGAGCGCGTAGTTGCCGCCTGCAAGCTCGATCATCTGCGCCACGTAGTCGCCCGCCCGCCGCGTGACGGCGGCCCCGTTTGAGTTAATGTAGAAATACGCCACGGTTTTACCTGACGACGCGAGCCCCGACGTTTGCTCGACGCGGGCCTTCTGCTCGTTGAACAGGTGCGCGGCCTCGTCTTCCTTGTCGAACAGGATGCCGAAAAGCTTAATCCACTCGACGCGCCCGAGTGCTTCGGGCTCGCTCGACGACTGTTCGGTGAGCACGACGAGCCCGAGTTTCTGCAGCTTTTCCTTCACATCGGGTGTGTGGTTGATCATGGTGTTCTCGATGGCGAGCGTGCAGCCCGAGGCCGATATTCGCTCGTAGTCGGGCGCGCTGTACTTGCCGCCGTAGGCGATCGCCCCACTTTCGAGTGCGCTTTTGAAGCCCGCGACCGAGCAATCGTCGGCCTTCGTGCCCGACATGATGATATTGTCGTTCGCATCGAGTGCGTCGACCAGGCACATCGTCGCCGACGACACGAGGTACACCTTGTCGGCGGGGCGCCTTATGACCGCGATGTCGGAGCTCAACCCATCAGGTACCTTCGCATCTTGCGGCACCACGAGGAAGCGCTCCCCGTTCGAAATGCAGATAAGCCGCAGGCCGCCTTCGAACTCGTCGACAGTGAAGTGCTCGGCGTATTCAAGCTGAAGCGTCCCCGTCGGCTTCCAGCCGCAGCCTAAATCGGCGTTGTGGAAGTCGGCCGCGGCGCTTGAGGCCGTTCCCGCAGGGGAGCCGCCGCTTGCTTCGTCGCCCGATTTCTCCTTCATGGTGGATGAGTCGAAGTAGAGCGTGTAGTCGATGGTGTGCGGCGTCGACATGGCGACGGTCTCGGCCGACACGGCGATGTCCTCGTCGAGCGTGACGGGTATCTCGAACGTGGAGTTGCCGCCGTCGTTTACGGGCGCGTAGTCCACGCCGTCGACGGTCATCTTGTCGTAGTTCGAACTCGACCAGGTGATGGTCGCGGTGTAGGTGTCGCCATCCTTCACAATTGTGGTTGGTGAGGCGATGCTTGCGCGCCCTGACCCGCCGGAAAGCGAGACGCTCACAGTGTATTCCTGAGAGCCCGTCGTGGCACCGGTCGCGTTCGGGCTCGCACTGCACCCCGCGAAGGGAAGCGCGAGCAGGGCGACGAGAACGCAGGCGACCGCGCGCGCCGCGATGCTGTGGCGCTTCCTGTTTTCCCCCTTGGGAAGAATCGACCGCATGGCGTTACTTCAGTGCGTCGGCGCGCAGATCGACGCCGGCGGATTCGAACACGAGCGTGCGGTCGTACCACTGCTCTTTTCTAATACTCCACGCGGCGCAGGCGGTGTCCTCGTCGAGCGCTTTAACGGGCACGTCGTAGGTGTACTTGCCTTCCGCGTTTTCCACATAGGGGATGAAGTCGGCCTCGCTCGCGGCGGCAGCCTCGTCGCCCGTGCCCATGAAGAGCTTGCCGTAGCCCGTGCCGGAAAGCGTCATCACGCAGTGCATGGAGCCGTTTTCCACGATGAGCTGGGCGTCCACAATCCTGAACATGTTCGAGCTGGAATCTACGGTGATCGGATAGGTGCCGTCGGCCACCTTGTCGGCGGTGATGGGGGCAGCGCTTGCGCCCTCGGGCGCATCGGCCGCCTGTTCGGTCTTTTCCTGGGAATCGGCATCGCTTGCCTTTGCGCTGTCGATTGAATTTCCGCCGCAGCCGGCGAGCGAGAACGCGAAAAGCGCCGCTGACAGGGCGAAGGCGAGGGTTTTCTTCAACATGGAGGGGGTTCCTTTCAATCGCTTCGACCGCCCGCGCCGTGCGGTGGGCGGGCGGGATGCGAATGCAACGGGCATGCGCCGTCGGTCGGGGAAGGCGCATGCCCGTTGCACGGGGACGCGACCGGCGCCCCCGTGCGCGGCGAGTTTACAGCTTGGCGATGGCGTCGTCCACGTGCGAGACGTAGATGTCGTCGACCGCGGCGTTCTGTCCCAGACCCTGGAGCAGGCACGTCACTTCGAAGCCAGCGGCCACGAACTTTGCAGCCCAGCTGTCGGGGTCGGTCTCGTCTGCCATGTCGTTGTTCGCGTGGTCGCCCGCGACCACCATGAACGGCGCGAGCACGGCCTTCTTGTACCCTGCGGCGCTCGCGGCGGCGATAACATCCTCGCAGGTCGGCTCAGCCTCGACGGTGCCGACGAAGAACTGCGTCAAGCCCTCGTTCTTGAACACTTCCTGCATCTTGGCATAGTCGGCGTTGGAATCGGCTTCGGTGCCGTGGCCCATGAGGCACAGCGCCGTCTTGCCGTCGTCGAAGGACGCCATGTTCTCCTTAATGGCTGCGGCCACCTTCTTGTAGTCGTCGTCGGAGGTGAGCAGCGGGTCGCCGAGCGAGATCTTGTCGAACTTGTCGGCGTACTTGTCGAGCTCGTCTTTCACGTCGGCGTATTCCAGGCCAGCCATGAGATGCGTCGGCTGCACGACAATTTCCTTCACGCCGTCTTCCACGCAGCGGTCGAGCGCCTCGGTCATGTTGTCGATCGTGATGCCGTCGCGCTTCTTCAGCTTGTCGATGATGATCTGCGCGGTGAAGGCGCGGCGGATGTCGTAGTCCTGCCAGTACTTCTCGCGGATAGCGTCTTCGATGGCGCCGATGGTGATGTGGCGCGAGTCGTTGTAGCTCGTGCCGAAGCTCGTGACGAGGATGACCGGCTTCACGGCCTTCTCCTTTTCGCTCGATTTCTCGGAACTCGCGGAGGTGCTGGAGCAGCCCGCGAGCGCGAATCCGGCGAGCGCGACGGCTCCGGTTGCTGCGGCGCCCATGAAGCCGCGGCGTGACATCTGGTCGGACATGGTTTTTCCTTTCCTCGGTTTGCCGGTCCCCCGGCGACAGTTGCTTGTCGGCACAAGCGAAAGAAAAGCGCACCCCTCGGGGTTCACAAGGAGCTAACGCCACGGCGATGCCGTGAGGAAAAGGCGAAGCAGTCTGGCTTGGGGCGCGAGGCAGTTCGCCCGCGCGTCCTATACAGTAATGTCCCTTGCCCAGGATTCCCACCTGGTTCCCTCCGCAAGCCAGCGCGGGCTGTGCGGGCGCCGCGCCGGTCATTTCCTTTTATCCGATTGTCATATGCTCGTTGCCGAAACTTTTACTATGATAGTGGGCACTTGTGAACGTGTCAAAGCCAGGGCGGGCGGCATTGCGCCTCCTGCCTGCGTATTTGCGCCGATTGCCGCTGCGGGCGCCGTGTTTTGCCCGCTGTGCGAAGGGCGGCGTAAACGGTTGCGATGAGAAACGGGAAGGGAAGGCTCGGATGATTCATATCGTTGGCGCAGGCTCGGGCGCCGCCGACCTTATCACGCTGCGCGGGGCGCGCCTTCTGCGCGCGGCGGACGTGGTCGTTTGGGCGGGGAGCCTTGTGAACCCCGAGCTGCTCGCCGATTGCAAGGAATCCTGCGTCGTCTACGACAGCGCGCACATGACCTTGGAGGAAGTGCTCGACGTGATGTGTGCGGCGGATGCGCGGGGCGAGGAAGTGGTGCGCCTGCACACGGGTGACCCGTGCCTATACGGCGCCATCCAGGAGCAGATGGACGCACTCGACGCGCGCGGCGTGGACTACGAGGTGGTGCCCGGCGTGTCGAGCTTTTGCGGTGCCGCGGCGGCGCTTCGCCAGGAATACACGCTGCCGGGAATCAGCCAGTCTGTCGTGATCACGCGGCTTTCCGGGCGCACCCCCATGCCCGCGGGCGAGGGCATGCGCACCATGGCGGAAAGCGGCTCGACTATGGTCATCTTCCTGAGCTCGGGTATGCTCGCCGAGCTTTCCGCCGAGCTTTTGGCCGCGGGCCGCAGCTCCGACGAGCCGGCGGCGCTCGTGTACAAGGCGACCTGGCCTGAGGAGCGCGTGGTGCGCTGCACAGTGGGCACGCTCGCCGATGCGGGTGCGCGAGTGGGCATCGACCGCACGGCGCTCGTGGTGGTGGGCCGCGTGCTCGGAGCTCGCGGCGGGCTTGCGCACGACGGCGCGCAAGCGGAGTCGTACGAGCGCAGCAAGCTTTACGACCCTTCGTTTGCCACGGGGTATCGGAAGGCGAGCAGCTAGCGTGGCCTTCGAGCACTACATATATACCGGGACGACCCGCCTGCGCTGCGGCTATACCACGGGGAGCTGCGCCGCGCTCGCGGCGAAGGCGGCCTGCGAGATGCTCTTGTCACGAAAGCCCGTCGGCCACGTGTCGATCGTCACCCCCGGCGGGCTGCCCGTCGAGACGGACGTGGTCGATGCATGCATCGGCGAGGGGTGCGCCCAGTGCGCCGTGCGAAAGGACGCAGGCGACGACGCCGATGTGACCGACGGCGTGCTCGTGTACGCGCGTGTGGAACATGCGGGGTCGGGCACGGGTACTGCGGGCAGCAAGGACGTGCCCGCGCACGAATCGGAAGTTTCCGTCGATGGCGGCGTGGGCGTGGGGCGCGTGACGTTGCCCGGGCTCGAGCAGCCGGTGGGGGCGGCCGCCATCAACGCGACGCCGCGCGCGATGATTACTTCGGCGGTGCGTGAGGTGTGCGCCGCGCACGGCTTTTCTGGAAACATTGCTGTGACGATTTCGGTACCCGAGGGTGTGGCCCTTGCCGAAAAGACCTTCAACCCGCACCTGGGGATAGAGGACGGCATCTCCATCCTGGGAACGACGGGCATCGTCGAGCCGCGCAGCCTCGCTGCCTTGCGCGACAGCATCGAGCTCGAGATTCGGCAGCATGCGGCTATGGGGCGGCGCGGAGTCGTGCTCACGCCCGGCAACTACGGCGGGCAGTTCATCTCGGGGCATTTCCACCTAAACGGTGCGCCGGTGGTCTTCATCTCCAACTTTGTGGGCGATGCGATTGATTGCTGCGTTCGCGAGGGATTCACCAATGTCCTTCTTGTGGGACACATCGGCAAGCTGGTGAAGGTCGCTGGCGGCATCATGGACACCCATTCGCGTACCGCCGACTGCCGCGCGGAGATTCTGGCCGCCCACGCGGCCTTGGCCGGCGCGGGCGCGAAGACCGTGCGCGAGATCATGTCGTCGGTCACGACCACGGCGGCGCTCGAGGTAATCGAGGCCGCCGGCGTGGGGGACGCTGCGCGCGCTTCGCTCGCTGCGGCAATCGAGGACAGGTTGCGCCGCCGCGCGGCGGGCGCATGCGACATCGCCGCGGTCGTGTTCGACGCCGAGCGCCGCGAGCTTTTCCGCACGTCGGGCGCCGATGCAGTTATCGGGGAATTGGGGGCGACGTATGAGTAAAGGCGTGCTGTACGGGGTGGGCCGCGCAATCGGCTGGCCGGGGACGAAGGTGGTCATGAAGGCGCGCCGCTCGCTTGCGGACACGAAGCGCATCCTTCGCGAGGAGGGCGCCTTCGACGGTGCCGAGCTCGTAGAGGACTGTGGGCTTCCGGGCGAGCGCGTGTACCGTTCGCTCGACGATGTGCCCGATCGGAGCAGCTACTTCTCGACGATGGTGGTGCGCTAGATGAGGGTTTCCTGCATAGCGTTCACTGAGAGGGGGTATGCGTTGGCGGAGCGCACCGCACGCGCGCTTTCCGATTGCGCGCAGACAGGTGAAGACGACCCTGGCTGGGACGTTTCCGTTTCGCGCGGGTTCGGCGAGGGGAAGGCCGACCTGCGCGCATGGACGGCGCTCGCGTGGGAAGCGTCGGACGCGCTTCTGTTCGTGGGCGCGGCGGGCATCGCCGTGCGGGCGATCGCGCCGCATGTCGCCTCGAAGGCAACCGATTCCGCGGTTGTGGCGATCGACGAGGCGGGGCGCTTTGCCGTCCCGCTTTTGTCGGGGCATTTGGGCGGTGCGAACGAGCTTGCGCAAACTGTGGCACGCGCGGCAGGGGCCATCCCCGTCATCACCACGGCGACCGACGTCCGCGGCGTGTGGGCGGTGGATACGTGGGCGCGCTGTGCGGGGCTCGCCGTTTCGAATCCCGAGGCCATCAAGCGAGTGTCGGCGCGGCTGCTTTCGGGCGGGCGCGTGGCGCTCTATTCCGACATGCCGATTTCGGGACAGCCGCCTGAGGGGGTTGACCTTGCGTCCGACCGCGCTCGGGCCGATATCGTCGTGTCGCCGTTCGCTGGCGCGAATGCAGGTGCGTCCGTTCGTGCGGCGGAGACAACGGGCGAGGTCGTGCCCGCCGGTGAGACGGGGAAGCCGGCGGGCGTGCGGGCGCAGGCGCCTGCGCCCGAGCCGCTTCGCCTTGTCGTGCCCTGCATCGTTGCGGGCATAGGATGCCGTCGCGGTGCGTGCGCCGAAGCGATCGAGGAGGCGTTTCTTCTCGCGTGCGGGCAGGTGGGTATCTCGCCTTCGGCCGTGCGCGAGGCGGCGACGATCGACGTGAAGGCGCACGAGGAGGGTCTGCTCGCCTTCTGCTGCGCGCGCAATATCCCGCTTGCGACGTATTCCGCAGAGGAGTTGTCGCAGGTCGAAGGCAGCGTTTCGCCATCTGATTTTGTGCGCGCGACGGTGGGGGTCGACAACGTGTGCGAGCGGGCAGCGCTCGCGGAGGGGGGCAAACTTATCTTCCCGAAGCTCGCTCACGGCGGCGTGACCGTCGCGTTTTCCAAGGTAACTATCGATCTTTCGTTTAAGGAGCGGTGATGGGAAAGCTCTTCGTGGTGGGGATCGGCCCGGGCGGCCCCGACGGCATGACGATTGCGGCCCGGCGCGCGCTCGAGGCGGCCGACATCGTTGTGGGGTACACGAAATACGTGGAGCTCGCGCTCGCCGCCGTGCCCGACGCGGCGCATCTCGCGACCCCGATGATGCACGAGGTCGAACGGTGCAGCCTTGCGCTTTCGCGCGCGCAGAGCGGAGAAGCCGTGGCGCTCGTGTGCAGCGGTGACGCGGGCGTGTACGGCATGGCGAGCCCCGTGCTGGAGCTTGCGGAGGACTACCCCGATGTAGACGTGGAAGTTATCGCCGGGGCCACCGCGGCTCAGAGCGGGTCGGCGGTGCTCGGCGCCCCGCTTGCCCACGACTTCGCGGTCGTGTCGCTCTCCGACCTGCTCACGCCATGGGAGGTCATCGAGCGCAGGCTCGCCGCCGTCGCGAGTGCCGACTTCTGCATCTGTTTGTACAACCCGCGCAGCAGAAAGCGCGCCGACAGGCTCTCACGCGCGGCGAAGATTATGCTCGAATGGAAGGCCCCCGACACGCTCTGCGGCTGGGTACGCAACATCGGGCGCGAGGGGCAGCAGTCGGGCATGTGCAGGCTCTCCGAGCTGGGGGAGATCGACGCCGACATGTTCACCACCGTGTTCGTCGGCAACGCGGACACGAAGCTCGTAGGCGGCCGTATGGTCACGCCGCGCGGGTATCGGGAGATTCCATGCGAAAGGTAACGATCATCGGGGCGGGGCCCGGAAACCCCGACTTGCTCTCGCGCGCGGCGCTCGACGCGATCGACATCGCCGACGTGGTCATCGGTGCTCATCGCGCGCTTGCCGGCATCGACGTGCCGCCCGACGTGGTGAGATGCGAGCTCGTGAAGACGGCGGACATCGTAGCCGCGCTCACCGATGCGGCGTCGTGGCAGCGCGCCGTGGTCGTGATGACGGGCGATGTGGGGCTGTTCAGCGGCGCGCGCCGCCTGGTGGAGGCGCTCTCCGGCGACGCGCAGGTGGACGTGCGCGTTGTTCCCGGCATAAGCTCAGCGTCGTATCTCGCCGCGCGTCTCGCGCGTCCATGGCAGGATTGGCGCTTCGCGAGCGCTCACGGCGTGGCGTGCGACATCGTGGCCGAGGCCGAGCGCGCAGGTGAGCTCTTCCTCGCCACGTCGGGCGGGGAAGACCCCTCGCGGCTTTCGGGCGAGCTTGTGCAGGCGGGCTTCGGGGACGCGCGCGTGACGGTGGCCGAGCGCCTGTCGTACCCCGACGAGCGCATCACCTGCGCGACCGCAAGTGAAATCGCAGGTCAGACGTTCGACGACTTGAACGTGATGCTTATCGAGTTCGCAGGCGGCGCCGGGTCGCCTGTGGGCTTTAGCGCATCCCGCGCCGCGAGCTCCCGCTGGCCGTACGCTTCCTCGGGCATTCCCGACGAGCTCTTTATCCGCGGCGACGTTCCCATGACCAAGCAGGAGGTGCGCGCCGTCGCGCTCGCGAAGCTGCGCCTTACCGCGACCGACACCGTGTGGGACGTCGGCGCCGGCACGGGGAGCGTATCGATCGAGGCGGCGCTCGTCGCGCGAGCGGGGTCGGTATGGGCGGTCGAGCGCAACGCGACCGGCGTGCGGCTCATCCGAGAGAACGCGGATGCATTCGGGTGCGGCAACGTGCATGCGGTCCCCGGCGTCGCCCCCGAAGCGCTCGCGAAACTGCCCGTCCCCGACGCCGTGTTCGTCGGCGGGAGCGCGGGCGAGCTTCCCTCCATCTTGGAGGCGGCGCTCGAGAAGAACTCGCAGGTTCGCTTGTGCGTGCCATGCGTCACCGTTGAGACGCTCACCGAGGCGTGCGCGCTCCTCTCGGGTTCGCGCTTTAAGGGGTTCGAGGCGTGCCAGGTGTCGGCCGCCCGCGCCGAGGCTGTAGGCTCGCACCATCTCATGAAGGCGCAAAACCCCGTGTTCCTCGTCAGCGCGCGTGGTGCAGGTGGGGAAGGCGGCGCCCGGTGAGCACGTCCATCCCGCGCTTCATGGTCGCTGCGCCCTCGAGCGGGAGCGGCAAGACGGTCGTAACGTGCGCGCTCCTGCGCGCGCTCGCGCGCCGCGGCCTTGCATGCGCGGCCTTCAAATGCGGCCCCGACTACATTGACCCGCTCTTTCATCGCCGCGTCGTGGGTGCGCGCTCGGGCAACTTAGACGGCTTCTTCACCGACGCCCCGACGCTGCGCGCCCTGCTCGCACGCGGCGCCGCGGGCGCGGATGTCGCGGTGCTCGAGGGGGTCATGGGCTTCTACGACGGCATGGCGCCCGGCGTGTCCGATGCGAGCAGCTACCAGGTTGCGCGCGACACGGAAACGCCGGTCGTTTTAGTGGTGAACGGGCGCGGGGCGTCTTTATCGCTCGCCGCCGTAATCCGCGGCATCGCCGAGTTCCTGCCTTGTGCGAACGTGCGCGGCGTCGTGCTGAACAAGACGAGCGCCGCTGCCTGCGCCTATGCGGCGCCTTCGATCGAGAAGCACACGGGCGTCGCGGTTTTGGGGAATATCCCCGCCGACGAGGCGTTCTCGCTCGAAAGCCGGCATCTGGGGCTTGTGACCGCCGACGAGGTGGAGCAGCTCTCCGCGCGCATCGATAAGATGGCCGAGCTGGTGGAAAAGAGCGTCGACGTCGACCGCTTGCTCGAAATAGCGGCGACGGCACCCGATATCTGCGAGGAACCTTACCGGTTTGAGCCGATCGCGGGAGCGCGGCCCATCATCGCCGTCGCGCGTGACGAGGCGTTCTCGTTCTACTACGAGGAGAACCTGCGCGCGCTCGAGGACCTGGGTTGCGAGCTGGCCTTTTTCAGCCCCCTGTGTGATAGCGAGTTGCCCCGGGGGACAAGCGCCCTCTATCTGGGAGGCGGCTACCCGGAGCTCCATGCGCGGCAGCTCTCCGAGAACGCGCCGATGCGCGAGGCGGTGCGGCGTGCGGTGGAATCCGGCATGCCGACGGTCGCCGAATGCGGTGGGTTTCTGTACCTGCAGCGCGAAATCGCCGATAGCGAGGGGCGGCGCTGGCCTGTTGCGGGCGCCCTTGAGGGCGCAAGCGAGAACGGGGGAAGGCTGTCCCATTTCGGGTACGTGGAGCTCACTTCTCAACGCGACGGACTCTACGGGCCGCGCGGCACACGCATCCGCGCGCACGAGTTCCACTACTGGCAGTCCACCTGCCCGGGCGGCGACTTCTGGGCGCAGAAGCCCCGGCGCGACAAGGGGTGGCCGTGCATGACGACCACCCCGTCCCTGGTTGCGGGCTTCCCGCATGTGTACTATCCTGCGAACCCCGACGTTGCGCGCGCGTTCGCGTCTGCCGCAGTGTCGTTCGCAGAGAGGAGACGGCATGGCTGAAGTAACCGAAACCGCGCTTGCCTGTATCCGCGAGGAAGTCGAGCGCGCGTTCTCGTCGGCGCCGGGCGCCGTGCTCGAAGCCGCGCTCTCCCGGATCGCGCCCGCAGACGAGTGTGCCCGCGCCGCCGCGTACGCCGCGTGGGACTCCATCGCGCACCCTTTGGGGGGATTGGGCGACTTTGAAGACGCCGTCGCGTGTATCGCCGCGGCTCAGGGGAGCGCCGAGGTGGCCGAGTTTCCCCGTGCGCTTGCGGTATTCTTCTCCGACAACGGGGTCGTTGCCGAAGGCGTGTCGCAAAGCGGACAAGACGTGACGCGAGCCGTCGCGCGCAACATGTGCGAGGGGGCCACGAGCGCCTGCCGCATGGCGGCGTTCGCGGGTGCCGAGGTCGTGCCCGTCGACGTGGGTATGGCCCGGGGCATAGAAGACGCGCGCATGGTGCGCGCGAACGTGCGGCGGGGGAGCGGCAATATCGCGCACGGCTCCGCTATGTCTCGCGATGGGGCCGTGCGCGCGATCGAGGTCGGAATCGCCGTCGCGTGCGGATTTGTCCGCGCCGGCGTGCGCCTTCTCGCCGCGGGCGAGATGGGCATTGGCAACACGACCACCTCGGCGGCGGTGGCCGCAGTGCTCCTCCGGGCGGACGCGCGGAGCCTCGTCGGGCGCGGCGCGGGGCTCTCGGACGCCTCGTTCGCGCGCAAGCGCGACGTGGTCGAGCGCGCTATCGACGCGAACTCGCCCGATCCCGCCGACCCGATCGACGTGCTCTCGAAGGTGGGCGGCTTCGACATCGCGGCGATGTGCGGTTTCTACCTGGGGGCCGCGGTCTCGAAGGCGCCGGCGCTCCTCGACGGGGTCATATCCTGCACGGCGGCCCTGTGCGCGGCGCGCCTGTGTCCAAACGCCTTGGGCTACCTCATGGGCACCCACGCATCAAGCGAACCCGCAAGCCAGGAGCTCCTTCGCGAGCTCGGCATAAAGGCACCCCTCGACGCAGGCATGCACTTGGGCGAGGGCGCGGGCGCCATGGCGTATCTGCCCCTTCTGGATTCGGCGCTGCGCGTGTACCGGGATGGGAAGACGTTCACGGCGACTGGCATGGCTGCTTACGAGCATTTCGAGGCTGGGATATGACGGTGACGTTCGTTATCGGCGCCGCCGCGAGCGGCAAGAGCGCCTATGCCGAGTCCCTGTGCCTCGGGCACGACGGCCCCCGCGTGTACCTGGCAACGATGGAGCCCTTCGGGGAAGAGGGCGCCCGCCGCATCGCGCGCCATCGGGCGCTGCGCGAGGGCAAGGGGTTTTCCACCCTCGAGCGCACGCGTGACGTGGGCGCCGCAGTGCCCGGGCTTCCTCGCGGCTGCACGCTTCTTTTGGAGGACGTGGGCAACCTGGTTGCAAACGAGCTTTTCGCGGAAGGCGGCTTGTCCCCGCGTGACCCCGACGCTGTGGCGCGCGAGGTGCTCGGAGGCATTGAACGGCTCGCTCAGGCCGCTGCGTATACGGTGGTGGTCTCCGTTGACGTGTTCGCCGATGGGATGCGCTACGATGAGGGGACCGAGGCATGGAGGCGCGCGCTCGCGCGCGTGAACGCGGGCGTGGCGGCGCTGGCCGACCGCGCAGTCGAAGTGGTATGCGGGATTCCCGTGTGGATGAAAGGCGAAGGACCTATAAGGTGAAGATAGCAGAGGCAATCGGCGCGGCGTTCGGAACGTTCTCGCGCATCCCCGTCCCGAAATCGGCCTGGACCGATTTCGGATCAACCCATGCGCTTGCCGCGTTTCCCCTGGTGGGCCTTGCGGAAGGCTTCCTCATGACGGCGTGGGGGTACGTGGCGAACCTGCTCGGCGTACCTGCGACCATCGTCGCGGCCGTGCTCGCGGCGCTGCCTGTGGCGGTGACGGGAGGCATCCACCTAGACGGGCTCTGCGACACCTCCGATGCGCTTGCAAGTTGGGCCCCACGCGAGCGAAAGCTCGAGATCATGCACGACCCGCGGGCGGGCGCCTTCGGGGTCATCGGTGTTGTCGTGTACCTTATTCTGCAGTTTTCCCTGTTCACCGCGCTGCCGCTTACGGCGGGGACGTTCCTTGCGCTTCTGTGCTCGCTCGTGTTCTCCCGCGCGCTTTCGGGGCTCGCCGTTGAATGCTGGCCTGCCGCGCGGGCGGACGGCATGGCCGCGGGGCTCTCGCCTGCGAAGAAGCGCGCGGCGATCGTCGTGCCGCTTTGCGCTTTCGCTGCGGCTTCGGCTGCAGGGATGGTCGCGTGCGTTCAGGCCGTCGGCGCCCTTATGGCGGTGGCGGGGCTTTTGGCGCTCGCGTGGTACCGCCATGTTGCCCTGTCCCGCTTCGGCGGGGTGACGGGGGATTTGGCCGGATGGTTTCTGCAATGGGCCGAGCTCGCGATGCTTGCCATGTTGGTGGCGGGGGGCATGCTCCTATGATTCTCGTGGTAGGTGGTGCGCATTCGGGGAAGAGGACCTTCGTGCGCGAAAAGCTCGGGTTCGCGGCGGACGATTTCGTCGACGCGGCGCAGCAAGCGGAGGGCGGCGTGCCCGCGGCTTTTGCCGGCCGCATCGCGTACCGTGCTGAGGAACTCGTACGCGCGCTCGACGCTGACCGGGCGCTCGAGCGGCTGATCGGCTTCGACGCAGTGATTCTGTCCTTGGTCGGCTCGGGGGTCGTCCCCATGCGTGCGGAAGACGCCCAATGGCGCGAGCGCGCGGGGCGCCTGGGATGCGCGCTCGCTGCGCGCGCCGACGTCGTCGTGCGCATGACGTGCGGGATTCCCCAGGTCATCAAAGGAAACCTTGCCGATGCGCCTCGAGGGACGCAGGGCGCGGGCGCGCCTTTGGAAGTCGTCTTCGTGCGCCATGGTGCCACGGCGGGCACGGAAGGCCATCGCTACAGCGGGGCGGGCACCGACGAGCCCCTGTCGAGCGCGGGCGAGCGCGCTTTGCGCGACCTCACGTGCAATCGTGACGTGTTCCGTGTTATCACGAGCGGCATGGCCCGCACCGACCAGACGGCGCGCATCCTCTTCCCGAACGCGGAGCTTATGGCGTGCCCCGGTCTGCGCGAGATGGATTTCGGCGACTTCGAGGGGCGAAGCGCCGCCGAGCTTAAAGAGGATGCGCGCTACCGCGCCTGGGTAGACTCCTGGTGCGAGACGCGCTGCCCGCATGGCGAGGGCAAGAGCGATTTCACCCGCCGCGTCGTCGCGGCGTTTCGGGAGGCGTGCGAATCGGAGTGTGCCCAGGGGAGCGGGCGCGCCGTCTTCGTCGTTCACGCGGGTACCGTGAAAGCGCTGCTCTCCGAGCTAGCTGTCCCGAAAATGGGATACTTCGACGTGCATACCGAGCCGGGCGGCGCATGGGCCGCCACCTGGGATGGGCGCTGCCTTCGCGACGTTCGCCCCGCTTCGGGGGGCGATGCTCGGTGATGACGATTCTTGCCGTCGCCGCCGGGTTCGCGGCCGACCTTGCCTTCGGCGACCCGCGCTGGCTTCCCCATCCCGTCGTCGCCATGGGACGCGCGATCACGTGGGCCGAAGGCCGCCTGCGGGGCGCATTCCCGCAAACGTCCGCGGGCACGCGCGCCGCAGGGCTTGTGCTCGCCGTGGCGCTTCCGCTTGCGTGTTGGCTTTTGACCTGGGGAATCCTGCATCTTTGCGGCATGGTTCACCCCGGTTTGCGCTTTGTGGCCGAGGCATGGGCGAGCTATCAGATTCTCGCGGCATGCGAGCTGCGCCGCCAGAGCCTGGCCGTGGCCCGCGCGTTCTCGAAGGGCGGCCTTGTCGCGGCGCGCGAAGCCGTCGGGCTCATCGTGGGACGCGACACGTCTGTTCTCGACGAGCAGGGCGTTGCGCGCGCCGCCGTGGAAACGGTGGCGGAGAACGCGAGCGACGGCGTCATCGCGCCGCTTTTCTACCTTATTATCGGGGGTGCGCCCTTGGGCATGGCGTACAAGGCGGTGAACACGCTCGACAGCATGGTGGGCTACAAAAACGAGCGCTACATCGACTTCGGCTGCGCCTCGGCGCGCCTCGACGATGCGGTGAACTGGATTCCCTCGCGCTTATCGGCCCTGCTCATGATCTCCGTGTGCCCGATCGTCGGGCTCGACGCGTGCGGGGCGGCGCGCATCTGGCGCCGCGACAGGCGTCGCCATGCGAGCCCGAACGCGGCGCAGACCGAGTCAGCGTGCGCGGGCGCGCTCGGGCTGCGCCTGGCAGGACCCGCGGTGTATTTCGGCAAGCTCGTTGAGAAACCGACGATAGGCGACGCGTCCCGCGAAATCGAGTGGGGCGACATCGCCCGGGCGACAAGGCTCATGCTCGCCGCGTCCGTATGCGCGCTCGTCGTCTTCGGTGCCGCACGCGCGGCGGTCGTGCTCGCCGTGGGGGCGATTGTATGAGGGAAGACCACGCCGCGCCCCAGGCTGCCGGGGGAATCCTACGCGCCCGTACGCATGGGGGCAGCGCGCAATCGCTCGGCATCGCTTGCGAAGGGGGCGCCTCCGACCTCATTGACTTCTCGGTGAACGTGAATCCGGCAGGCCCTTCGCCGCGCGCCGTCGCCGCAGCTTGCAAGGCGCTTTCTCGAATCGACGCCTACCCCGATAGGGAAAGTCTTGCCCTCGTTCGCGCCCTAGCGCGCGCCCAGGGCATTCCCGAAGATACTATCGTCTGCGGCGCGGGCGCGTCCGATATCATCTGGCGGCTCGCCGCGGCGGTGCGCCCGAAACGCCTCGTCGTGTGCGCGCCGACGTTCTCTGAATATGCGGAGGCGGCATCGTACTACGGCGCATGCGTGCAGGAGTTCCCGCTCTCCGAAGCGGACGACTTCGACGTGCCCGCCTCCTTCGCCCGCGAGATCGAGGGGCCGGGAGACGTGGCGTACCTCTGCAATCCGAACAACCCGACGGGGCGCCTCGTCGACCCCAGCGTGATCGATGCCGCGGCTTGCCGCTGCGAGCAGGTGGGCGCGCTGCTCGTCGTGGACGAGTGCTTCCTCGGATTTGCGCCCGACGCCCGCGAAAGGAGCGTGGCCGCACGCGCCGCGTGTTCGCACCATGTGGCCGTGCTCTCCGCGTTCACCAAGCTCTACGGAATGGCAGGGTTGCGGTTGGGGTATCTGATCAGCGGAAACGCCCAACTCATCGAGGGGATTCGCCGGGCGGGGCAGGCGTGGCCCGTCTCCTCGGTCGCCGAGGCCGCGGGCATCGCCGCCCTGGAAGACGTCGAATACGTCTCGCGTACGCGCGATGTATTGGCGGGCGAGCGAGCGTGGCTTTCCCTCAAGCTCTCCTCGCTCGGGCTTTCCGTCGTGCCGTCGGATGCGAACTTCCTTTTAGTCCGCACGCCGGCGAAAGACATTCCCGAGCGCCTGTATAAACAGGGGGTTTTGGTCCGCACGTGCGACTCGTTTTCGGTACTGTCCCGTTTCTGGTGCCGCGTCGCGGTGCGCACGCGCAAGGAGAACGCCCGGCTTGCGATGGCGTTCAGCCGCGCGCTTCGGGCGGAAGGCGCATCGGGCGAAGGCGAACCCGACGAACGGGGCGGCGCTTCTTGCAGCGGCGCTATGGCGGGCGCGGATGGCCGAGGCTCGGCGAAGGAGGTCGATACCCGTGGGTAGGGCGAAGCCCATCATGATCCAGGGCACCATGTCGAACGCGGGGAAGAGCCTGCTTGCGGCGGGGCTGTGCCGTGTGCTTTCGCAGGACGGCCTGCGCGTGGCTCCCTTCAAGAGCCAGAACATGGCGCTAAACAGCGGTGTCACGGCCGATGGGCTCGAGATGGGGCGCGCCCAGATCATGCAGGCCGAGGCGTGCGGCATCGCGCCCGACGTGCGCATGAACCCCATCCTGCTCAAGCCCGAAAGCGACCACCGAAGCCAGCTCATCGTGGCCGGCAAGGCGCAGGGAGCCTTCGCTGCGAGGGACTACTTCGCGCGAAAGAAGGCGCTCATGCCGCAGATTTTGGAGGCGTTCGATTCGCTCGCGGAGGAAAACGACGTCATCGTCATCGAGGGCGCCGGCAGCCCCGTCGAAATCAACCTTGCCGAAAACGACATCGTCAACATGGGGCTCGCGCGCGCCGTGTCCTCCCCCGTGCTGCTCGCGGGCGACATCGACCCAGGCGGGGTATTTGCCCAGCTCTACGGCACGGTCGCGCTCTTTGCGCCCGAGGATCGCGCTCTTTTGCGGGGGCTTGTGGTGAACAAGTTCCGCGGCGATGTGGAAATCCTCCGCCCGGGTTTGGCCCCGCTCGAGAAGATGTGCGGGGTTCCCGTGGTGGGGGTCGTGCCGTATCTTACGCTCGACCTGGACGACGAGGACTCGCTCGCGCCGCGCCTATCTGCCCGCGAGGCGCGCGGCGTCATCGACGTCGCCGTCGTGCGCCTTCCGCACCTGTCGAACTTCACCGACTTCGACCCGCTTTCGCGCGTGCCCGGCGTGGGCGTGCGCTACGTTTCCTCGACGACCGATCTGGGCCGGCCCGACCTCGTGGTGCTCCCCGGCTCGAAGTCCACGCTCGACGACGCGCGCTGGCTTGCGGCTAGCGGCATCGGAGCCTGTGTACGCGCGCTTTCGGGCGCGGGCACGCCGGTGCTCGGCATATGCGGAGGCTACCAGCTTTTGGGAGACGAGCTTTCCGATCCGCACGGCAGGGAAGGCGCTGGCACCGCGCGCGGGCTCGGGCTCATCCCTGCAAGTACGGTGTTCAAGGAGGAAAAGCGCCTCGCCCAGTCGGAGCTGCGCATCACGGGCGCCCAAGGCGCGTTTTCGGTGTGGAACGGCATGACGGCGCGCGGGTACGAGATTCACGACGGCGAAACGACCGTCTCCTGCGCCCCTGCGGGCACGATTGGCGGCAACCTAGAAGGCGCGGCCTGCGGAAACGTGTTCGGAACCTATCTCCACGGCCTGTTCGACGAACCGGGGGTGGCACTCGCCCTCGCGCGCTCGCTCGCGCGCATGCGCGGCCTGCCCGAGAGCGTCGTGGGTGCTGAGGGCGCGGTGTCCGCGGCCGATCATCGTGCGCGCGAGTTCGACCGCCTGGCCGACTCCGTGCGCGGGGCGCTCGACATGGAGTATGTCTACCGCATTATCGAGGAGGGCGTATGATCCACGTGTATCATGGCGACGGCAAAGGCAAGACCACGGCGGCGATGGGCCTCGCCCTTCGCATGCTCGCCGCAGGCCGCCGCGTCGTCGTCGTGCAGTTCCTGAAAGACGGCGAAAGCGGGGAGGTGCGCCTGCTCGCCGAGCATTTCGGCGTGCTCGTGTTCGCGGGGAAGGCGTCGGACAAGTTTACCTGGTCGATGACGTCGGAAGAACTTGCCGCGACGCGCGAGCTGCACGATGGGAACCTCGCTTTCGCGCTCGCCGAGCTCGAGGACGTGCAGGAGGGGCTGCTCGTGCTCGACGAGGCGCTCGACGCGCTTTCGAAGGGGCTTGTCGACGAGGCGCTCGTGGATCGCGCGCTCGATATGTCCGCGCGCGGCGTCGAAGTAGCGCTTACCGGGCGCGCGCCTTCCCGCAAGATCGTGGAGAAGGCCGACTACATAACCGAGATGCGGTGCGAGAAACACCCCTACGTGCAGGGGATATGTGCAAGGGAAGGAGTGGAGTACTAGATGGATTCCAAGGAGATGGCGCCCGGCGACATCGAGCGGCGCAGCTTCGAGATCATTACCGAAGAGCTCGGCGGCCGCACGTTCCCGCCGCTCGAAGAGCCCGTCGTGAAGCGCGTCATCCACACCACTGCCGACTTCTCGTACGCCGATTCCCTCGTGTTCACCCATGACGCCGCGCACTGTGCGCTCGACGCACTGCGCGCAGGGGCCACGGTGCTCACCGACACGAACATGGCGCTCGCAGGCATAAGCAAGCCCGCGCTCGCGAAGCTCGGCTGCAAGGCCGTGTGCTACATGGCCGACCCTGATGTCGCCGCGGCTGCGCGCGCCGCGGGCACGACTCGCGCCGTTGCGAGCATGGACAAAGCTTGCGGCATCGAGGGTCCGCTCATCGTGGCTGTCGGCAACGCTCCCACAGCACTTCTGCGCCTCGCCGAGCTCATGGACGCGGGGAAGATCGCGCCCGCGCTCGTCGTTGGGGTGCCGGTCGGGTTTGTGAACGTTGTCGAGGCGAAAGAGGAGCTACTCGCACGACGCGTGCCAGCCATCGTCGCGAGGGGTCGCAAGGGCGGCTCGACCGTGACGGCCGCCATTATGAACGCGCTGCTCTACCAGATCACGCGCCCAGGCGGCCCGAAGTGACGGCGCCCGCATCCGCGCCGGCGCTGCGCATCTTCGCCGGCACCACCGAGGGCCGCCTTCTGTGCGAATGGGCGAGCGGGGCGGGCATCCCCGCCCGTGCCTACGCGGCAACCGAGTACGGAGGCGAGCTTTTGGGCGAGCTTCCGGGCATCGAGGTGCATGCGGGCAGGCTCGACGAGGCCGACATGGAGCGCGAGCTTTTCGGCGCGCGCATCGTCGTCGACGCCACGCACCCCTTCGCTACGCTCGCAAGCGGCAACATCCGGGCCGCTTCGCTCGCCGTGGGTGCACGATGCCTGCGCCTTGCGCGCCCGGCCGAGGCGCTGCCCAAAGGCGTCGTGCCGGTCGCGTCGATTGCCTGCGCGGCGCGCTTTCTCTCCGAGAACCCGGGTCGCGCGCTTCTCACGACGGGGAGCAAGGAGCTTGCTCCCTACACGCGTGTCGCCGATTTCGCGGAGCGCTTCTTCGTGCGTGTGCTCCCGCTGCCCGGTGCTATAGCGAAGTGCATCGACGCGGGGTTTTCGCCGTCGCACGTCATCGGCATGCAGGGGCCCTTTACCCGCGAGCTCAACGAAGCAATGCTTCGGCAGGTGGGCGCCCAGTGGCTTGTGACCAAGGACTCGGGAACCGTAGGCGGCACGGCCGAGAAGCTCGCCGCCGCGCGCGACGCGGGAGCGCGCTGCATCGTGGTCACCCGTCCCGCCGAGGGAGGCGGGGCCCTTTCGCTTCGGGAAATGGAAGACGTGCTTTTACGGGAGTTCGCGCGCTAGGCGCTCGTCGCGCCTAGCGCGCCCTCCCGCCCGCGAGGAGGAGCGCCTCGAGCAAGCTCGAACCGTACAAGACCGTCATCCGCCAATAGCTCGAGGACGACGCCCGGAACTGGCGCAAGCAGCCCTTCAATAAGTTGCGGTGAAATAGTGTCTGTTTTTGAAGCTAGATAGCATAATCAGTCCCTAATTCACCGCAACTTGTTGGTGGTGGCTTACTGGTAGCGTAGGCACTCCACCGGGTCGAGCTTTGCTGCGCGGCGAGCGGGGTAGAAGCCAAAGATTACGCCGATGCCGACCGATACGGCAAACGCGATCAACACTGTCGTAATGGAGAAGCTTGGCGTGATCGTCCCGGTAGCTCCAAACTCGCTCATGATGCCCGAGCTTGCGGCAAAGAACGTGAGTCCCCATGCCAGTAGATAGCCAATCAGGACACCCAACAGTCCGCCGGTGACGCACAGCGCCGAGGACTCGGCCAAAAACTGCGCGGTGATATCGCGACGACTGGCGCCCAGAGCGCGGCGGATGCCGATCTCGCGAATGCGCTCAGTCACGTTGGTGAGCATCATATTCATAATGCCGATACCGCCGACAAGCAGCGAGATGCTGGCGACAGCACCCATGATGAGCGAGAATGCGCCCATAAAGGAGTTGAGTGCATCGATAGCGCTTTTCATGGAGGTCGCCGATACACTGTCGTACTCATCATCCTCCGCGATGCCCTTCATCGCGCGCACCTTGGACTCGATGGTCTTACAAAGCTCATCCATGTCCGTGCCCTCGGCGGCAAGTGCCGTCACGCTGGGGAATGAAGGATTTTCGTCGCCAAACAGCCCGGAGATGGTCTCGCGTGGCATATACAGCGTGAGCGAGCCCATGGAGTCGCTGCCGCCATCAATCACGCCTACAATCTGCACCTCGCCGTTGGCCACCTTGATGGTTTTCCCCAGCGCATCCTGTTCGTTGCCGTAAAGCTGATCGGCGCCGCCGCGGCTGATGAGCGCCACGCGCGAGCCTGATTGAGACTCGGCCTGGGAATAGGTACGCCCCGCAACGAGCTTGCTGGCCCCCACGGCGTCGAGCATGTCGCTATCGACACCCTGTGCCATGACGGTATAGCTTTTATCGCCGGTCTTATACTCGGTATAGGCGCTGTCGACAATGCCGATCTGCTCTATCTGCGGCATCAGTTTTTGAAGCTTCTCGATGTCCGACTCGGTGAGTTCTTGCGACGAATAGATTTGCACCATGCGTGCCGCATTGAGGCCCAGACTGTTGACCAGGCTGTTTTGGATGCCGCCGATGAGCGAAGTCATGGCGATAACCGAGGCTATGCCAATGACGATGCCCAGGATGGTGAGCAGGCTGCGCCCCTTGTTGGCCTCGAGCGAGTGAAGGGCTTCCTGGATGAGATCGCGGGCGCTCATGCCATCACTCCTTTCGGCGGGTTGATGGAGGCGGAAATCATGGGCAGGCTATCTACGGCGCCACGCAGGGTCCGCGGTGCATGTGGAATATACGCGCCGTCGTGAATGCGACCGTCGCGGATGGTCACGGCACGGTCGGCCTCGGCGGCGATGCCGGGGTCGTGTGTGATGAGCACGATGGTTTTGCCGCGCTTCTGGAGCTTATGGAAGGTCTCCATTACAAGCGCTCCAGTGGCGGAGTCCAGGTTTCCCGTCGGTTCGTCAGCCAAAATGATGGGCGGGTCATTAACGAGGGCGCGCGCGATGGCGACACGCTGCATCTGGCCGCCCGAGAGCTCGGATATGCGGTGGTCCCAGTGGTCGACCGGTAGCGTGACGGCCTGCAGCGCGTGGACGGCGCGCATCTCGCGCTGGCTACGGGGCACATTGGTGTAGGCCAGCGGCAGCATCACGTTTTCGATGACCGTTAGGCGCGGCAGCAGGTTGAAGCTCTGAAAGACGAAGCCAATGCTCAGGGCGCGAACTTCGGTGAGCTCGTCATCATCGAGCTCGGCCACGTTGAGCCCTTGCAGGTAATAGTCGCCCGCCGTCGGCTTATCCAGGCAGCCCAGGATGTTCATGAGCGTTGATTTGCCCGAGCCCGAGGGGCCAGTGATAGCGACGAATTCGCCGGGATTTACCGCCAGGCTCACGTTGTGCAGGATGTGGGCGCAACCTGCCTCGCTCTCAAAGATGCGGTGCACGTTGCGAATGTCGATGACGGGGCGCATTACATACCCTCGTCGGCAGACATGCTGCCCGAATCCGTGCTATAGCCGCCGTCAGCCGTTGCGTCCGCTCCGGTGTCCATGACGAGGGTGTCGCCATCGCGCAGCTTGGTAACCGGCACGTTGGGGTTAATCTCGTTGCCCTGGTCGTCGCGCTTGACCTGTGTCTTGCCGACTACGGCTTCGTTGTCGTTTTGCGTCACGACGGTCACCTTCACGCGGCGGGTCTGCTTGCCCTCGTCATCGGTTGCCACGTTGACATAATAGTGTTCGCCGTCTTCGGTCATGAGCGCCATCGTCGGCACCATCACCACATCGTCGAGCTGCTCGGTCACCACCGAGACCTCGGCCGTCATGCCCGGCTTCAGGCGCGCGTCGGGCGCCTCGATGAGGATGTCGACGTTAAAGGTTACGCTGCTGCTGCCATAGTTGGAGTCGGAGTTTGCCACCGAGGCGATGGCCGTGACCGTTCCCTGGCTCACGATATCCGGAAACGCGGGATACGTGACGTTGGCGTTCTGCCCAACGGCGATCTTGGCGATGTCCTTTTCGCCCACCTGCACGGTCACCTTCATCTTGGATAGGTCGGCGATCTGCATGCACTGCTTGCCGCCGCTCGTATCGCTTTCGCCCATGATCATGCCGCCTGTTACCGTGGCGCCTACCTTGGCGTTGAGCTCCACGATGCTGCCCGAGCTTGGGGCCGTGACCGTACGGCTGGCGGCCTTGGCGTTCGCCTGATCGAGGTTTGCCTGGGCCGATGCGAGGCTACGCTGCGCGGCCGATACGGCGTTCGTGTCCGCTGATGCTGCGGGGGAGCCAGCCGCTGCGGAAGCTCCATCGACGTCCGTCGTTGGGGTGGCCTGCGCGGCGGCTGCGGCTTTCTGCGCGTTGGCGAGGTCTTCTTGAGCGGCTGTAACTGCACGCTGCGCCTCGGCAACGTTGCGATCGAGCTCGTCGTTTTTAATGGTCATAAGCACGTCGCCCTCGTTGACGGATTGGCCTGCCTGCACGTTGATTGAATCGACCGTGCCGTCGACAGAAGGGGAGACCACTGAGGACGAAATGGGTTTGAGCTGGCCTTTCGCCTCGACCGTTGTGGTAAATGTGCCCTCGGTCACCATGTCGGTCACAGGCCCGCTAGCGCCCTGTGGCTGCGCATTGATAACAAGGGTTGCGACAATGGCAATGAGCGCGATGGCGCCCACGACGCCGGCGGCAATAACGCGTCGAATCAGCTTTTTGCGTCGACGTTCGGCACGTTTTGCCTTGAGCTTGGCATATGCCTCTTCATCGGAAATCTCGGCCGCATCGTTCGTGCGTCCGTTCTGCTTGTCGGCATGTACGTGTGTAATCAGAGGAATCGTTTCGGTGGCACCTTCGGGCGTGTTCTCGGTATCATCCGGGCCCGGTGTGATCGTGGGGACATTCGGCATAGCGTCTCCTTTATAGAAAGAACCTCGATAAGTATATACGCCCACCGGTTGGGGCGGGCGCATGGGACGGTTTCTTTCGGAACTGTTAGATTGGTCGCAGCGGTTCCACGTTGTAGGAACGCGCGCGTTGCACTACGAGTGGACAACCACGCACAGACCGACTTTGATGCAGTCGTGAAGTGCCTTGGCGTCTGCCAGGCGCAGGTTGATGCAACCGTGGCTGCCGCACCACTTATAGGACTCGGCATTATCGAAGCTCTTGTCGTTTTGCCATGTAGCGTCGTGGAAGCCGATCATGTTGCCCTCAAACGGCATCCAGTAGCTCACCGGGCTCTCGTATTTGGGCTTACCGGTCTCGGGGTCCTTGGCTCCGATCAAGGTACTGCCGCCGTCGTTGCTGTTGATTTGCCACACGCCCTCGGGGGTGGCGTCTTCGCCCGGTTTGCCGGAAATAAAGTTGGCCTCCCAAACGATATTACCGTTCTCGTCATAGTAGCGCGCGTGCTGCTCGGACAGGTCGACGTCGACATACGCCTTCCAGTCGGGCTCTCCCTTTGCGGTAAAGGTGTCGGCCTTCTGGGAGTACTTGATCTCGATTTCGCCGGTCTGCTTGTTGTTAATGGCGTCTTCGACCTGCTTGGCGAGCGAACTGCTGTCGATGGACCAACCAAAGTCGCCGCCTTCGACGGCGCACTGCTTGCCATCGGCTCGCGTCCACCAGCGAGTGGAGCCCACGGTATTAAAGCCGTTGGCGAGCTCGGCTGCCCAGCTACTGATCTGCGACGTATCGAGCGTGGGGTTGGCCGGATCGGCAAAGCTGATCCACTGCAACACGGAGCTGCCATCAACCTTGCCGGCATCCTCGCCGTTGAGCTTGAGGGTCACGTTGACGCCCAGGAAGTTGTTGGCGGCATTGCATGCGGCCTGAATCTGATCATCGGTCAGCGTTCCATTGAGCGGCTCATAGGCATCGTTGCCGAGCTTGGAAAGATCTACGGTCTCGGCCAGCGAGGCAAGCTCGAGCTCGGCATACTTAATGACATGCTCGCGGTTGAGTTTTTCGTTGGAGCGCGCCTTCTCGACGGTAAACTTGCCCGCTTGCTCGTCATAAGAGCTATTGGCCTCGAACGTGCCCGAACGCCCCTCGTTAAACTCGTCGATGGCGGCGCCCAGATCCTTCTCAAACTTCTTTTGGTCAAAGGTGTCGGAAAGCATGGACAGGTCGACGTCTTGATCAAGATCGACTTCGTTGGAGGTAGCGGTTGTTTTGGTTTTGCCGCTTAAGGATTCCACAAGGCGGACCGGCCATACAAAGGCTTCGTTGTGGCTGATGATCTCTTTTGCGGCAGCCTCTCCGTCGACGATGGGTTCATTGGACTCGGGCTGATAGGTCCAGCTAAAGTCATCGCCTGTCACGGTGAGCTTATAGTGCTTCCAAGCCGAGTTGACCTTGGTGGCGGCAGACGAAGCGTTAGAGAACGAGACGTCGACGCCGGCGATGATGGTGTTGGGGTAGGCTACCTGCGAAAATGCTACGACGCCAACGATATAGACAATGACGATTAGACCCAGGACGACAAAGAGCGTCGTCTTTTTGCCCGACTTATTGTTGCCGGCGGACTTGCGCGCGGGGCCGCGATCGCCTCGAGCGTGCGTGGGGGGCTGCTTGGGCGCATTGCCGTTTGCCTGGTGCTGCTGTCGTTGTTGACGCTGCTGTCGCTGTTGGTTCGGGCGTTGAGAAGCGTTTGCCGCATCACGCTGCTGACCGTGGCTCGGCGCGATAGGGCGCGGCGACTGAACGCCGGCGGCGTGCCTGCTCGGCTGCTGCGGATCGGGAATCAGTTGAGTTCGATCGTTTTGCGACATCGTATGCATATCCTTCGATTTTCGCCTTGCGGTTCATCGTGTTTTTACTGGGCTTGCATTATAGCGATTGCCCCGCTTTTTGTGGTACGGAAACGGTGGCATTCAAAAGAGGTGGGACATTTGTCCCACCTTTGAGTCGTTCTTTGCCGCTATCCGCACACACCGCATTTTGCACAGGCCGAAAGTGCGGCCGGAGCCTGCGCGATGCCACCCTTTGCCGTCTCGCGCAGCGTGGCCGGCAACGCGTGGCCCACCGAAAGCATGACATGTGCCATCTGGTCAAACGGCACCAAGCTCTTAATGCCTGCGAGGGCGAGTTGTGCCGAGCTAAAGGCCGCTGCCACGCCAATGGCGTTGCGGTTTTGGCAGGGCACCTCCACGAGGCCACCGACGGGGTCGCAAACGAGGCCCAGCAGGTTACTCAGCGCGATGGAACTGGCGTCGAGCGCCTGCTCGGGCGTGCCGCCGAGCATCTGCACCAACGCGGCCGCTGCCATGGCAGCGGCGCTTCCCACCTCGGCTTGGCAGCCGCCCTCGGCGCCGGCAACACAGGAGCTTGTGGTGAGGTTGAGGCCGATTGCGGCTGCGCAGTAGAGCGCGTCCATGACCTGCTCGTCGTCGAGCTGCAGGTGATCGGCGAGCGCCAGCACGCAGCCGGGCACAACACCCGCGGAGCCTGCCGTGGGGGCGGCGACAATCACGCCCATGGTAGCGGAGCGCTCGAGCACGGCCATGGCGCGGGCAACGGCGTCGGTCTGGACGGCGCCCATCAGGCTTGCACTCAAATCGTTGCAGCGGGTTGCTTCGACGAGCTTGGCCTCGCCGCCGATAAGCCCGCCGAGCGAGCGTTGCGGATTGGCGATGGGGGCCGTGGTCTCCTCGCGCATGACGTCGAGCACGCGGCGCATGGCGGCGACGGTGTGGGCCTCGCCGGTCAGACGCGCCTCGCGAACGGCCATGACGGCGCCGATGCTGAGCCCCAGTTCCTCGCACGCATCGAGCAGCTGCTCGCCGTCGTCGAAGATTTCCTTGGCCGAGACGCCGGGGGAGAGCGACGAGGCAGAACCGGGGAGCTCGATAAAGGTCGCGTAATCGACATTGTCGAGCTTGCGGAGCATGGGGACGACGGTGTCGTCGGGCGCACCGTCGGTCTCAAAGACGGAGTAGGCCTGGCCGCCCACTTCGGTGCGGTAGGTGCGGCAGAAGGCGATGTTTACATGGGCGTAGGCGAGCAGGTTGGTGAGCGCGGCGAGTACACCGGGGACGTCCTTGTGCGCCACGAAGAGCGTGGAATACATGCCCGAGATGTCGACGCCGACGCCGTTAATGCGGCTGATGCGCATCTTGCCGCCGCCCAGGCTCTCGCCGCGGACCTGTGCCGTGGCGCCCGTGTCGTCGACCATGTCAATGTCGACGGTGTTGGGGTGGATGGACGCGTCGTCGCCCTTGATGTCAAAGTGATATTCGAGGCCCTGCTCGTGCGCGAGGTCGAAGGCCTGCTTGATGTTCTCGTCATCGGTGTCGAGGCCCAGGATGCCCGCGACGAGCGCACGATCGGTGCCGTGGCCGCGGTAAGTGTGGGCGAAGGAGTTCCACAGGCCAAAGGTGACCTTGGTAATGCGGCCTTCTAGCAGGCTGGCGGCAACTTGGGCGCAGCGCAGGGCGCCGGCGGTGTGCGATGAGCTGGGGCCGACCATGACGGGGCCCAAGATCTCGAATGCCGAGGTCGTAGCTAGTGTTTGCGGCTTGCCTGCCATGGGTGCTCCTTTAATCTGTCCCGTCGTCCCGAGGGGCGGGGTATAAGGTCGCCTGCTCGGACAGTCCTGCTCGCACGGAGAGCACATTAAGTGCTCTCCGGCTCGTGCGGAACTCGCGATCGACCTTATGCCCCGCCCCTCGGGACTAAGGATACATGGTAGAAGGGCGCGTGCTGCAAAATTCATTAGCTGGTGACGCAGCGTAGGCTCATATCGAAGCATCTTCACCACCGTTTAAATAAAAAAGAAGTACCGGTTGGGGCCGGTACTTCTTTTGGTGCGTTGTTTTTGGCTGTAGCTTTTCGGGTTAGCTTACAGGCCGCAGGCTGCTTTGAGTTCTTCGACTCGGTCGGTCTTCTCCCAGGTGAAGTCGGCGTCTTCTCGGCCAAAGTGACCGTAGGCTGCCGTCTTTTCGTAGATGGGGCGACGCAGATCTAGGTCGCGGATGATTGCGCCCGGGCGCAGGTCGAAGGTCTTCTCTACGGCCTCGACGATCTTGTCCTCGGCAACATTCGCGGTACCGAAGGTGTCGACCATGATTGAGAGGGGCTTGGAAACGCCGATGGCGTAGGCAAGTTCGACTTCGCAGCGGTCGGCAAGGCCGGCGGCGACCACGTTCTTGGCGACCCAGCGCGCGGCATACGCGGCGGAGCGGTCAACCTTGGTGCAGTCCTTGCCGCTAAAGGCACCGCCGCCGTGACGGCCGTAGCCGCCGTAGGTGTCGACAATGATCTTGCGGCCGGTGAGGCCCGTGTCGCCCATGGGGCCGCCCACGACAAAGCGACCGGTGGGGTTCACGTAGATGTCTGCGTTGTCCCACGGCATGTTCTCGGCGTCCATGACCGGGGTGATGACGTGCTCGATGAGGTCGGCCTTGATCTTGCCCATGTCCTCGATCTCGGCGGCGTGCTGTGTGGAGATGACGATGGTCGTTACCTCGACGGGCTTGCCGTCTTCGTAGCGCACGGTGACCTGGGTCTTGCCGTCGGGACGCAGATAGGCGAGGGTACCGTCGTGACGCACGGCGGCCAGGCGCTCAGCCAGACGGCTTGCCAGGTAGTGCGGCATGGGCATGAGGGTCTTGGTCTCGTTGGAGGCATAACCGAACATCATGCCCTGGTCGCCGGCACCGATCAGGTCGATCGGGTCGGTGGTAGCGCCGGTCTGGGTCTCGAAGGACTCGTCGACGCCCTGGGCGATATCGGGCGACTGCTCGTGGATGAGGCTCATAACGCCGCAGGTGTCGCAGTCAAAACCGAATTTGGCACGGTTGTAGCCAATGCGGCGGATAACGCCGCGGGCGATTTCCTGCACGTCGACGTAGGCCTGGGTGCGGATCTCGCCGGCGACGATGACGGTGCCGGTGGTCACGAGGGTCTCGCAAGCGCAGCGGACGTTCTCCACGTTGGCAGGCACGCCGTTGGGGGCGATGTAGCCCTGCTCCTGGAGCTCTATTTCTTTGGCGAGGATTGCGTCGAGGACGGCGTCGCTGATCTGGTCAGCGATCTTATCGGGATGACCTTCGGTCACCGACTCCGACGTAAATACGAAGGACCCGTGTTGGGGTGGGATGGAACGAAGTTCTTCTGACATGATTGTCCTTTCAAAAACGTGTCCCGGCGACCGTTACCATTCCGCCGGGCTCTCTATGCAAGGGCTCATCATAGCGCGTAAATCAAACATTCACACCCTTTCCGCACCTACTCATTGGGGACAGACTTAAATGACCAGCCTTACCTAAATGCCAACAGGTTGCCAAAGACTGGTCATTTAAGTCTGTCCCCAATGAGTGAGTCGGTGCCCTTTGTGCGGAGGTTGCTTTGATGCTTTATACTGGTGCGGTTAGACATCCATCCTGCAATCGAGGAGATATCCATGGCATCAGACGTTCGCGTCCGCTTTGCACCCTCACCGACGGGCAAGCTGCACATCGGCGGCGCTCGCACCGCTATCTATAACTGGGCTTTCGCCCGCGCAAACGGCGGCACGTTCATCCTGCGCATCGACGACACCGACCCCACCCGCTCCACCGATGAGAACACGCAGATCATCCTGCGCGCCATGCGTTGGCTTGGCCTGGACTGGGATGAGGGCCCCGAGGTAGGCGGCGACTTTGGCCCCTACGCCCAGACTGAGCGCTTGGACCTGTACAAGCAGGCCGCCCAGAAGCTTTGGGACGAGGGCAAGGCCTATCCCTGCTTCTGCACCAAGGAGCAGCTCGACGCCGACCGCAAGGCCGCGCAGGAGCGCAAGGACCCCTTCCAGGGCTATCAGCGCCGTTGCCGCGATCTTGATCCCGAGGAGGCCCGCCGTCGCATCGAGGCCGGCGAGTCCTACGTCCTGCGTATTAAGGTGCCCGAGGACCGCGGCGACGTCGTCATCCACGACGCCGTCCACGGCGAGGTGACCTTCGACGCCAAGGAGCTCGACGACTTTGTCATCTTCCGCTCCGATGGCACGCCCACGTATAACTTCGCGACCGTCGTCGACGACGCCATGATGAAGATCACCCATGTCATCCGCGGCGACGACCACCTGTCCAACACCCCGCGTCAGGTCATGGTCTACGAGGCCCTCGGCGCTCCCGTGCCCACGTTCGCTCACATCTCCATGATCCTGGGCGCCGACGGCAAGAAGCTCTCCAAGCGCCACGGCGCCACCTCGGTGGAGGAGTACCGCGACGCCGGTTACCTGTCCGACGCCTTCGTCAACTACCTGGCGCTGCTCGGCTGGTCGCTCGACGGCGAGACCACGATCATCCCGCGCGATGTCCTGGCCAACAAGTTCTCACTCGACCGCATCTCCAAGAACCCGGCGACCTTCGATCCCAAGAAGCTCGATTGGGTCAATGCCGAGTACATCAACGGCATGTCCGATGCTCAGTTTGCCGACGAGATCATGGTCCCCGAGCTGCACGAGGCGGGTCTCATCGAGGGCAATGTCGAGTACGGCGAGGATTGGATCGACGCGCTTGCCGCCATCGTCAAGCCGCGCACCAAGATGCCGGCCGACGCCGTGACCGTCGCCGCTCCCATCTTCGCTACGGCCGAGACGCTCGAGTATGACGAGAAGTCCGTCAACAAGGGCCTGGCCAAGGAGGGCATGGGTGCCATTCTGGATGCCGCCAAGGCCGCTCTCGAGGGCGTGAACGAGTGGACGGCTGCCAACATCGACGCCGCGCTTGAGCCGCTGCCCGAGCAGATGGACCTTAAGAAGCGCGTGGTGTTCCAGGCCGTGCGCGTCGCCGTCTGCGGCAACATGGTGAGCCCCCCGCTGGGCGAGACCATGGCGCTCGTCGGCCGCGACGACTGCCTGGCGCGTATCGACCGCGCCCGCACGATGGCGCTGTAGCAGCCGCGTAAACGCATGTATCCGAGCCCCGTTCACCCGAGCGGGGCTCTTGTTTCTGAAGACGCATGGGATGGGAGGTATAGGGGCCATGGCCGAGCAACTGTCGCTGTTTGGTTCGCCGGAACCGGAGGAGACTCCGGCCAAGCCTGAGTTCGCGCCTGAACCCGTCGCCGCCTATGCGAGCGTAGTCCTCGACATTCCCACCCGTGCGCTGTCCGAGCCGTTTGCTTATGGCATTCCCCGGTCCATTGCCAACGAGGCGCAAATCGGATCCACGGTCCTGGTCCACTTTGGTAACCGTGCCGCCGCGGGCTATATCGTCGACATTGCGCCTGAGCTGGGTGACCTGCAAGGCATCAACGCCCTCGACCCAGCCCGCATTAAAGCCATCGAGGCTATCCTCAGCAAACCGCTCTTTACCGCCGAGGCTGCCCGTATCGCACGCTGGATGAGCCGCGAGTACGTCGCAACGCTTTCCGAGTGCCTGCGTTTGTTCTTGCCCCCGGGTGGAAGCCCGCGCGTGGTCAAAGGTGACGACGGCGTGTGGGCCGTTGAGCGCCCCGCCGTCAAACCCATCCAAAACCGCTGGGTCATGCTCACGCCCGAGGGCTTCGACTATACGCCGCCCAAGACCGCGGTCCGCCAGCGTCAGCTCATCGAGGCGCTCCAGTGCGGCCCGGTCACGACGCGTGACCTCAACCTGCTCTACAACAGTATGTCGGCGACCATCAAGGCACTCGAAAAACGCGGCGTCGTGGTGGTGGAGGAGCGCCGCGCCTGGCGCGGTTGCAGCGAGCAGACCACGCTGTCCTCGGCAACCGGTAAGGCTCCGGTCGCGCTCACGAACGGCCAGAAGCAGGCGCTCGCGCAGATTGAGCGCGCCCGCCTTGACGCCCACGGCGACGTGGTGCTCGTGGACGGTGTTACGGGCTCCGGCAAAACCGAGGTTTACCTCTCTGCTATCGAGCGCGTGCTCGCGGCCGGCCGCTCGGCCTGCGTGCTGGTGCCCGAGATCTCTCTGACGGCCCAGACCGTCGGCCGCTTTCGCTCGCGCTTTGGCGAGACGGTCGCCGTGTTCCATTCGCGTCTTTCGGCCGGCGAGCGCCTGGACCAGTGGGATATGGTCGCCAGCGGTGCGGCCCGCGTGGTCGTCGGCGCCCGCTCGGCGCTCTTTTGCCCGCTTGACGACCCGGGCCTCATCATCATCGACGAGGAGCACGAGACCAGTTACAAGCAGGGCTCCAGTCCGCGCTACCACGCGCGCGAGGTGGCGGCCGAGATGGCGCGACGCTACCGCTGCCCGCTCGTGTTGGGCTCCGCCACGCCTTCAGCTGAGGCCCTCGATCGTTGCCGCCGTGGCACGTATAACGGTGCCACATGGACGCGCGTTGAGATGCCCGAGCGCCCGGGACATGCTGTTCTGCCTACGGTTCGCATTGCCGACCTGCGTCGCGAGTTCTCGCACGGTAGCCGCTCAATGTTCTCAAAACCGCTCATGGAAGGCCTGGAGCGTGTGGTCGAGCGCCGTGAGAAGGCCGTGCTGTTGCATAACCGCCGCGGTTTTGCACCGTTCCTGATGTGCCGCGAGTGCGGCTGCGTCCCCACCTGCAACCACTGCTCCACCGCGCTTACGTATCACGAGCGCACGCACACGCTGCAGTGTCACACCTGCGGTTCGTCTTGGCGCGTGCAGCCGTATCCCGCGCCCACGAGTCGCTGCCCCAAGTGCGGCAGCCGTTACCTGGCAAAAATGGGCCTTGGCACGCAACAGATCGAGGACGCGCTGCACCAGATGCTGCCCGAGGACGTCGCCATCATTCGCATGGACGCCGATTCCACGCGCGGAAAGGACGCGCATAAAAAGTTGCTCGAGCGGTTCGATGCCGCCGATTGCGCGGTGCTGCTAGGTACCCAGATGATCGCCAAGGGTCTCGACTTTCCCGAGGTTACGCTCGTGGGCGTGGTCAATGCCGACTTTGCGTTAAAGCTCCCCGATTTTAGAGCGGGGGAGCGCGCCTACGATTTGCTGGAGCAGGTCGCGGGCCGTGCCGGACGCGGTGATCGCCCCGGTGAGGTCATCATCCAGACCTATCTGCCCGAGGACCCGGTCATTCGCGCCGTTGCCGAGCATGATCGCTCGATCTTTACCGACTACGACCTAGACCAGCGCCGAGACGCGCTATATCCGCCCTTCGTGCGCCTGGTCAACATTTTGGTGTGGTCGACGAAGGCGGATGATGCGCAGGACTACATCGGTCGCATCGCAAAGCTGCTCAAGCGCCGCTGGCATGCCGCCGCGCCCGACTTTTTGCGGGCGGGCCGCGCGGTGCCCCAGGTGCTTGGTCCGGCTTCGTGTGTAATCGAGAGAGCCAAGGACCGTTATCGCTTCCACCTGCTTGTGAAGTCGCCCGTGGGGTACCATGTCTCTGATGATATTGACGCCTGCCTTAAAGAGGTGGGCTCTGTGCGCGGCGTGAGCGTGAGCGTTGACGTCGATGCCTATGATTTGATGTAACAACCCGAAAGGATGGCCATGGAAGCCAACGGAATCGTACTTTCGCCCGACCCTCGTTTGCGCCAGGAGTGCGCCGTCATCGAGGAGATTACCCCGGCGATCGAGGCGCTTGCCGAGAAGATGAAGAAGATAATGTTCGAGAACGGTGGCTGCGGCCTGGCTGCTCCGCAGATCGGCGAGCTTATTCAGCTCGTCACCATCGACTGCGATTACAGCGACAAGAACGACTACGACCCGTACGTGCTCATCAATCCCGTTATTGTTGAGCAGAGCGACCATCTGGTGCCCTTTAGCGAGGGCTGCCTTTCCATCCCTGGTATTAGCTGCGAGATTGAGCGTCCCGACCATGTCGTCGTCGAGGCGTATGACTTGGATGCCAACCTTATTCGCTATGAGGCCACGGGCGATCTGTTCTGCGTGTGCCTGCAGCACGAGATCGATCACCTGCACGGTAACACCATGTTCGAGCGACTGAAGCCGATGCAGAGGATCAAGGCCGTCAAGGAGTACCAGGACGCCCTGGCCCGCGGCGCTCGACCGGGCGAGACGGAGTAGACCCCACCATCCCCGGTGCTGAGCGCCCACATATCATCCCGTGCTCAAACATTCTCGCTTTGCTGCGAAACTGCGCGCGGGACGATATGTGGGCGCTCAGCACCGGGGACTGCGTTGTTCTGGCTCGGTTCGCCCGGGTGCCGTTGGGTCAGGGAGGGGCGTCTTCTCTGATAATTGCTTTGTTGGAAGAGCTGCTTTTATTGCGGCTCTTTCTTTGGTTTTGGGTATATTTGTTCTTGTTGATTGTTCTTGCGGATGGGCTGGGTACTTGGCTTTCCGCTGTTATTTGTAGCCGTCTCGGCTTTGGTTGAGGGGAGACGTCCTTTATGCGTATTGTGTTTATGGGTACGCCTGATTTTGCTGTGCCTTCGCTGACTTCGCTTGTCGAGGCCGGGAATGAGATTGCGCTTGTTGTTACTCGTCCTGATGCTGTTCGTGGACGTGGTAAGAAGCTAGAGCCGTCTCCTGTTAAGGCTAAGGCGCTTGAGCTGGGGTTGCGGGTTATTGAGGCTAATCGTATGACGCCGGAGGTCGTTGAGGCGCTTCAAGCTGCTCGGGCAGATATTTTCTGCGTGGCTGCCTATGGCTGCATTTTGCCCGATGAGGTGCTGCATATGGCGCCGCTCGGTATCGTAAATGTTCATGCGTCCTTGCTGCCTCGTTGGCGTGGGGCTGCTCCCATTCAGCGCGCCATTCTTGCTGGTGATGAGGTTGCTGGCGTTTCTATCATGCGCATCGGGCATGGCGTGGATACTGGTGCTTATTGTGCTCAGGCTTCCACGTCGGTTGCCGGTAAGCATGCCGAGGCGCTCACGATGGAGCTTGGTGAGCTTGGCGGCAAACTGCTTGCCGATACGCTTCCTTCTCTTGCCGATGGCACCGCCGTGTGGACTGAACAGGATGAGGCGCTCGTTACCCATGCTGCCAAGATTTCCAAGCTGGAGATGCGTCTGGATCCGCAGATGGCTGCGCTTGATTGCGTGCGCCATGTGCTGGCCTCGTCCGATACCGCGCCTGCCCGATGCGTGATTGCCGGCAAGACCGTGCGCGTGCTCGATGCTGCACCGGCCGATGTCTCGCTTGGCGAGGGCGCTGTTGACGTTAAGAACAAGCGTGTTTACCTGGGTCTTTCCGATGGCTCGGTTGAGTTGCTCGAGGTTAAGCCCGATGGTAAGCGTGCTATGGCCGCTTCTGCTTGGGCTGCTGGCCTGCAGGGCGCTGATCTTTCGTGGGGTGTTTTGTCATGAGCAAGTTGTCTCCCGCGCGCAAGCTTGCGCTCGATGTGCTGATGGAGGCCGATCGCCGCGGCATGTATGCGCGCGACGTGCTGTCCTCTCGCGCATCGGCCAAGGCTATTGATCAGCGCGATTCCGCTTTTGCCGCCCGCTTGGCGCTTGGTGTGGCCGCCACGCAGGGTATTTTGGACGAGCTGCTCGACCAGTTTCTTGATAAGCCTAAAAAGGTCGCGCCGCGTGTTCGCATGGCGCTTCGTATCTCGGCCTTCGAGATGCTCTATCTGCATACGCCTGGCCGCGTTGCGGTGAGTCAGGGCGTTGAGCTGGTGCGCAGCGGAGCTAAGTCTGCCGCCGGTTTGGCCAATGCCGTGCTGCATAAGGTCGCGGACAACGTTGAGGACTTTGCCGCTGCGTCCGATGTAGACGAGTCTGAGCGACGCTTGGTTCGTCTGTCGCGCCTGATGGGTCTGCCGCGTTGGCTGTGCGCTCGTATTATGGCTTCGTTTGACACACCGGAGGGCGCGCTTAGCTTTGCCGGTAATCTGGCCCCCGCGCCGCTGGCCCTGCATGAGAACGCCTTTGCGACCAAGCCCGATCCGTATATCTCGCAGCTCATCGCGCCTGTCTTCCCGGGCTGCCATGCCCCGGTTGATGCCCAGGTTACCGTTGCTTCGGGTGTGTTTGAGCGTGCTGCCGCGGTGGCATCTGATCTCAATGCGCAGCTTATCGCCACAGCTGCCACGCGCCCTGGTAGCTGCCTTGAGATTGGTGCCGGTCGTGGCACCAAGACCTATGTGATGATGTGCCAGGCCAAGCGTGCGGGCTATGAGCGTCAGCATACGGCGCTCGATCTGCATGATCGCAAGTGCGATCTGAATCTCGCTCGCCTGCATAAGGCGGGTATTCGGGGCGTTCGTACGGTTTCGGGTGATGCCTGCGAGCTTGATGAGGTGCTCACATCGTTTGATGCCATGCTTGGCGAGACGGTTAAGTTCGACACGGTCTTTATCGATGCGCCGTGCTCAGGCACCGGAACCATGCGCCGTCATCCTGAGATCCCGTGGCGCCTAACCGAGAATGATGTGACGGCCGAGTTACCCAAGCTTCAGCTGACGATGCTCAAAGAGGCTGCCACGCGCGTGGCAGCCGGCGGCGAGCTCATTTATGCGACGTGCTCGGTCTTCGACGAGGAGAGCACACAGTTGGTGGACGCGTTCCTTGCTTCTCCCGAGGGTGCCGGCTTTAGCGTGGCGCCGCTTTCCAAAGCACAGATTCTGCAACTCCCCGAGTTCGATCAGGCCAAGAAACTCGTATCCGTACGCCAGAACGATCGTGGCCTCTTCCAAAGCGTCCCCGTAAACGCCGATTCCTACGACGGCCACTTCTGCGCCAGACTGGTCCACAAGTAACGACTAAGTTGCGGTGAAATAGGGATTGAAAAGCCGCTTCTGCCCGCCAAACAGTCCTTATTTCACCGTAACTCATAAGGAAACCTGGGTAGCTAAAGAAACAGCCCCGCGATCGGCGTTGATCGCGGGGCTGTTTGGTTTCTAGTGGCTATGCGGGCAATTGGCGCAGCAGCCGCTCGTGGCGTTGGTGCTGGAGCCGCCGCTTCGTTGATCGGTGTTGTAGAAACCGCTGCCCTCAAATTTAATGCCGCTGGCCGAGAACGTCTTGGCCGCCGGGGCACCGCAGCTGGGGCACACGACCTCGGGAGTCTCGGACATGGGATGCTCAACCTCAAACACGTTGCCGCAGCTCGAGCACTTGTAATCGTAGCGCGCCATAATACTTCCTTTTCAGCACAAAGCGGGCAGATTACTCTGCCCGCAAAAATTCAAACGTCTGTAACTGTACCCTATATCGGGGGTTTTATCACGCTTCGCCCCAGAATCTATGGTTGTTGCGCAGGAGCTGTGCGGTTTTGTTCTCGGCGGCTGCAATGTCTACCTCGTCAGCCTGCCAGGTCCAGTTGCCCGTGGCCACGCCCGGAACGTTCATGCGCGCGTCGTCGCCAAGCCCCAGGACATCCTGCAGCGGCATCATCACTAGGGGAGCGTCGCTTGCCAGCGCGTCGCCCATCAGCTTGGCCGCCACCTCAACACCGCTCGGTTCATCGCCGCCCGCAAAGGAACGCGTGCACCAGCCGGCAAGCGTCGACGTATCGTGCGTCGAGGTGTACAGGATCTTGCCGGGCGTGGGATGCACGCCGCAACGAACGCCGTAGTCGCTAAACTCCAGCACGTCCATGCCGGGGAAACCACAGGTCGAGGCCATGGCGCGAACACCGGGCGTCAAATAGCCCAGGTCCTCGGCGATAAAGTTGAGCGGACCAAGCTCGTCGTAGGCGGTCTGGAACAGGTCCTTGCCCGGGCCCGCTAGCCAGCGACCGTCGGCGCATGCCTTGCCCGCGGGAATGCTGTAATAGCTGTGGAATCCCAGGAAGTGATCCAGACGCACGCGGTCGTAGAGCGAGAACGCGCGGCGCAGGCGATCCATCCACCAGGTATAGCCGTTCTGCTTCATGTGGTCCCAGCGGAATGTCGGGTTGCCCCACACCTGGCCCTCGGGCGCAAAGTTGTCGGGTGGCGCGCCGGAAATCTCGATTGCTTTGCCGGTATCGGACAGCCAGAAGTTCTCGGGTTCGCTCCACGCGTCTGCCGAATCGTCGGACACGTACATAGGAATATCGCCGATGACCTCGATTCCCTTCTTGTGCGCATAGTTCATGAGCTCGCACCAAGCTAGGTCAAAGCGGTACTGCATGTACGCCTGAAGCTCGGCCTCGTTGTGGAAGCGCTTGTCGTCGATCAGATGCTCGTTGTAGCGCGCGACATCTGCCGGCCAATCGTGGCGCGACTCGCCCTCAAAGTACTTCTTAACGGCCATATAGACACAGTACTTCTCGAGCCAATCGGCATTGCGATGCTTAAACGCGGTGTACAGCGGATCGGCATCCTCGCCTCCGCGGGCCTTCCAGGTCTCAAAGTCGGCTGCCAGCTCCTCGTGGCTCTCGGGCAGCAGGTCGATATTGCCTGCAAAGGCCGAAGGACCGGCGTAAGGGGAGCGGAAGAAGTCCGTGGGGTTGACGGGGAGAACCTGCCAGTAGCGCATGCCCATGGCGGCCAGATGGTCGATAAAACGACGCGTGGGCGCGCCGATCGTACCCGGCTTGCCGTCGTCGGTCGGCACCGATGTGATATGGCACACAACACCCGCACCGTGATCGAGCGGCTCCTGCAGGCGCTGCTCGGCATGGTGATAGATGATCGACGAGCCCAGCGGGTACAGGTCGAGCGTGACCGTTCCGTTGTGGATCTCGCACTCGTGACCGCTGATCACATCGCTCGCGCATTCGCCGAGCGCCGGAATCGTCACCCGGTGTGAATTGCGCAGGCTGCGGTTGATGATGACGGTCGCGGACTCGCCGTCTTTACCGGTACGGTTGTAGGCCAGCACCTCGTCATTGAGCGCGAAGGCCTTGATCTCACCGTCGATCATAAACGGCAGCGCGCGGCGCACAGCAGATGCGTTTTTGACGATCGCGAACGTATCGAAGTCGTGCAGGTTTTCCTTGGTCGGCATGGTGCGGCGATTGCCCGGATCGGTGAGTCCCTCCAAGCCGTACTCGTCACCGTAATAGATTGAGGGAACGCCCGGGAAGGTCATCTGCATGAGCGTCGCGAGCCAAAAACGGCTCTTGGCCAGGCCCATCGCGTTCTCGTCCAGACGCCATTTGCTTCGCTCGCATTCAGGCAGCTGTGACTCGTCAGGGCCGCCGCCGAGCACCGAGATGATGCGAGGACGGTCGTGGCTCGAAAGCAGATTAAGTGCGCAAGACAGGGCCTCACGCGGATAGTTCTCGCGTAAGGTCTCGATATCCTCGGCAGCTTGGTAGGCGTTTTTGTAGCCCATCAAAAAGCCGATGACCATGTCGCGGAAGGGGTAATCCATGGCTGAGTCGAGCTCGGAGCCTTGCAGATAGCGACGCAGATGGCCGTAGCTGATCTTGTTGGAGGCGTCTTCCCAGACTTCGCCGAGCAACAGAGCATCGGGCTTTTCGGCGAGCACGGCCTTCTTGATTTCGGCCAAGAAGTCATCGGAAAGCTCGTCGGCCACATCCAGGCGCCAGCCATGGGCTCCAGCGCGCAGCCATTTGCGTATGATACCGTACTTGCCCAGGATCCGCTCGCGCACCAGCTCGGAACTCTCATTGATGGCGGGCATATTGCCCACGCCCCACCAGCAGTCATACGAGCCGTCCTCGTGGAAATAAAACGCATCGCGCCACGGCGAATCCTCGCTCTGCCACGCGCCCACGCCGGGGTAGTTGCCGTAGCGGTTGAAGTAGATCGAATCGTCGCCCGTGTGGTTGAACGCACCGTCCAGAATGATGGAAATGCCCAGCTTCTCGGCCGCCTCGCACAGCTCAGTAAAGTCCTGCTCGGTGCCCAGAATCGGATCGATCTTGGTGTAATCGGCGGTGTCGTAGCGGTGGTTGCTCGCGGCTTCAAAAATGGGGTTGAGGTAGATGGCTGTAAAGCCCAGCTCGGCGATGCGAGGCAGGTCTTCCTGGATACCCTTGAGCGATCCGCCGTAGAAGTCCCAGGTCTTGATGGAGCCGTCCTCGGCGCGCTCGTACACAGGCGGCTCATTCCAGTCCTCGACCATGCGGCGCTGAATGCCCTTACGCGGTTTTTCGACCTCGGCCAGCGTGCGCTCGCGCCAGTGCTCGTCGCGGGCATAGCGATCGGGGAAGATCTGGTAGACCATACCGCGCTCGTACCACTCGGGTCGAACTTCACGGTGTTTGTAAACGGTGACCTGGAATGACGGCACCTCGGCGTAGTCGTAGGTTACGCCTTCGCCGCCGGTACGTCCTTGCGGTGCACCCAAGCGGACCTCGGGCTGGCCTTCGATATTGCAGATAAAGCTGTACCAGATAAGACAGGGCTCGGTGCACTCAAGCTCTACAGTAAATATGCCGTCGCCCTCGTGCGTCATGGGATACCGAGACTCACCGATCTCATCGACCCAGGTGCGCAGCGTAAGCGTTGCCTGCGCGGGATCGGCATCCTCCAGAATCACGGAGAGCGAAAGGGTAGTTCCTGTGGTCACAGCGCCAAACGGAGTGCGAAACTGCGGCAGACGGCTGTTGTGTATCAATCTCATAGTACGGTCCAGTTCGATAGAATCATGGCCTGCTGGCCATGGGCTTTACGCACAGGATGTAAGTATATCTGTTGTACACAGGCTGTATAAACAACATCCGTTTACCATCGGCGAACGGTTGTCCTAGAAAATCGTTTTACCATCCAAATTATAGCGATATTCATAATCGCCTATACCGATACTGTTTGTAGCCAAACAAAAGTACTTCGGTTTACTACGACGAATTGAATGATCTCAACCACAGGCATTTTGGTGATATTAAAACCGCAGGTAAAAGCGTTGCCAATTTCGTAGATTACTTGCCGTGGTCAGCTGGAGCCATTTTGTCGTAGTAAACCGGCCTCTTATTAATGCAGAAGTTCAACCAAGAAGAGGGCGCCTGGTGGGGGCGCCCTCTTTTGCGTTGAGGATTAAGTTTTAATCGTCCGGATTAGCGGCGCTTGCGGGTGGCCGTTGCCTTGCGGACGGACGTCTTCTTGGACGGGGCCTTTTTCTCTGCCGGAGCGGCGGGGGAGACCGGGGTCTCCTTGGCAGGCTCGGGCTTAGCCTCTGCCTTCCGGGTAGCCTTGGTCTCGGCCTTGACCTCGGCGGCCTTCGGAGCCGGCTCAGCCTTTACTGCAGGCTTTTCCTCGACCTTGGCCTCTGCCTTGGGAGTGGCTGTCTTGGTTGTGTCCTTTTTGGCCTTCGTCGTAGAGCGCTTGCGCGTGGTGGTCTTGGCGGCCGGCTTTGCGGCTGCCTTGGTCGTGGCTGCTTTCGTGGTCGTCTTCTTGGCAGCGGTCTTTGCCGGAGCCTTGGCGGCCGGCTTGGCCTCGGCGACCTCGGCCTTTACCTCAGGAGCACCCTCGGCTTCGGCGGCCTTCTTGGCAGCGGCGGTCGTGCGCTTGCGCGTGGTCGTTGCCTTGGCAGCAGTCGTCTTTGCTGCGGCAGCCTTGGTTGTCGTAGCCTTCTTGGCCGTCGTCTTACGAGTCGTAGTCTTCTTAGCTGCGGGCTTTGCAGCGGGCTTGACCTCGGCCTCTGCCTTAGGAACAACCTCAGCCTTCACCTCAGGCTCGGCCTTTGCGGGCTCAGGCTCAACCGGCTTCTCCTCGGCTTTGGGCACATCAGCGGCAGCGGGCTCATTAAGGGGCGCCGCAGGCTCGGCCTCAGCGGCCACCGGCTCAGCAACAGCCTCAGGCTCGTCGACAACAGCCGCCGGGCGCTCAATCTCCGGGTGCATAAAGAAGTACAGGTCCAGATACTTATCGGCCGAGCGCGTCCAGCTAAAGTCCTGGCTCATGGCCTGCGTGACCAGCTGGTTCCATGCGTCGCGGTTATCCCAGAACAGACGCGCCGCGCGGAATACCGCATCGCCCATCTCGTCGCCGTTAAAGTTGCTAAACGAGAAGCCCGTGCCCTCGCCGGTAAACTCGTTGTACGGGATCACGGTGTCCTTCAGGCCGCCGGTCTCGCGCACGATGGGCAGGGTACCGTAGCGCATGGCGATGATCTGCGACAGGCCGCAGGGCTCAAACTTCGAAGGCATCAGGAACATGTCGGCGGCAGCATACATGCGCTGCGACAGCGCCGGATCGAACTCGATGCGTGCGGCCATGGTGCCGGGGTACTTGTCCTGGAAGTAGCGTAGACCGTCCTCGTAGTCGCGGTCGCCGGTGCCCAGCACCGCCACCTGCACGCCGCCGGCCAGGATGCGGTCGAGCGCGTACATGACCAGGTCCATGCCCTTCTGGCGCGTCAGGCGCGTGACCATGACCATAAGCGGACGATCGTCGCGAACCTCGAGCCCTAGCTCTTCCTGCAGCTTGGCCTTGCACACGGCCTTGCCGGAACGGTCCTCGACGGTGTAGTTGGCGGCAATGCGCTTGTCGGTCGCAGGGTCAAAGCCCGCGACGTCAATGCCATTCAAAATGCCCTGTAGTGCATAGGAGCGCTCGCGCAGAACGCCGTCCAGGCCCTCGCCAAATTCGGGCGTCTGGATCTCGTTGGCATAGGTGGGGCTTACCGTAGTGATGGCGTCGGCATAGCGCAGGGCGCCCAGCATGTAGTTGATGCTGCAGGCGTCGCAACGCAGCTGCGAGGCGGCCGCCGGAATATGCGCCACGCCCAGGATGTCCTCCATCACGGTGTCGCTAAACTGGCCCTGGAACGCCACGTTGTGGATCGAGAACACGGTCTTGACGCGGTCGTACAGCGGCAGGCCCTGGTAGAACTCGCGCAAAAACACGGGCGCCAGCGCCGTCTGCCAGTCGTTGCAGTGCAGGATGTCGCACTCAAAGCCGGCCGGCAGGTGCTGCAGGCTCTCGGTGATGGCCTTGGAGAAGAACGCAAAACGCTCGCCGTCGTCAAAGAAGCCGTACGGATAGTCGCGCGCAAAGTAGCGCTCGTTGTCGATAAACATATAGGTGACGCCGTCGTGCTCGAGCTTCTCGAGCCCGCAGTACTCGTTGCGCCAACCCAGGCTCACGTAAAAGTCGGAGAAGTGCTCCATCTGCGCCTTGTACTCGTCCTTGATGGTGGCGTACTTGGGCACCATGACGATGACTTCGGCGCCGGCGCGCACAAGCGCCGCTGGCAGCGAACCCGCCACGTCGCCCAGGCCACCGGTCTTCACAAACGGCGCGCACTCGGCCGAGGCAAACACGATCTGCATCTTTTTGCTGGAATCAGCCATATTGTCTCCCATGTTGTTATTCGAGAATAGCCGCCTGGCGCGAACCGGGCGGCTATTCTGCATGTTACGTGCGATGTTGCGGTACCAACGTTAACGCACGATCGTGGTATCGGAAGTTAACGGAGCCTTGCCCAACACCAGGATGTTCTCGGGCGTGCCGCGAAGCTCGGTGTTGATGGGAACCACGTTGTTCTTGTCCAGGATAGCGTTCTCAACACGGGCGCCGCTCTTGATGATGCAGCTCTGGTTGATGATCGAGTTGGTCACGGAGGCGCCTTCCTCAACCACAACGCCACGCGACAGGATCGAGTTGCGCACGGTGCCCTTGATGATGCAGCCGGCCGAGATGATCGAGTTGCAGGCGTGGCTGCCGGTCGCGTAGCGCGAAGGCGGCACGTCGTGGGCCTTGGTCAGAATCGGGCGCTCGGGATCGAAGAGATGGTCGGCCACGGTCTGGTCGAGCAGGTCCATGCTGCGGCGGTACAGCGACTTCTCGCTAAACACGCCCACGACCTCGCCCTTGTACTCGTAGCTGCACACGTCGATGTTGCCAAAGTCGCCCTGTAGTGCCTCGAGCAGGTCCAGATAGTCGGCGGCCTGGTAGTGGTCGATGATCTCGAGCAGCGTCTCGCGGTTGACGATGCAGCAGTCCATGGACGCGTTGTCGCCATACACGACGCCGGCGCTGACGCCCGTCAGACGGCCGTTCTCGTTGATCTGCAGCTTGGTCTCGTCATCTACGTTGCGCGTGGCCTTGCAGTACACCACGGTCATCTGGGCACCGGAGTTCTCGTGCGCGTCGATGATGGTGTTGAGGTCCATGTTAAAGATGATGTTGGTGCCCATCATCACGACATAGGGCTTGTCCGAGCGCTGGAACAGCGTCTTGTTGGAGATGATGTCGCGCAGCAAGAAGCGCATGCCGCCCTTGGTGGTGCCATACGCGTTACCGGGCACCATGAACAGGCCGCCCTTCTTGCGGTCCAGGCCCCAGTCTTTGCCCGAGCCCACATGGTCGATCAGCGAGCGATAGTTGCCCGGCATGACGACGCCGACGGTCTTAATGCCGGCATTCATCATGTTGGACAGCGGGAAGTCGATCAGGCGGTAGCGGCCCAAAAACGGAACGGACGCGATGGGGCGATCCTTGAGCAGCACGCTGCCGTAGGTCGAAGAGTAGTTAGCGGTGATATAACCGATGGCCTTGCGATTGATCATCGGATCATTCCCCCTTCCCGATAACGACGTCATTTCCAACGACGGCCGTATCCTTGGTGGTATCGACAGAGCCGAGCTTCACGCCCTCTTCGACCGTGGAGTTCTCGCCCAAAATAGCGCGGCAGATGTGCGCGCCGCTCTTAACGTGTGCACCCGGCAGTAGCACGGAGTCCTCGACCACGGCGCGCTCCTCGATGATGACATCGGTCGAAAGGATCGAGTGGCGAGCGGTGCCGTAGATCTTGCAGCCGTTGGAGACCAGGCAGTCGTCCAGGCGGCCGTCAGGGCCGATGTAGTGCGGCGGACGCGTGGTGATGTTGGACATGATGGGGAAGTGCTTGTCGAACAGATCGAACTCTGGGTTGTTGCCCAGCAGGTCCATCGAGGTCTCGTGGAAGCTGGCGATGGTGCCGACGTCCTTCCAAAAGCCGTGGAACTCGTAGCTGTACAGGCGCTTGCCCTCGCCGAGCAGCTTGGGGATGATGTCCTTGCCAAAGTCGTGGCTCGAGCGCTGGTCCAGAGCGTCCTCCTCGAGCGCCTCGATCAGCACGTCGGCCGAGAAGATGTAGATGCCCATGGACGCGAGGTTTGAATCGGGCTTATCGGGCTTCTCGGTGAACTTGGTGATGCGGCCGTCCTCGGGGTCGGTGGTCAGGATACCAAAGCGGCTGGCCTCCTCCCACGGCACGGGCATAACGCTCACCGTGAGGTCGGCGTTGTTCTCAATGTGCGTCTTGAGCATCTTGCGGTAGTCCATGCGATACAGGTGATCGCCCGAAAGAATCAGGACGTACTTGGGGTCATTGGCCTTGATGTAGTCGAGGTTCTGCGTGATGGCGTCGGCCGTGCCCGCATACCAGGCGCCGCCGGTCTGCGTCTCGTACGGCGGCAGGATCGACACGCCGCCGTCGCGGCTGTCCAGGTCCCACGCCTCGCCGGAGCCCACGTAGGCATGCAGCAGGTAGGGGCGATACTGCGTCAGAACGCCCACCGTGTCGATGCCCGAGTTGGAGCAGTTGGAGAGCGAAAAGTCGATAATGCGGAACTTGCCACCAAAGCTAACCGCCGGCTTAGCGATCTTTTGGGTGAGTGCCCCCAATCGGCTGCCCTGTCCTCCTGCGAGGAGCATCGCGATGCATTCTTTCTTACTCATCGATTTCTCCTTCTGTCATCGATGTTCCTAAACCCATTAGCGACGGGCGCGGCGCTCGGTCGCGCCCGTCGAGTAATGCCGTGCTGGCATAGGGGAGCTCGCGCGCCTTTACGCGTGCCAGATCTCGTCGCGGTACTCGCGAATGGTGCGGTCGCTCGAGAACCAGCCGCTCGAGGCGGTGTTGAGCAGGGCCTTGCGGTTCCAGGTCTCCTGGTCGCCGTAGCTGCCGGTGAGCTTTTCCCATGCATCCACGTAGCTGCGGAAGTCGGCCATGACCAGGTCAGGGTCGTTGTTGTTCATGAGCTCGTTGTAGATGCTCTCGAAGTTGCCCGAAAGACCCGCAAAGGTGTTGTCCTTGAGCTCGTCCATCACTCGGCCCAGACGCTCGCGGTCGCCGTTGAGGGTATCCCACGCAAAGTAGCTGTTGGATGCCCAGAGCTGCTCGACCTCGGGAGCGGTTAGGCCAAAGATGGCCTCGTTCTCGCGGCCGGCCAGGTCGGCAATCTCGATGTTGGCGCCGTCGAGGGTGCCCAGCGTAATGGCGCCGTTCATCATGAGCTTCATGTTGGACGTGCCCGAGGCCTCCTTACCGGCCGTGGAGATCTGCTCCGAGATCTCGGCGGCAGGGTAGATGAGCTGGGCGTTGCTCACGCGGAAGTTGGGGATAAAGCAGACCTTCATGACCTCGTTGACGCGCGGGTCGTTGTTGATGACGTCGGCAACGGAGTTAATGAGGCGGATGGTCTCCTTGGCAAAGGTGTAGCTCGAGGCGGCCTTGCCGCTAAAGATGAACGTCGTCGGCGTCACGTGGAAGTTGGGATCGGCGATGCGACGGTTGTAGATGTCCATCACCTTCATGATGTTCATGAGCTGGCGCTTGTAGGCGTGGAAGCGCTTCACCTGGACATCGAAGACGGTGTTGGGGTCGATGACCAGACCGGTCTCGGCCTTAACGTAGGCGGCCAGGCGCTCCTTGTTGGCGCGCTTGGAGGCACCCACGGCCTTCAGGAACTCGGTGTCGTTCTGGAACTCTTTGAGCTTTTCCAGCTCAAAGGCGTCCTTCAGCCAGCCATCGCCAATGGCCTCGGTCACGAGCTTGGCATAGGTGGGGTTGGCCTCGGCAAAGAAGCGACGGTGCGAGATGCCGTTGGTCTTGTTGTTGAACTTCTCGGGCGTCAGGGCATAGAAGTCCTTGAGCACGATGTTCTTGATGATGTCGGAGTGGATCTTGGCCACGCCGTTGACGCTATGGCTGCAGATCACAGACAGGTTGGCCATGCGAATCTCGCCGTCCCACAGAATGGCGGTCTGGCGCAGACGCTCCTGCCAGCCCTCCTGCGTGGTGTCGAACGACTCGTGCCAACGACGGCTGATCTCGTCGATGATCTGGTACACGCGGGGGAGGAGCTTGGAGAACGTGCCGATGGGCCACTTCTCCAGAGCCTCGGGCAGGATGGTGTGGTTGGTGTAGCTCACGACCTGCGTCACGATGTTCCAGGCGTCGTCCCACTCGAGCTTCTTCTCGTCGATGAGGATACGCATGAGCTCGGGGCCGCACATGGCGGGGTGGGTGTCATTGGTATGGATGGCCACAAACTGTGGCAGCAGCTCCCAGTTTGCGCCGTGCTCCTTCTCAAAGGTGTCGAGCAGGCTGTAGATACCAGCCGAGACAAACAGGTACTCCTGCTTCAGGCGCAGCAGACGGCCGTGCTCGCCGGCATCATTGGGGTAGAGGATGGCGCTGATGGCCTCGGCCTCGGCGCGCTCAGCATCGGCCAGGGCATAGTCGCCGCGGTTGAAGGCCTCCAGATCGAAGTGCTCCTCGACCGGCTCGGCGGCCCAGACGCGCAGCTTGTTGACGGTCTCGCCGGCATAGCCCACCACGGGGATGTCGTAGGGGACGGCCAGGATATCCTGCGTGTCCACCGTGCGATAGAACGTGCGGCCGTTCTCCTCAAAGCCCTCGACGTGGCCACCAAACTTAATGGTCACGGCCTTGTCCTGACGACGGACCTCCCAGGGATAGCCGTGGGTGAGCCACTCGTCGGTGGCCTCGACCTGGCTGCCGTTAACGATTTCCTGCTTAAACAGGCCGTAGCGGTAGCGCATGCCGTTGCCGTAACCGGCAATGCCCTCGGCTGCCATGGAATCCAGGAAGCACGCGGCCAGACGGCCCAGGCCACCGTTGCCCAGTGCCGGATCGGGCTCCTGGTTCTCGATGACGGAAAGGTCGAAGCCCATGTCGTCGAGCGCCTCCGCGACCATGTCGCGCACGCCAAAGTTGAGCAGGTAGTTGTCGAGCAGGCGGCCGATCAAAAACTCGATCGAGAAGTAGTACACGCGCTTCTTGCCCTCGGCGGTGGCGCGGGCGTCGCTCTTGGTGGCAACGGTGCGTGCCTTCTCGGCCACGAGCTTGGCCAGGGCGTTAAAACGGTCGAGGTCGCTGGCGGCCTCGACGCTCTTGCCGCTGATGCTCATGACGGCATCGCGATAGAGCTCGGTAAACTCCTGCTTGTTGTCGAAGATCTTATTCATACGTTCCTTTCCCCCGGGGATGTTTCTCCCGGAACGGTTATGACATGTATCCTACGCCCCGCCGGGGCGGGTAAGTGCAGTGGTAACGCCTTTGTTACGCTTTCTTGGCAGGAGCCTTAACAGCAGCTGCCTTGGCCTTGGTAGTGGCCTTTTTGGTGGCTGCCTTCTTGGCCGTCGTGGATTTGGTCGAAGCCTTGGCAGCGGGCTTGGCAGCCTTCGCCTTGGCCGGAGTCTTCTTGGCAGCCGCGGCCTTGGGCTTCACCGAGGACGCACGTTTGCGCGTCGCCTTCTTGGGCTCCTCAACCACGGGCGGCTTATAGCTGCTGGGACCGCGGCGCTTAAGGACCACGCCTGCCAGGCCAGGCACCTTGATCTCGATGGAGTCCATCTGCCCGTTCCAGGGATAGGGCTCGCTCGAGCAGGTGTAGGGCTCCTCGCCGGCGTATCCGCTACCGCCAAACTCGGGACGGTCGGAATCGAAGATGACCTCCCAGTCACCCTCACGCGGCACGCCTACGCGGAAGCTCTCGTAGCTCGCCGGGTCAAAGTTAATCAGGATCACCAGGTCGTCATCGACGTCCTCGCCCTGACGCACAAAGCTCACGATGGACTGCTTGGAGTTGTCCGCGTCGATCCAGGTAAAGCCGTCGTCGGTGTAGCCGCGCTCGTACAGGGCAGGCTCGGCAGTGTACAGGTGGTTGAGCGCCTTGATAAACGCCTGATGATGACGGTGGGTCTCATACTCCTCGGTCAGGAACCACTGGATGGACTCGTAGTAGCGCCACTCGATAAACTGGCCGATCTCGTTACCCATGAAGTTGAGCTTGGCACCGGGATGCGTCATCTGGTAGAAAGCCAGCGTGCGCAGGCCGGCAAACTGGCGCCACCAGTCGCCCGGCATACGGCCGATGAGCGAGCACTTGCCGTGCACGACCTCGTCGTGGCTGAGCGGGCAAATGAAGTTCTCGGTAAAGGCGTACATGATGGAGAACGTGAGCAGCCCGTGGTTGCCGGGGCGCCACGGAAAATCGGTCTGCATGTAGTGCAGGGTGTCGTTCATCCAGCCCATGTCCCACTTGTAGTGGAAGCCCAGGCCGCCGTCCTGCGGCGGGTAGGTCACGAGCGGCCACGCGGTTGACTCTTCGGCCATCATCATCACGTCGGGGAAGTGGGCCTCCACGGCGCAGTTGACCTGGCGGATAAACGCGCTGGCGTCCAGGTCCTCCTCAGTACCGTACTTGTTGAACTTCTTTTGGCCGGGATCGTCGATGCCAAAGTTGAGGTACAGCATACTGGACACGCCGTCCATGCGAATGCCGTCAACGTGGAAGTTCTCGAGCCAGTACAGCACGTTGGAGACCAGGAAGGAGCGGACCTCGCCGCGAGCGAAGTCAAACTTGTGCGTGCCCCAGTTGGGGTGAATCTCGTGCTCAAACAGCATGTGGCCGTTAAAGGTGGCAAGGCCGTGGGAGTCGGCACAAAAGCCGCCGGGCACCCAGTCCATGATCACGCCGATGCCCGCCTCGTGACACGCATCGATAAAGTGCATGAGCTGCTGCGGGTTGCCGTAGCGCGACGTGGCGGCATAGTAGCCGGTCGTCTGGTAGCCCCAGGAGCCATCGAAGGGGTGCTCCATGAGCGGCATGACCTCGATATGCGTGTAGCCCATGTCGCGCACGTAGTCCACGAGCTCCACCGACAAGTCGTCGTAGGTGTAGAACTCGCCGCGCTGCGCGGGGAAAGGATCCATGGGGCCGGGGTAGTTGCCGTACTCGTCGGGCTCGCCCTGTGGCGTGTCGCCGTGGCGCTTCCACGAGCCAATATGCACCTCGTAGATGTTGAGCGGCTGCGACATGTGGTTGTGGCTGGCGCGGCGCTTGAGCCACGCGGCGTCGTTCCACTTGTAGCCATCGAGGGTCCACAGCACGCTCGCGGTACCCGGAGGGCACTCGGCCTTAAAGGCATACGGATCGGCCTTGTAGAGCTTTTCACCCTCGTTGGTCTCAATAAGATATTTATAGAGCTGACCCTGCTCGGCGCCAGGAATAAAGCCTTCCCAAATAGCGCTCGTATGCACGGGCACCAGCGGGTTGGCCTGCTCATCCCAGTCGTTAAATTCACCAATGACATGGACACTCTTTACGTCGGGCGCCCAAACGCAAAAGCGCCAGCCGCGCGTGCGCTGCTGCGTGTCGGGATGCGCGCCCATCTTTTCCCAGCTGCGCTCCCACATTCCAATGCCAAACAGGTAGACATCGTCCTTGGAGAGCTCCGGTGTGTGCGGAGCCGGTTTGCGGGTTGCGGGCTTTTTGGTTGCTGGCTTTAGCTTTGTATCGCTCACGTTTGATCCCATCATGACGCGGCAGCGTGTTGCCTTGGTGACTAGATGCGAAAGGTCCAAGGCTGCACGAATCGAAGGGACGGCGAAGTTTCTGTGATTCGTTCCACCTCGCGTGCTCGGTGGAACTTTCGGCAGAAACTACGATAACACCTGTGCGTTAGTTTTATGGACGAAAGCGGATTTGCGGGGGCGTTTAATCGGTAAGCGACATGTTTATACCACTGGCAGATTTGACGTGGTAAAACTCTTGACAGTTTTACCAATTTGGGTTTCAAAATTGTTTGGCTGACGTTTGGTAAAACGTTTTTAGCAGGATGTTTACCATTTGATATCGAAAGGTTCGTTTATGTCCCATACCGCCGCTCCCAAGGTTGCTTTTGTTTTCGATTGCGACGGCACGCTGGTAAATAGCACGCCCGTTTGGGCCTATGCCCAGCCCGAGTTATTGCACCGCCACGGTGTCGACGTGACGGTCGACGATTTTGCCCAGTTTGAGCATTTGTCGCTCGAGGACGAGTGCCAGGCCTACCACGACACGTGGGGCATTGGCGCGAATGGCGAGGAGCTGTATCGCGAGCTTAGCGACATCCTGATCGATGGCTACTCCAAGGTGCCGCCGCGCGAGGGGCTCCTGGCGTTTTTGGAGCAGGCGAAGGCGGCAGGCATTGCCATGTGCGTGGCTACGTCCACGCCGGCCGAGCTGGTGCAGTCTGCGCTCGCTGGCGCCGGGCTCGACGCCTACATGGAGTTTGTGACCACCACGGGCGAGGCAGGTCGTTCCAAGCAGTTCCCCGACGTATACGAGCTGGCGCTGTGCCGTCTGGAGGAGCGTCATGGGCACAAGTTTGAGTGCGCATGGGTGTTTGAGGACGCCGTCTTTGGCCTTAAGAGCTCTGGCACCGCCGGCTTTAAGCGTGTGGGCATCTATGACCCGCATGGCCGCATGAAGCGCGACGACGTACGCGCCAACTGCGATATCTTTATCGACAGCTACGAGGAGCTGGATCTGGCCCGCGTTCTTTCGTTTGAGGGATAGGCGAGGGCTGTGGCTTGCAAAGTACTTGTAGTCTGCGGCTCGCCCGTGGTGGCGAGCGCTGATCTGTTGCGTAGGCTAGCGAAGGAGTGCGATTACGTTGTCGCCGTGGACCGTGGACTCGACGCGCTACTGAGTGCCGGCCTGGGCTGCGACGTGTATGTGGGGGATGCCGACACGGTGAGTGATGCGGGTCGTGCGTTGGTCGATGCCGCCACCGACTTTGAAGTTGAGCGCCACGACCCGTACAAGGACTACACGGATCTGGCGCTGGCACTCGATTCCGTCCGCCGTCGCTGGCCGGGTGCCGAAGTGGTTGCGACCTGCGTCACGGGCGGCCGTCCGGACATGGCGCTTTCCGTACTGGGCCTGCTCGCGGGCTACAAGGGCGCCCCAGTCTGGATTGCCGAAGACGAGATCACGGCCCGTATCCTGCACGGAGGCGAATCCTGGGCCATCGAAGGTGCCGAAGGCAAGACGTTTTCTATCATCGCCATAGCCCCCAATACCGAGGTTAGCGAGCACGGCCTAGAGTGGGAACTAGATCACAGCCCCCTGGGTTTGTTGGCCGACACAGGCATTAGCAACATAGTAAGATCTACTGCAAAGATCGAAGTCCACACCGGTACTGCAATAGCGTATTTGCTGCATCAGGGTTTTATCGGGACGGCGGATATAAATAATCGCTCGTAGAGTGATTATTTTTGCCCCGTCCCAGGAAAACCCGTAAGTGCGAGGATCAATTGCAAAAAACTTCTTGCACAACTAAGAATCTTCCCCTATAGTATCTCCTCGTCACGGGGGCGTAGCTCAGCTGGGAGAGCGCTTGACTGGCAGTCAAGAGGTCAGGGGTTCGATCCCCCTCGTCTCCACCATCGTGAATGTAAAGGCCTTCGGAATTCCGAAGGCCTTTTTTCATGCCAAAACACTACGCGCCACAAACCCCACCTATGCCAACAAAAAGTTGCACAATTTATTTCCCATGTCTGTACATAGTTTGTTAGACAAACGCGATTATCAGTGTAGATCGCCGTTCCATTTGGGCTTCAGGAACGCCCCTAATCACCGCCAATACCTCAATAACCTGCATCAATGTGAACAACATTCCAAAACAACACCCTTGAACACGTTAAATGAACGATATGTTGTCCACCACAAGCCAAATCAGTTTCGTTACCAGCTTGTGCTAGGATACTTAGCGTTACATGAGTTCAACTGTGCTCGCGGCTCCAGCAAGCCAAAAAGCGCAGGGTCGATCAGCATCCGGCCGTAACGGCGGTGCCAGAAACACCACGAGCTCCAATAAAGAAGTCATGCGACGTTATTAATTTGCATTGCTTTAATTCTAAGATGCATTAATAGCTTGTATGCCAAAGTGAAGCAGTCTTTCAGCTGTTTGCGTGCGGTCCAGTTTCGAATTCGCTTGACTGGATCTCACGCAGCCAGCTGAGGTCGTTGGTGTATTTGCGATACATGCCAACAACCTCAGCGCTGCTTTTGTATATACCGTTCACGGTGGGGCAGAGCCACGTGCTTGTCTGACTGGGCTCAGGGTTTGAATATGGAGCGCCTTCGCGCACAAGCGCACTGGCGAAGCCATACCAAAACCCCGTGAGCCACACGTAAGACAGCAAGGGGGTGGTGCTCGTGTGGTATGTGATTCAGGTCATTAACGGTCGCGAAGATGTAATGCGCGAGCGCATCGAGCGCATGGTGCCGGCGAGCGCCATGCAAGAGCTCTTTTATCCCCAATACCAAACCGAGATCAAGGTGCACGGCGAATGGGTCAGCACGACTAAGCCGCTTTTTCCCGGTTATCTTATCTGCGATACGGCAGATCCTCGGACCGTGCAACAGTACCTGCTGCGCATGGATGACTTTGCCCGGGTGCTTTCCCAGGACGGTCAGTTTGTGCCGTTGGCAAAAGAAGAGACCCAGCTCATTGGCAGTTTTACCAATAGGGGAGACCGCGTGGTGCCCATGAGCGAGGCCCTAAAAGACGGCGACCAGGTCGTAGTTACGGCTGGTCCGCTGTTGGGCCACGAAGGCCTTATCAAAACCATTAACAGACGCAAGAGCACTGCTTATCTGGAGCTCGACCTATGCGGCCGACGCGTAACTACGCGCGTTGGCCTTGCAGTGCTTTCCAACGAGCAACGCGTCATGCGAAACCTTAAAAAGGCGATCGCCTAGCTGCAGACGGTCGCTACTCAGAACGGGGGGGGATCCCCGACCCGGGGACGAAGTGTTGGAAGAGAACGTATCGGATAAAACTCAATATACAACGGATGCGCCCGCGGGGGCGGCACTGATTGCACAGGCCATGGACCGGCGTGAGGGCGCCGGCCGCTACAGGGCCATGCAATCCATTATGGACTGGGATTGCTCGCGCCTTGCCTACCGCACCGTCAAGCGCGCGTTCGACATCGTGTTCAGCGGCTGCGTGCTGGCTGTCATCGCCGTACCCAGCCTTGTGCTCGCCGCGGCCATCCGCCTTGAGAGCGAGGGCAACCCGTTCTACAGCCAGATCCGCGTGGGCCAGACCCACCGTGACGGCAGCCTGTCAACCTTCCGCATGTGGAAGTTCCGATCCATGTACAAGGACGCCGACGAGCGCCTCGCCGAGCTCAGGGAGCAGAACGAGATCGCCGGCGCCATGTTCAAGATGAGGGAAGACCCCCGCGTCACCAAGATCGGCAGGTTCATCCGCAAGCACTCAATCGACGAGTTCCCGCAGTTCCTGAACGTGTTCCTGGGCCAGATGTCTGTGGTTGGCCCCAGGCCGCCGCTGCCCAATGAGGTGGCGGAGTACACGGAGAATGACTTGCAGCGCCTAGTAGTAAAGCCCGGAATTACAGGTTGGTGGCAGGTGACTGATCGAAGCGATACGGATTTCGATGGCATGTTGCGGAGAGATTTGGAATATATCTCCACTCGAAGCGTTGGCACTGATTTGAAAATTATCGCTCTAACAGTAATTGAAGTCATTAGTGGTAATGGCGCCTGTTGATCGTGAACGCACGTAACAATCTGGATCGGAGAATAAAATGAAGATCGCTATTGCCGGTACTGGCTATGTAGGATTATCCCTCGCTGTCCTTCTCTCACAGCACAATGAGGTCCACGCGCTGGACATCGTGGCCGAGAAGGTCGAGAAGATCAACAACTACGAGTCACCCATCCAGGACAATGAGATCGAGCGTTTCCTAGCGGAGGCCAAGGCGGGGGAGCGCGAGCTCGACCTGCATGCCACCGTCGACGCTGCGGAGGCATACACGGGCGCCGACTACGCCGTCATCGCCACGCCGACGAACTACGACTCTGATAAGAATTTCTTCGACACGAGCTCCGTCGAGGCCGCCATCGCCGCCGTGCGCTCGGTGAACCCGGATGCCTGGATCGTCATCAAGTCGACCATCCCCGTCGGCTACACCGCGGGCCTGCGCGAGAGGCTGGGCGACGGCAAGATCTTCTTCAGCCCGGAGTTCCTGCGCGAGAGCAAGGCTCTCTACGACAACCTGCACCCCAGCCGCATCGTGGTGGGCGCGCCCAAGGAGGACGCCGACGCCGTCGCGGCTGCCGAGCGCTTCGCACGCCTGCTTGCCCAAGGGGCGAACCCCGCCGAGCTGGAGCGCGTGAACGCCGACGGAACCATCGGCATCCCGGAGCTCGTGCTGGGTACCACCGAGGCCGAGGCCGTCAAGCTCTTCGCCAACACCTACCTGGCGCTGCGCGTGGCCTACTTCAACGAGCTCGACACCTACTGCGAGGTCCGCGGCCTCAACACCCGCGACGTCATCGACGGCGTCTGCCTGGAGCCGCGCATCGGCAGCCACTACAACAACCCCAGCTTCGGCTACGGCGGCTACTGCCTGCCCAAGGACACCAAGCAGCTGCTGGCCAACTACAAGGACGTGCCCCAGAACCTGATCGAGGCCATCGTGGAGGCCAACCGCACCCGCAAGGACTTCGTCGCCGACGAGGTGCTGCAGATGGTGTGGGACCGCGTGTACGCCGGCAAGGAGAAGCCGGTCGTGGGCGTGTACCGCCTGACGATGAAGTCCAACTCCGACAACTTCCGCGCGAGCTCCATCCAGGGCGTCATGAAGCGCGTGAAAGCCAAGGGCGTGCCCGTGGTGGTCTACGAGCCCACGCTGGACGCGCCGGAGTTTTTCGGCTCCGAGGTCACGCACGACCTGGAGGCCTTCAAGGCCGGCTGCGACGTGATCGTCGCCAACCGCTGGAGCGACGAGCTCGCGGACGTGGCGGACAAGGTCTATACACGCGACCTGTTTAAACGAGACTAGGTGGTATGAATGGCAAATAGAAAGGCTCTGTTAGACCATGATTGACATTCTGCCCCAATCATCTTTTTGAAATTGCAAGATAATCGCCCCCTTGCCGGGTTTGAATCCGGCAAGGGGGCGATGTGCTCAAGATCTGTCGGGTCAATCGTGAGGGTCCCATCGCCCAAGTCGATTTGCCGACTATCTTGCCGTCTTCCCGTCGGGCACCGGCGCCTTGACCCTCATCTCGAACGGCAACCCGCCCTTCCGGACGGGCGCCCTGAGGAACGCGTTGACGGCGGTGGACATGGACAGGCCGAGCTCGTCCAGGATGGCCGTGGCCTCCTTTTTGGCCTCCGGGTCGATCCGGATCGTCGTGGCCGGTATATTCGACGGCATGGCTGCACCTTTCCTCGTATATCGCGATGCGACCATTCTACTGTCTCTATGCGGCGGCTTCGGTCCAGTAGTCCATTTAGGGCGGCAGGACGTTGAACATATCATGGATGCGGCTCCTGCACACGCCGTTGGCGAGCTGTCGCGCGACCGTGCGCTCGGCGGTGCCGGAATCGGTCGCCATGAAGGTCCGGCACCACTTGAACCAAGCGAGGTAGGTGCCGAGGTGCTTCGTCGACACGCCCTTAAACGGCTTCATGAAGGTATCGAGGAGCGAATGGACGGTGTTGATCCGGTTGATGGTCCCCTCGGAAGGGTCCTTGGAATCGTAGGCCGTGTGTGCGTCGACCTCGAGCTCCGCGAGGACGTCGACATAGGCGGACGCCTTGTCCGTCGCTACGACGGAAGCGGACGCGATGCGGTCCCTCAGCACGTCCATGGCGCGTTTCCTCGACAGGATGCCTCGTCCCGAGACCTGGAGAAACGTCTCGTTCGAGTCGTTCACGCCGGTCATGACGCAGATCTGCTCGCGCGACAGTCCGCGCCTGTGCACCTGCTTGCCACGATGTCGGGAGTGACGTGGCATCGTAAATGACCCCTTCGTGTGGTTGCCCTTGAACGACTCGGGGAAGTAGGTCTCGTCGAGCTCGCAGCCGCAGCCCCGCCCGGTCTTGAACGAGGGCGAGTAGGCCGAGAGACACTCGATGAGCCTGTGGCGCATGGTGTAGGCGGTCTTGAGGCAGACATGGCAGCGCCCCGCGCATTCGCGCAGGGGCAGCATGAGAACGAAGCACTCGGCATTGGCCATCCAGGTCTCCTTCGGGAGCCTGCTCGTCCCCAGGATGTGCCCGCTGCCCATGCCGAAGGTCCTGCCGCAATCCTGGCAGAGGTAACGCTGCTCGCCGTTCTTTGATTTGCCCTTCTTCACGACCGCGGCGGACCCGCAGCGCGGGGAGCGCTCGGCCTCGTAGGCGGAGCCGGCGGCGTTCGGTCCTGCTGAGGCTCGCGATGTCCCTCTTGAAGGTGATTACCAGGTCCTCGGCGTTCATGCTGCCCCGCGGTCTACGAGGCTAACGATATGGCGCCGTGATGACATATGTATGTCAATCTTGGTCTAACAGAGCCTTCTTTTTACCGGTAAATTCTCACGGCTAATGCCATAGTACTATGGTATAATATATTTACCGAATGTAAGAGGAGAGGAACGATGTACATTACTCCCAGTGACCGGCGACGTCGACAACCCAATGCTGTCCCGTAGCCTGCTGTTCATAATGTCCCTGGTCCTCAGAGGTGGTATACGAATCATTGATTGCAGAAGCTCCATTAGGGTGTTGTGCATCACCGTAGGTAGAGATAACATGATTGTCCATTTCGGCTGCTGAGTTAAACGTTGCATGGCATACAGAGCACATCCAACGTTCATGGCGCGTATACACTACATTCGGTACCCAGACCTGGCTGTAATCTGTCTCCCAGTGGCCCTGCTCGGCAACCCACTTCTTCTGGCTACCGCCGTTGGAAGAGGAATTGTTACTGCCGGAACTCTGCGAATTGCCGGAATTCTGCTTGGACTGGGAGGAATCGCCCTTGTTGTCCGACTTCGAGGAATCGGAAGACTTGTTATCCTCCTTCTTGGAGTCATCGGACTTCTGGTCCTTGTCGTCGGATTCTTTCTTCTCCTCGGTCTTGGTTCCAGTCGAGATAGAGGTCCCATCCGGTTTCTTCACGGTACCGGCATTCTGGTCATAGCCCTGGTCATGCACGCCATCGGTGGACCAGATGTCATCGGCGATCACATGTCCGCCGGATCCGTTGATGATGTCGACCGTTGATCCTCCGGTCGGTGCCTTTGTGACATCGTATGCGACGGCGACCTTGATGTTGCCGTCCTTGTCAGTGGCAACCCACGTCACATCGACGGCACTGACGCCCTTGATTTTCTTTCCGTTGAGTACGGCAGCGAGGGCGGCGGATCGGCGTGCGGTCGAATCGACCATCTTGGCTGCATCGTCCTCGGAAACCTGGGTCACGAGTACGCGGCCGCTTTTGGCATCGACCCGTACCTGGTCAGAAGCGATCGACAGATCGGCATCGTCCAGCTTGAGCGTCGAGCATAGCTTGGCGATATCGGAAGTCGACAGATTGTCCGTCTTTTCCTCAGAGTTGTCCTTGACCGGTGTGACGGTTTGCTCCTGCTCGGCCGGCTGAGTGTTCGCTGTCTTATGGGAACTCAACGCGAATGCGGCGATACCGAGACCGGCGATGAGCACGACGCCTGCGGCGATCGCGATGATCTTCTTGTGCTTGTCTCGGTCATCGGTCGGTGTATCTCCATACACCGGAAGTTCCTCGGTGAGGCCGGCATCGTTCTCACCCTCGGTAGGGATGGGGTTTGTCGGTTTCATATCGCCGCTGTCGTAAACGGGCGGCTCGTTGTTCATGTTCATATCATCCATTTGCATTTCCTCCTTATGCTGTCTTTGGTGCTTCATCCTGGATGGATGAATTCGGGAGCGGTACGATCTGGACGATCGGCTTGCTTCCCTTCAGGACGACGACCGGCTTTCCAGTCGTCGCCACGTCTTTTGCGATGCGGGAGAAATCCCGCTTGACTTGTGAGATTCCAAGCATCGGTGGAATATCGCTGTCCATTGTATCGCCTTCTAAAACTGAACCTGTACCTATATCTACAGTTCTTATACCACAATAGCGCTGTTTTTAACGCTATTTTTGGAGTTATCTAATATACTTTTCAGTTAAATCATATGTTCTGTCTGCTTGCATGGACAAATCTAGCTGAGACGGTGAAATGCCGTAGTGCTTGCAAAGGCGGCGATCAAATTCAGCAAGGTCGATTTCATCGTTGCAATACCTGCTTGCTTCTTCAAGAAAGAAATCAGAAACTCTTTTACCTTCCAAGGTGTTCGTATATATAGCTTCTGCAACAAACTTTGGGCGATCGTTTTTTTTTGATCATTCTTTTGCTCCTTTCTAAAAGTATAATATCATTATACCATATCTGTATTATGGTACAAGTGTACTACGCCCTTACTGGGCGAAAATAAGAAGCGTTCTCGCTCGACCGCCCGTATTCATCGAAGAGCAGGTGACGAGTGTGATTGCGCGGGTTGCGTTTGCAATCGTGGCGTCGCAGTCATCGCTGACGGCGGTCGCATCTTTTTTCATATCCGAAAGCCACGACCGTACTTCCTCTGCGGAAGAGAAATCGAACGTCTGGATTGGCTGGTATTTCTTGTCGACTGACATCGCCATGACAGGTTTGAGAACCTGCCGTCCTTTATCGGGGGTGAACCAATACATCTCGCCGATCTTGTCGAATTCCGCTTGCCTGTAGGTCGCGAAAATAGGGGAGAAGATCTGACCGGTAAACCCCATGTGGTGTCCGTATACGAGTGCGTGCGCACCTTCTGCTGTGCTTCTTGCATCCAGGTATGGGCAACCCGCGAACGACGGGTTGCGGTCGAAATCGTGGCTCAGATAGAAGTCCGCGGGGTCTCCCTTGCGCGTGTTTACGACGGGAAGGTCGATGGCTGTTCCCTCGACCCTGAGCCATGCCGCGATATCCTGATTACGGCTGCGGAGCATAGCCCAGTCGATTCCGTCTGCGATCTGGGTCTCGGCATCCTTGGCGAGGTTATCGTATTCCCATCCCTCTTTAACCGTCTCTCCTCCCAGCAGGAGGGCTGCGGCCGCGGATAGGGTAGTGTCGAGAAAGTTGGTGTAGAGCCCCATCCGAAGCGAGTCGGCCCGGCGTCCTGGAATCTGGAATACGGTTGATATCCTATGCCGCCTCGACCCTGTCCGCAAGCTCGAGGCCGGACTCGAGCATCTTCCTGGCCTCCGCCTCAAGCCGCGCCCAATCGACGGGACCGTCGATTCCCCGAGTGCGACCGTCATCGTAGAGCTCGTTCATCCTCACCTCCGAGAAGTACCTGGACTCCTGCCATATCTCGTCCTGCTCGCACATGACCGCGCCCGCGAGCCGCACCAGCGAGCCCGTGGAGGGGAACACCTGCACGACGCGCGACCTGCGCTTTATCTCCCGGTTGGTCCTCTCCTGCACGTTGTTGGTGCGCAGGCGCTTCCAGTGGGTCGGCGGGAAGTCGAGGTAGGCCAGCGCGTCAGGCTCGGCCTCCTCCAGCACCGCCGCCGCCCTGGGGCAGCACCCCTCCAGCATGTCGCACGCCGCGTGGTACATGGCCGTCACGGTGGCGGCGTCGCGCCCGCGGAACACCTGCGACACGATCCTGCCCACGCGGCGCCTGAGCTGCCAGGAGCCGGCCTCGCGCATGCAGTCGCGCATGAGGTGGACCGCGCAGCGCTGCCACGCGGCGCCCTGGAAGACCTCGCCGAGCGCCCGGACGAGCCCCGGGTGGGCGTCCGAGACGACGAGCCGCACGCCCGCCGCCCCGCGCGAGCGGATAGCCCGCAGGAAGGCGAGCCACGAGTCGTAGGACTCGGTGTCGACCACGTCGACGCCCAGGACGCGCCTCCAGCCGCCCGCATCGCAGCCGATGGCGGTGACCACGGCGGTGGAGGCGACGCGCCCCTCGCGGCGGCACTTGACGTAGGTCGCGTCGAGCCAGACGTAGGGCACCGGCGAGCCGCCGAGCGGCCTTGCGCACAGGTCCTCGATGTCTGCGTCCAGGCTCGAGGCGATGGCGCTCACCTGGTCCTTCGAGAGTCTGGAGACGCCCATCTTCTCGGCCACCCTCTGCACCTTGCGGGTGCTGGTGCCCGTGGCGTACATCTCGGCCACGGCGGCCACGAGGGCGCGGTCGACGCGCTGGTAGCGCTCGAGCACGTCCTCGGGGAAGAAGCTGCCGGAGCGCAGCTTGGGGATGCGCAGCGTCAGCGTGCCGACGCAGGTGGCGAGCGACCTCTCGCGGTAGCCGTTTCGGCTGTTCCCCCCGCCACCGCAGAGCTGGTCGGCCTCGGCGTCCATCACGGCGTTCACGACCTGCTCGGCGAGACGCCTGAGCAGCTCCTGCATGTCGATGGCGCCGTCGTCGAAACGGGGCATGGCGAGCATGTCCGGCGTCGGGTCTGATAAGATTTCCATAGCGGTCTTCGTCCTTTCCTAGAACCTGTTGTTGTGGTGATTTCAGATTCTAGGACGAGGGCCGCTCTTCGTTAAGCGGCCGCTGGGGCGTCACCCTTACACCAACATTTTCGACGCGATCCCGACGGCGACCTGGTGCTGACGCTTGCCGGGCAAAATTCCGTGACGGAGTCACATGCGCCCGATGCGGACATCACGCTGTGCGGCATGGAGGTGTGGGGCAACCTGACGCTTCGCGGTTCCGGGACCCTGACGGCGACGGGCTCGCAGTGCGGGATCCACGTCTCGCAGGCGCTCGTGGTGGACGGCTGCACCGTCGATGCACGGGCGAACGGGGCCGATATTACGAACGAGGCGGTTGCCGGCGTGATCACAGGCGACATGGCCGTGCGCGGCGGCGGACACGTCGTTGCCGCTGGCGCCGGGTCCGGAGCGGGCGTGCGCGCCTACGGTGTGTATCTGCAGGATGCGGGCCTTGGTGCTGGCGCGGCTGGATGCCAGCTTTCTGTCGATGCCTCGTGGCTTAATGCGACCGGCGCCGATGGCGGCGTTGCGTGCTTGGGCGGGTCGCTTGTGTCTGCGCGCTTTGTGGCGCCTGCTGGCGGGACCTTTGGTGCTAGTGGCGTGGTGGATGCCTCCGGTGCGGTGGTACCGCATGTGGTGGTTGAGCCCGATGTCGCCACGCCTCCGGCGGGGGAGACCGATGGAGACGACGTGCCTGGATGCGGGGAGGGTAAACCAGATGGTAGTGCCGGCCCTGCTGCAGGGCAGCCCGGTGCGGGGCCGACGACGGATCCAACGGTGAAACCTGCGGCCACGTCGCCCAAAACAAACATAACGATCAAGACGACGGTGACCAAGATCACAGTGCCTGCGTCCTCTAAGCCTAAAGCCACCAGCACGACCGCAACGACACTCCCCAAGACCGCCGACAGCGACTGGATTGCCGCTTCCGTAACGCTTTTCCTTCTGGGAACAACGCTCCTGGCTGCCGCATTTCGCTGCTAAGGCCCCGTTTAAGTGAGACCAGAGAGGGATGAATGCAGCTATTGCAGAAGTCTTTAGCCTACTACTAAATCAATTTCTTAGAGATTGGTGCCGTATCAGCCATCGCTGCGACGGCACTATTTTGTTCAGCTCGACTGCCTCTCGATCCATTACCGATGTTGAGCCTTACACCCCATCTGCCAGAGCGATAAGATAATTGCAATCCAAATGCTACCGTTTATAAAGCTTCATTTGGACCCAATTGCCTATATCACTGGAGTCATAACATGAGGAACTACTATCAAATCAAAACCGTCGCATCGGCCCCTCCAAGGAGGCTCATCCCGATCGGAAAAGTCATCAGCGTTACTGGGCTTGTATTGGCAATTGTCAGTTTCTTTTCCGCTCTGCCATCGAGTGCCAACATATATGGCTCGCTTTCTTTTACTTTCTTACTCCTTGGCTTATTCTTTTTTGTGGACGGGCTCTTTCTTGTTATTACTGCATCAAGGCAACAAGAGAAACTACTAGGGCTACGCCAATCGCTCCTAGAAGATGATCCTCAAATCGCCGCGAGCGCCGAAGAGTTTATGTCTCAGCGAAAGGCCCTGACACAGCAAGGCGAAATTACTGGCATCTTCATTGTCCATAATGCAACCAAAGATCTGTACTACGTAGGCCAAAGCGCAAAGGCAATTGATCGAGCGGCCATACAGTTTCTCGGTAGGGGCAATTGCGATGTGTATGCCGATTACAAGTACGGTGACTCATTCAACGTGCGAATAATCCAGCTGTCGGAAAGCGGCTACGAAAGTCTCAATGAGCTAAAACGCGCAGCGATACAAGCGCTCGAGGCTGCTGGCGAGGAGCTTTATTAAGGGCGACTGTTAGGATTAATGCAATGGCAAGCTCAAATAACACAGGCAACAACGAGGAATTAACGCCGTCCGTCGAAGAAACGCTTCTTAACGAATCCGGCTCGATTGCCAGGGTCAAATCGTTCTCATGGATTTGGTTTATCAATAAGGAGCGAATCCACGACATAAATCCTGTCCAATGCGGCAAATGGATGTTCTTCTTCTCTCCATTCAAAACCGCCCTCATGGACGACATTGTCGGAACCGCAGTTCTTGATGGCGTCGTCGTAGAGGCCAAATACTCGAATCCCGAAACGCTCATCGCGGCGGGCTCGAAACAAGGTGTCTGCTGCTTTTACCTAAACGGAAACGATAGAGAAAGCCATAAGAGGGTACTGAGCTACATGCTGGAAAACGGGCTAATCAGGAAGACAAAGACTGGAAAGCTGTATAACATTTCGTTCAAGTTCGACACTGAGACCTACGCAGGAAAGTACAAGGGGAGCGGCTTCTCCGGAAAGATACAGCTCGCGGACTTCGTTGACCTGGAGACGGGAGAGTTTATTTAAGGGTGCGTGCCGAGTAGAGAAGTTGAACTTACTTCACCTGTGTCCCCTTTGGGGACAGCCGCCAGTGCAATACCTCAGTGCTATACTCGTTGTCCTAAGGAAGTGGTTCATATGTACTTGAGCGATACTAAGATTCAAGAGCTTATCGACAACAAGGTGCTGCTCAATGCCGATGCTTCGAACATCGGCCAGGTTACGTATGACTTGCGCACCGACGGATTCTACATTAATGAAAGCAAGCAGTTCGAGGTCGAGCTTGGCCCCGGAGACTCGACTTTTGTCTCTTGCGTTGAATGTGTCGCGCTACCCAACAATCTGACCGCTAGCGTACTTCTGCGCAATTCGCGCATTCGCCAAGGGCTTTCTTTGGATGCACCGCTCTATTTCCCTGGCCATGGAACTAGGCTGTTCTATCGTGTTACAAACGTAAGCGGCAGCACCATTACCCTCGATAAGTCTAAGGGCATCGCGCAGGTCGCATTCCAGCACGTCGAAGGCACGGTTGCCCATCCTTACCATGGAGCCTTTTCCGATGAGCTTAACTTTAATGGGCTCGCCGACTATTCCGACGTCTATGCCGGAGAGCTCAAAAAGGTTGAAGACAAAAAGGAAGAAGTTGCCAATATCGAATCTCGTATTTACGGTAATGTGCTGGCACTCTTTGCCGTCTTCGCCGCGATCTTTACGCTCGTGAACGTTAATGCCGGAGGGATCTCTTCCGATATTTCGACCGTCCGTTTCGTTGCGCTTGACCTGCTAATTATCGGCGGATTTCTGGTCCTTGCGTCTGCAATCGAGGCTTTTCTTATTAAGGACAAAAAGAAGAAGGCACGACTTCCGCTCGGGATAGGTGTCACGTGCATTGTCTTTGCTGTTGTCCTTGCATTCCTCTAAGTACTTAGAGGATTAGGGGAAAGCAATATAGGTTCTGAGACGGGGTGCCCCGGCGTTTGCCGTGGCACCCCTATTTGTTGATCGGACTTCCATTTTTCAAATTACATGGCCGCCATAGCAGCCCCAAGACATCTGCTATTTAAAAAAGCATGTCTCGAAAGCGTAAAATCGGGGTCTGGTCGACAGATCTCGGTTTTTCCCGCACTACGCCTGGATCCAGGACCTCGTATCCGAAAGCCGCTCCCGCGACGAGCTCGTCAAAGAACTAAGGCGCAATTGCGTTGTACGTCTCGACGGTGCGTCGCACGTATAGAATCTAAGCATCCGCATGCCGGTTATTGAATGGAATGGACGCCACATGGAACTCCCTAGCACCCTGTGCAGCAATGTGTACGACTTCGCGTTTTGCCCCGAGCCCTGCTACGACCGCCTGGTCGATCTAGCCGACCCCGAGGACTGGGGTCCCAGTAACCGCATCCTCAAAAACTATCTGTCGTTCTCGTTTAGCCGCGCGGTGTTCCTGACCGAGCGCGACGTGGACCAGACCGCGCCGTCCAACCTGCCGTTGGTGTTCGATGACGACCGCTGCCTGTTCAACACCGGCCTGTACACGCGCCGTTACGAGACCATCTATGGCCTGTTTGAGCCCAACACCAAGCCCGACGCGCGCCAGCGCTGGTTTTTGAAGGGCTTCTTTAAGGAGAGCGACCCCATGCTGGTGTTAGCGCCGGAATAATTTAGCCAAATATAGTCGGCCGAGATTGACCAATCCCGGCCGACCCATTTTAGCCAACACGCCCGCATCTATGACTTTCCTATCGCATTCCTACATCCCCTCGGGCTGGATCCCCCTCACCTTCACCGCCTGGGGGACGGCCTCCACCGAGTAGGTGTCAAGCCCCCTGCCGCGGTAGCTCGGGCCCCGCATCACGAACACCGACGCCTTGTCGAACAGCCTGTCGAGGGCGCAGAGGAGCGTGTCGTCGCCCGTGAAGAACTCATCCCACCCGCTCGGGGCGATGTTGCTCGTGAGGACCATCGCGTTCGGCCCCTCCTTCTCGTAGCGCCTGTCGACGACATCGAAGAACAGGTCGGTGCACGGCCTGTCGTAGACGCATCTCCCCACCTCGTCAACGATGAGGCACGACGGCTTGACGAGCGAGGAGACGACCCGCGAGGTGTTTCCCCGCTGGACGGCCTTCTGGAACCTGTCCCTGAGCTCGGTCGCCTTTATGTAGTAGGTCTTGAGCCCCCGCATGCAGCACTCGCGCCCGTAGGCCTGCGCGAGGTGCGTCTTCCCTATGCCGCCGGGCCCGACGAAGGCGACGTTGCGGTGCGCGTAGAGGTCGGCCAGCGACGGGAGCTTGCCCAGCGCGGCCGCGTCCCGGCCCTGGATCCTGGAGAAGTCGAAGCCCTCGAAGGTCTTGGGCTCGCGCCTGGGCAGCCTGCTCAGCCTCAGCAGCGTCTCGATGGAGGCGAGCCTCCTCTTCTCCGCAAGGTAGGAGAAGGTGGCTGCCACGGCGGCCATCTCCCCGTCGCCGAGGTCGAGGTCCGAGGCGAGGGTCGCGAGCTCCTCCGCCCCGACGGCGATCCCGAGCCTCGACGCGGCGTCGCTCGCGAGCTCGTAGGGGCTCGCCCCCGCGCCCGCCATCATTCGGCCCTCCCGAAGTCGAACCTCTCGAAACCGGGTTTCGTCCTGGGCGGGGCGATTTGCTCGACCACGGTCCCCACCGGCTGGGTCGGCAGCTCCTCGGGCTGCGCCGGCGATGTCTCCCACTGCCCCTCGCACCAGCTGTCGGCGCCGGTGCCGACGGCGTGGGCGACGAGCTCGCGGGAGAGGTCGTCGCTGTATATGTGCACCACGCGCCCCTCCCGGTTCACCCTGCACTCGCGGCGGACGTACCAGTAGGGCACGCCGTAGCGGTGCCCCTCGAAGCTCACGAAGCCGTCGAAGGAGATCTTCCGGCGCGGGCACAGGTACCGCTCGACCTCGGCCGTGACCTCGAGCGGCCTGGTGTTCGCCGAGCACGCCGCCTCGTGCTCGCGCATCGGGACGCATGCCGCCGCGCGCCGCCAGCGGCCTCCCTGCTCGGCGCACCAGAGGGCGGCCTCCCGGTTGAGGGCGTCAAGGTCGGTAAAGGACCTTCCCGCGAGGAAGTTCCCCTTCACGAAGCGGACGAGCCTCTCCACCTTGCCCTTCGTATAGGGGTGGCGCGGCCTGCACAGCCTGGTGCGGAAGCCGACGACGCCCATGAACTCGGCGTAGTCGGCCTGCCAGACGGGCCGGCCGTCGGCATCGCGGCGGACGACCACGCTCTTCATGTTGTCGGTGAGCACGGTCGCGGGCACGCCCAGCGCCGAGAACGCGTGCAGCATCCCGATGAGGAGGTTCTCCTGGCGCGCGTTCGGGAAGAACTCGACGTGGGCGCCCCCGCAATGGTGGCAGACCATGGCGAAGCAGGCGATCCGCGCCCGCTCCCCGCCGGGGCGCTCGACCGCGACGAAGCCCCAGTCCATCTGGTAGGCCTCTCCGGGCGCCGTCCTGAAGCGCTGGCCGCGGCAGCCCTGCGGGGCCGCCTGCCGCCTCTTCGCGGGCACGAGGTCCCGGTGCGCGGCGATATAGGTCTTCACCGTGGTGAGGCCGCCGGCGTAGCCCTGGCCGAGCAGCCGCTCGAATATCACCTGCGAGTTGGTGACGCCCTTCCGCAGGAGGTCGTCCACCAGGCCGGTGTGGCCGGCGAGCACGCCCGGCGCGGCCCTCCTCCCGCTGTTCCCGTGGGGCAGGGCCCTGAACCCGTGGGCCCTGACCGTCCTCGCGCGGGAGCGGGTGAGCCCCGTCCTCCTGCAGAACTCCGCGAGGTTGCATGCCTGCGGGTCGAACCCGTCGCCCTCCTCCGCGGCCATCTCCCGGAGCGCCGCGTCTATAATCTCCTGTAGGTCATCGTGTCTCTCGTTCACCTCAATGGTCCTCCTAACGCCGGCGTGTTGGCACCACCAGCGTAGTGGCGGCGGGGAGGCACGGTGGCCATTATTCGGTGACCGGGATTGGTCAAAATAGTTTGACTATTAGCGGCTAAAATCGCCCGGCGCTAACACTGGTCTCGTTTGAGTACCTGCCGTGCCGCGTGTGCTTTGCCGAGGACCCCTCCGAGCTGGTCTTTGACTACCGCTTGCCCATCCGCTCCAACATCGACCACATTCTGGGCGATGAGGAGAACCTCACGCGTATTCCCGCCAGCCTGATGGGGGAGGGCAACTCGCTACTGCTGCGCCGCGCCTTTGAGGGAGCCGTCGTCGAGGCCGCCCGCCGCGCCGCCGCCAACTACACGCTCGCCGTGCCGCAGTTCTACGGCGGCCGGATCCAGCTGCTGCTGCCGCTGTGCCTAACCGGCGACAAGCCCGAACTGGCACTGACCATCCAACGCGAGGACGGCTTCTACGCCGCACGCACCTGCCTCACGCTCGACATGGCTTACAACAACGCTCGACTTATCTGCCGTCCTGAGACCTCGTGGATAAAGCGGTAAATGGTAGTTTAGCTGCGGTTTTGCCGATTGCTTTGGTTGCTTTGGCTTGACTGGCACTCACGAATTTAAAATCGGGGGCAAAAAGTTCTTGGTAAACCACGCTCGGCTATGATAGTATCTCTTTTGCCGAAAGGCGACGGGCGATTGGCTCAGGGGTAGAGCATATCCTTCACACGGATGGGGTCACAAGTTCGAATCTTGTATCGCCCACCATCAAAAGCGCAGGTCAGAGGTGTTAAGCCTCTGACCTTTTTCCTTTTGACACCAAGGCCGACACCAAAATCGACTCGAAGTCGTATAAGGCGTCTTTTTTTATCGCGCCCTTTTTTGACGCCATTGCATGTTTTGTATAAAACACATCCGTAATTTCAATGAACTCCCCATGTGATTCGAGCGCAAATGTGGAGACAGGGACCGCATGCCCAGAGCGTCTTCCAGCGGATTTCTATCACACGACGGTTTTCGGCAGAACTCGTCAAGCTTTTGGTCAGCGTTTGGTCAGCTTCCGGTACTTACCCGCATGATGCCCCGGTAGATAATCGTCCACGACCACAACCGCATGGTCTACGGCCGATACCAGGGGAGGCGCAAATGGACGAAATCGTCTGCGCAAACACCGCATTCCGTTACTGGCGCTGCCCGCCACAGGTGCGCGATCTCTACCCGCGCCTGCCCAACTCCGAAGAAGGCTGGCGAGCTCTATCCCAAGCCCCATTCGTAACCGACGTCCTCAAGACCCCAGTCATCACAGCAGCATCAACTCGAAGCAACCTACATTCCGAGACAAGACGTACCATCCGATGGAACAGCGCCTATACAGAGAAGGTCTCGATCGACACGGGCATGGGCTTTAGCGTCACAGACCCTCTTCATACGCTATTCACCATGACTCGAAGCGTTTCTTCATGCGACCTGGTTCTGGCCATGTACGAGCTCTGCGGATGGTTTTCGGTTTTTAAACCATCGCCCGCGGTCGACATGGCACTTGAGCAAGCAAAATCAGAAGAAGAGCAGTACACCACAGAAAGTCTTTTTGAACTAGATGAAACCCAAGACGAGGCCCCATGGAAGCGAGTCTATGCTCGTGCGAGCCAGAAGGACAGCGAGAATGATCAAAGTGGGCAGCAGAATGACGGATCCGGAAATAAAGCAAACGGAAAAGGCACATCGCTCTGGATGAGAAAGCCTCTTATTGAAATAGAAGAACTGCACAGATTTGCAGCGAAGGTTAAGGGCGAGATGTGGGAAAACAATTCTACGAAGCCGCACGGCAGGTAATGGGTATTGCGGCATCCCCGCTAGAAGTTGCTGGAATCATGTTGCTAAGTCTTCCGAGGCGTACTGGCGGAGCGGAGTTTAAAAACATATACGTCAACGACTTAACACCGCTGTCGAATTCAGCTCGAAAAATCGCAGGTCAGAAAATCTGTTACGGCGATATCGTCATCGTAAACCCAATAATAATGAAAGCTGTGCTTATCGAACTTCAGGGAGAGGTTATCCATGGTTCAGGCGCCGTGCTGGACCACGATGCCGCACGAATGACAGCATTACAAAGCATGGGATACGACGTATTTCTTGTAACCCATGACATGCTCAATGATCACGATCAGCTTGATGCCATCATTCACAGTGTGTGTGAGCGATTGGAGTTGCGCTACAAACCAAAAACCGAGGCGATGAGATGCGCTGAGACCAGATTGCGAGCCAACGTTCTGTGCAATTGGCTTGGTATTGGTAAGTAATATTGTTCAAGTGAGCATTATTACTACTTTATATGCTGCCAGTAATTAAGTGCCATTTTAAAACCACGCCGGTTTACTACGTTGGATTGGGGGTAGCTGAGCACACCGAATTCGTCGCTCGTAAAACCGCAGGTAGAATGCCTGCCCGTTTTGCGAATGTAGGCGTGTGGTCGGAAATCCGGGAATCGTCGCAGTAAACCGGTCTGTTTATGAAGCGACCAGCTGGCGCGAGCTGCGCACGGTTCAGTAAATTGACCCGAAGGCGCGGAGAGGGGCTCAGACGAAACCCTCCCGCGGAAGCACCGCGGATTGCTTTGTTCTGGCCGGCGGCACCTGGGGCGACATGCGCGCCCCGGGAAGGAGGGCGGCGGGCTTGCCGCTGCCCGCGGGGCGCGCCCCGCGGGCTATTTCGGGCATCGTGTGTCCCTTCGGCCCCGCGCCGTTCCACGCACCGTAAAATCTTTTCCAAAATTGTCCTTGCATCGGCGGGGGAGTTCCCGTATAGTACTTCTTCGCACGGGGGCGTAGCTCAGCTGGGAGAGCGCTTGACTGGCAGTCAAGAGGTCAGGGGTTCGATCCCCCTCGTCTCCACCCGAGCATTGAATGAGGCTCCAACGCAAGTTGGGGCCTTTTTTCATATCTATCGATTTACGCAATGTGTTGACTGAGCAGCATCTTGGCGACATACCCATTGTTAATTACGAATATGAATGTTAATAACTTTACGTTTCTGGATAGCAAACCTAGTCTGCAGCGCCAATAACAAAGAGGCCGGGCGTAATGTCCGGCCTCGAAATACTCTGGTGGGCCCTCCGGGATTCGAACCCAGAACCCAGGGATTATGAGTCCCCTGCGCTAACCGTTGCGCCAAGAGCCCTTATGAACGGTGAATGCAATTCTAGCAAAGGCAACTCAGGCCTAATTTCTTCGCTTCACGTCGTGAAATACTACCATGCACGAGCAAGTCGCACAACGCAAGATCAAGTTCGATGCTAAACAACAGCTAATCTAGGCCCGTCGCACATAAGAAGTGTTTTATAAAAAGTTAAGGCCTTAAAATCAGGGCTTCAAGACATTTCAGCGTGAAATCAACCTGATGCCATTTCAAAACCATGCTGGTTTACTACGACGGATTGGCGACCTTCGACCACCGCGTGTTCTCAGTTTGCAAAACCGCAGGTAGAGAGTCCGACGGTTACACGAAAAGGCGTGCGTGGTCGAACATTCAAGATACATCGTAGTAAACCGGCATAGTTCTGAGGCGCAGATGAGGAACGGTTCGCAATCGGACCCGATAATGGGACTGGCGACGCATAGGAAATCCGGTTGCGCGGAGAGGGTCGCGTTCCGCGCGCCAAGTCGGCCGGCGTAGGGGCCGTGCGGGGGCCAGGCGCTCCGCAGGCTGGCCCGGCCCCGCGGGACTCCGGCGCCCGCCCCCCCCGGAAAGTTTTTCCAAAATTGCCCTTGCATCGTGGTCCGAGTTCCCGTATAGTACTTCTTCGCACGGGGGCGTAGCTCAGCTGGGAGAGCGCTTGACTGGCAGTCAAGAGGTCAGGGGTTCGATCCCCCTCGTCTCCACCCGAGCATTGAATGAGGCTCCAACGCAAGTTGGGGCCTTTTTTCATATAGGCACACAAGGTCAAAGGCGGCACCATGATCCTCCTGGTCGACAAGATCGAAAAAAGCTTCGGCGCGCGCGTCCTCTTTAGCGGCGCGTCCTTCCAGATCAACCCCGGCGAGCGCTTCGCGCTCGTGGGCCCCAACGGCGCCGGCAAAACCACCATGCTCAAAATCATCATGGGCATCGACAGCCCCGACGCCGGCCAGGTCCAGTACGCCAAAGACTGCCAGGTGGGCTACCTAGAGCAGGAAACCAACCTGGAGCACAAGGACACCGCCATCCTCGCCGAGGTCATGGCGGCCGCCAAGGAAATTCGCCGCATGGGCGAACGCGCCAACGAGCTGCAGGCTCAGATCACCGAGCTCTCCGAGCAGGGCAAGGACGTCGACGCACTCCTCAACGAGTACGGCCAGGTCCAGGACCGCTTTGAGCACCTGGGCGGCTACGAGCTCGAGAGCAACGCTCGCAAGATCCTGTCCGGCCTGGGCTTTAAGGTCACCGACTTTGAGCGCCCGTGCTCCGAGTTCTCGGGCGGCTGGCAGATGCGCATCGCGCTGGCCAAGCTCTTCCTGCGCCACCCCGACCTGCTGCTTCTAGACGAGCCCACTAACCACCTGGACCTCGAGAGCGTCCAGTGGCTGCGCGGCTTTATCGCCAACTACGACGGCGCCGTCCTCATCGTCAGCCACGACCGCGCCTTCATGGACGCCTGCGTCGACCACGTCGCCGCTCTCGAAAACCGTCGCGTGACCACCTACACCGGCAACTACAGCAGCTACCTTAAGCAGCGCGAGGACAACCTGGAGCAGATGCGCGCAAAGCGAGCCGCCCAGGAGCGCGACATCGCCCACATGCAGGTCTTCGTCGACAAGTTCCGCTACAAGCCCACCAAGGCTGCCCAGGCTCAGGAGCGCATCCGAAAGATCGAGCAGATCAAAAAGGAGCTCGTCATCCTGCCCGAGGGCCACAAGCACATCGATTTTAAGTTCCCTGACCCGCCGCGCTCGGGCGACATGGTCGTGGGTCTAGAGGGCGTGTCCAAGTCTTACGGCGACAAGCACATCTACAGCGATATCGACCTCAAGCTCTACCGCGGCGAGCACGTGGCGCTCGTCGGCCCCAACGGCGCCGGCAAGTCCACGCTCATGAAGATCCTCGCCGGCCTGGAGCCGCCCACCACCGGCACCCGGGACCTGGGCACCAACGTGGGCGTGGCATACTACGCTCAGCACGCGCTCGAGGGCATGACCGAGTCCAATACCGTCCTGCAAGAGATCGACACCGTCACGCCCAAATGGACCGTGCCGCAGCAGCGCAGCCTGCTGGGCGCCTTCCTGTTTAGCGACAACGATGCAATCGAAAAACAGGTCCGCGTTCTCTCCGGTGGCGAAAAGGCGCGCCTGGCCCTGGCCAAGATGCTCGTGGCCCCCGAGGCGCTCCTGTGCCTGGACGAGCCCACCAACCACCTGGATATCGACTCGGTGGACATGCTCGAGAACGCCCTGCAAAACTTTCCCGGCACCATCGTGCTGATCAGCCACGACGAGCACTTGGTACGTGCCGTGGCAAACCGCATCATCGACATCCGTGACGGCAAGGTCACGGTCTACGACGGCGACTACGACTACTACCTCTACAAGCGCGAGGACCTCGCAGCCCGCGCCGCCGCCGAGGCAGCAGGGGAGAGCGCGCCTGCCGCAGGCAAGAGCACTAAGCCCGCCAACGCCGCCCAGGACAGCAGCCCCGCGTCGGCCCCCAAGCCGATAGAGGGCAAAAAGACCAAGGAGCAAAAGCGCGCCGAGGCCCAGGCCCGTGCCGCACTCAACAAAAAACTCAAGGGCGTGCGCAACCAGCTTAAGAAGATCGAGACGGAGCTCGACAAAAAGCGCGCCCGCTATGACGAGCTTATGGAATTGATGGCAAGCGAAGAGCTTTATGCCGATCAGGACAAGTTCAATGCCGCGCTGGGGGAATATAACGGCCTTAAGCAAGAGCTGCCCAAGCTCGAGGACGAATGGCTGGAGCTTTCCACCCAGATCGAAGAGGAGACCGCGCGTGAACTCTCGTAAGGCCGCTGCCGTGGCGATGAGCATCATCGCCATCGCCTGTCGCATCTGCGGCATCTTTATGAGCGCGATGACCGTGCTGCTGTGCTTTAGCGGCCTCACCGCCAAGCTGCAGATCGTTGGCTTTGTCATTGAGCTTTCGCGCGCGCTGCCGAGCGCCATCGCCGGCTACGGCGTCATCACCTCTCCCTTTGGCGGCGTCTTCCGCCTGGATTACGCTATCGTCGCCGTCATCCTGTTTGTGATCGACCACCTGCTCACGCGCGCCTCGCGCCGCGTCCGCTAGGGGAGTGCCATGTCCAGCAGCTACATCATGAACCTACTAGCCAGCGCCGTCGCCGTCATCGTCGGCATCGTGATCCACGAGAGTGCGCACGCCGCCGCGGCCTGGGCACTCGGCGATAAGACAGCCCGTTCGCGCGGTCGCGTGTCGCTCAACCCGCTCAACCATATCGACCCGTTTGGCACCGTCCTCCTGCCGCTGCTTATGCTTGCCGCCGGCGGTCCCGTATTCGCCTTCGCCAAGCCCGTGCCCGTCTACCTCAACAACCTCAAGCACCCCAAGCGCGACGAGGTCCTGGTGAGCGTGGCCGGCCCCGCGTCGAACATCGCCCTCGCGTGCCTCGCGGCCGCCCTCATGCACGCAACGTACGGCAACCTCTACACCAGCATGTCCTTTGCCGTGGCATCACAGATCATGAACTTCGGCGCCACGTTCATCGTGGTCAACCTGTCGCTTGCGTTCTTCAACCTCATCCCGATTCCGCCGCTCGATGGCTCGTCGATCATCGTGCCGTTCCTCAATGGCAAGGCGCTCAATAACTATTACCGTCTACAACAATACGCCATGCCGATCCTTATCATCGTGCTGTACCTGCTGCCCATGTGGACCGGCATCGACGTGATCGGGCGGTATTTCGACGTTACCGTGTATCCGCTGGCCGAGTGGCTGCTCAACTTCGCAATCGCCGGCATCTAAGGTAAACTTACAGGTCGACCGTGCAAAACGGTCGCAATTTTCACCCAAACCGCGCCGCGAAGGCGCCGTCAAAGGAGGTCGAAGATGTCGTATCGCGTGTCGACGCAGGTCTACAGCGGACCGTTCGACCTGCTGCTGCAGCTGGTAACCCGCCAAAAAGTTGATATCGGCGCCATCTCCATCAGCGAGGTGGCCGAGCAGTACCTTGCCGAGGCCGAGCGTATCGAGGCGCTGGACCTAGACGTGGCGAGCGACTTTTTGCTGGTCGCGGCAACCCTTTTGGACATCAAAGCCGCATCGCTGGTACCGCAGGAGGCCCCGCGCAAAGCCGACGACGATGACGAGTTCGACGAAGACCTCGAGGAGCTCAGCACGCTCGACGGCGACGCCTTGCGCGAGGTCCTGATCCAGCGTCTGATTGCCTACAAGCAGTTTAAGGGCGCGGCTGCGGCCCTCGGTGCCCGCATGCAGGCCGAAAGCCGCATGCACCCGCGTGTGGCCGGCCCCGACCCCGAGTTCTTGGGCCTCATGCCCGACTACCTGGCCGGCATTACCCTGCGCGGCCTGGCCGTTATCTGTGCCGACCTGGATGGCAAGCGCCAGACCTTCCTGCTGGAAGCCGAACACGTGGCACCCCATCGCGTGCCGCTCGACCTGACCGTGGCCTCAGTCGACCGCTTTACCATGGCGCACCAAACCTGCACCTTCCGCGAGCTACTGGACGGCGACGCTTCCACCGAGCAGCTCGTCGTCACCTTCCTGGCCATGCTTGAGCTTGCCAAGCGCGGCTCGCTCACGCTGAGCCAGGACGAGATCTTCGGAACCATCAGCATCAACCGAGTCGAGGGGGCCGAGGCCTACGTGCCCGGCGAGGGCCCCGAGCTCACCGAATAGGAGCCGCAACCATGTCAACCCTTTCCACGCTGGAGGCAAACAGCCTCAAAGGCGCCCTCGAGGCGCTGCTGCTGGTGTCGAGCGACCCGGTGAGTGCGCCCGCGCTGGCCGGCGCACTGGATATCGCCCCCGGCGAGTGCGCATCGCTGCTCGCCGAGCTCAAGGTTGAGTACGAGGAGGCCAACCGCGGCTTTCAGCTGCGCGAGGTCGCCGGCGGCTGGCGCCTGTTCACGCACCCCGCCTACCACGACGTGGTCGAGGCCTATGTGTTGAGCTGGGACACGCAAAAGCTGTCGCAGGCGGCGCTCGAAACCCTGGCCGTCATCGCATACCACCAGCCCGTGACACGCGAGGTGGTTAAGGGCATCCGCGGCGTCAATTCCGACGGCGTCATCGCGTCGCTCGTGGACAAGGGCCTGGTGCGCGAGCTGGGCCGCGACCCCCAGCGCGGTCAGGCCATCATCTACGGCACGACCAACGCCTTCTTGGAAAAGTTCGGCCTGCGCTCCACCCGCGACCTGCCCGACCTGGAGCAGTTTGCCCCCGACGAGCAGTCGCGTCAGTTTATCCGCGAGCGCCTGAGCGGCCGCAGTATTCAGTCCACGCTCGAGGAGCAGGCCGAGGATCTGGACGAAGAGCGCGAACTGCTCGATACCGATGTTGAAGATGTTGAGGCAGTCGAGGACTTGGAGACCCTTGTCGTCGACGAGACCTCGGAGGATATACATGACGAGGACTAACGAAGTAGGGGAGACGCGCGCCATGGGCAATTCAGTACCCGCAACCGACGCTCAGCCCGTCTACCCGCACACCATGCGCCTGCAGCGTTTTTTGGCGCGCGCGGGCGTGGCGAGCCGCCGCGGCTCGGAGGACCTGATGACCGCCGGCCGCGTGACCGTCAACGGGCTGGTCGCGACCGAACTGGGCACCAAGGTCGATGTCGACCGCGATCACATCGAGGTCGACGGCGTGCCCGTCAAGCTCAACCAGGGCGCCGTGTACCTGATGCTTTACAAGCCGACCGGCTACCTCACCACCATGAGCGACCCGCAGGAGCGCCCTTGCGTGGCCGACCTGGTCCCGCGCAACCGCTTTCCGGGGCTCTTCCCGGTGGGTCGCCTGGACCGCGACACCACGGGCCTTTTGCTCTTTACCACCGACGGCGACCTATCGCAGGACCTGCTGCACCCCAGCAAGCATGTCCACAAGACCTACCAAGCGCTCGTGGACGGACAGCTGACCGACCGCGATCTAGATCAGCTCCGCCGTGGCATCGAGCTCGACGACGGCCTATGCCAGCCGGCAATCTGCCGAGTCATCAACGCGCGCGAGGCCGTGGCCGTGGCTCCGCAAGGCGTCAAGCCCGGCACCACCGCCGTGGAGGTCATCATTCGCGAGGGCCGCAAGAACCAAGTCAAGCGCATGCTGGGCAAGATTCACCATCCGGTAATCCGTCTGCATCGCTGCAACTTTGCCGGCCTTGAGCTCGAGGGCGTGGCCAAGGGCTCGTGGCGCGAGCTCACCGACCGCGAAGTGCAGATCCTCAAAAGCGGCGGCATCCCGCCCAAGCAGGCGAGCGCCAAGCGCAACGGCGACAAGCCCCAAGACACCCCCGCCAGCCGCACGCGTCACCACGGCAGCCACGGCTCCGCACCCAAGCGCAACACCTACCGCGAGCGCTACACGGGCTAGGCAACCCGCCGCGCCCCAACGCCCGCGAACCATACCAGCACGTCAATCATCGAAAGGAAGCATTGCATGATCGTCGCCATCGACGGCCCCGCCGGATCCGGCAAGTCCACCATCGCCAAGGAGATCGCCCGCCAGCTGGGCTTTAACAAGCTCGACACGGGCGCCATGTACCGCGCCGTCACCTTCGCCGCGCTCGACCGCGGCATCGACCTGGATGACGAGGCAGCCATCGATGCTCTCGCCGAGCAGATCGAAATTCGCTTTACCAACGGCACCGGCGAGGATACGCGCCTAACCATTGACGGCCAGGACGCTTCAGCCGCCATCCGCACCCCGCAGGTTGACGCTAACGTCTCCAAGGTCTCGGCCTACCCGGGCGTGCGCGCCGCCATGCTCATCCATCAGCGCCGTGCCGCCGAGGACCGCGATATCGTGGCCGAGGGTCGCGACATCGGAACCGTCGTGTTCCCTAACGCGCAGGTCAAGGTCTTCCTGACCGCCGACCCACGCGAGCGCGCCCGCCGCCGCGTGCTTCAGCGCCACCAAAACGATGCCCAGCCGCTCACGTCCGAGCAGCTCGAGGCCGAGGTCGACGAGACCCTCGACGCCCTTAAGCAGCGCGACAAGCTCGACAGCAGCCGCGAGGTCGCCCCGCTCGTGCCCGCCGAGGACGCCGTGCACGTCGACTCCACCGCCCACACCATCGACGAGGTTGTACGCATCATCGAGGACCTCATCAACCAAAGGAGGTAGCCCATGCGCCTGTTTAAGCAGACGCCCGAGGATTATTACAGCGCCCCCTACGCCGAGTTTCCGGCGCTCATCCGCGGCACCGTCGTCGTGGTCATGGCAATCCTCTGGGCCTTCTCCAAGCTCATGTGGCGTTGGAAGGTCGAAGACGCCGATCTGCTGTTTGAGCGCCAGGAAGGCCGCGGCAGCGTAGTCATCTGCAACCACACCTCGATGGCCGAGCTCCTGGCTGTAGAGACGGCGCTGTTCTTTGGCGGCCGCCGCATTCGCCCCATCTTTAAGTCCGAGTTCGCCAAGAGCAAGATTGTGCGCTGGGCCTTTAGCCGCGTTGGCGGCATCCCCGTGGAGCGTGGTACTGCCGATATGAAGTGCCTGCGCGCCGCCCAGCATGCGCTGCAGCGCGGTGAGGACGTCCTGATCTTCCCCGAGGGCACGCGCATCCGCTCGCGCGAGATCAAGCCCGAGGTCCACGGCGGTTTTGCGCTCATCGCTCAGATGGGCAAGGCACCTGTGAACCCGCTCGCCATCTGCGGCTGGTCCGACATCACGCCCGCGGGCAAAAAGCTCATGCGTCCCAAGAAGTGCTGGATCCGCGCCGGCAAGGCCGTCTCGCTTTCTGACGCACCGGCCGGGCTTAAGCGCACGGAGCGCCTGGCCTGGTTTGAATCCGAGGCCATGAACCGCGTCTATAAGATGCGCGACGAGCTGTGCGCCGAGCATCCGGGCAGGTTCTAGCCATGAGCGAGAACGTGACGAACACCGCTGCGACTGCGTCCGACCAAGCAACCGCGCCCACCATCGAGATCGCCGCCCACGCCGGCACTTGCTACGGCGTACAGCGTGCGCTCGATATGGCGCTGGCCGCCGCGCCGCAGGCAGGGGAATGCACTCAGGTCCATACCTTGGGTCCGCTCATCCATAACCCCATCGTGGTGCGCGAGCTCGCTGAGGCAGGCGTTGGCCTGGCCGAGAACCTGGACGACGCCGCAACCGGCACCGTGATCATCCGCGCCCACGGCGTGGTGCCACAGGTGATTGATGCTGCCCGCACGCGCGGCCTCAACGTGGTCGACGCCACCTGCCCCTACGTGAAGAAGGTCCATATGGCAGCCGAGCGCCTGGTGCACGAGGGCTACCGCGTGGTGGTCGTAGGCGAGCCGGGGCATCCCGAGGTCGAGGGCATTCTGGGTCACGCCGGCGACGATGCGCAGGTCGTGAGTTGCGCCGCTGATGCGGACGCGCTGCCGCTCAAGGGCAAGGTAGGCCTCGTCGTGCAGACCACTCAGACCGCGCAGAACCTCGCCGAGGTCGTGGCAGTCATCACCCCGCGTGTGCAGGAGCTGCGCGTGATCAACACCATCTGCGCCGCCACGAGTGAGCGTCAACAGGCAGCAGCCACACTTGCCAACCGCTGCGACTGCATGGTCGTGGTGGGCGGCAAGAACTCGGGCAACACCCGCCGCCTGGCTCAGATTTGCGCAGACGCCTGCGAGCGCACGTATCACATCGAGGAAGCTTCCGAGCTCCAGGCCGCGTGGTTTACCGACGCTCACCACATCGGCATCACCGCCGGAGCCTCCACCCCGCAAGAACACATCGAGCGCGCCGTCGAGCGCATCAAGGAGCTTTGCCTCTAACCATGGACCATACCGTACCCGCATACGCCGCCGAGGTGGCCGATTACGGGCGCAGCCGCGACCCCGAGCCGGGTGAGGGCGCGCTCGTTAAGAACGTGCGTCCCGAATCGCCCGCGTGGGATGTGGGTATCGAGCCGGGAATGCGCGTGCTCACGGTCAACGGCGAGCAGCTGACCGACATGATCGTATGGCTTTGGGAGGCCGACGATGATACCGTCGACCTCGAGGTTTTCGACCCACGCGACAACACCGTCACCTCCGTCGAGCTCGACCGCTTCCCGGGCGAGGACTGGGGCCTGGAGTTCGACGGCCCCATCTTTGACGGCATGCGCACCTGTGTGAACGCCTGCGTGTTCTGTTTTATGACCATGCTGCCCAAGGGCGGCCGCTCAACGCTCTATATTCGCGATGACGACTACCGACTGAGCTTTTTGCAGGGCAACTTTGTCACGCTCACGAACCTCACCGACGAAGATGTTGAAAACGTCATCCAACGCAACATGAGCCCCATGAACGTGTCGGTCCATGCCGTAAGCCCCGACGTCCGCCGCCGCATGATGGGCCGCAACGCCCAGCGCGGCATGGACGTACTCGAGGCCATCATGGCCGCCGGCATCGAGATCCACGCCCAGATCGTACTGTGCCCTGGCATGAACGACGGCGAAGAGCTGGAAAAGACCCTGCGCTTTTGCGAGGAGCACGAGCAAATCACAAGCCTGGGCATTGTGCCGCTCGGTTTTACCAAGCATCAGAACCGCTTTAGCTGGTCATACAGCGACAAGCCCGAACTGGCGCGCGAGACCATTGCCATGATCCGTCCCTACCAGGACCGCGCCTTCGAGCGTTTTGGCCGCCACACCTTCCAGATGAGCGACGAGTTCTATCTGGACGCCGGCATCGATCCTCCCGAGGCAGACTTTTACGACGGGTACCCGCAGTACTACGATGGCATTGGCATGATCCGCTCGTATCTGGACGAGACCGACGACGTGCTGGCTACCGACGCCGAGCGTCTGGCCCGCGCCCGCGAGGCCGTCGCCGCCCGCAACCAGCGGCTTCTGTGTCTCTCGGGCGCCAGCGCACGCGACACGGTGGCCCGCTTTGTGGAGTCGCCCCGGGGACTCGCCGGCACTGTCACGGCCATCAAGAATCGCTACTTTGGCGGCAACGTGGACGTGACCGGCCTCATCGTCGCGTGTGACATTCTGGAGCAGCTGCCCCAAGACCTGTCGGGGGTTATGCTCTTTGTGCCTAAGCTCATATTCAACGCTGACGGCATGACGCTTGACGAGTATCATCGTGACGATTTACTCGCAAGCCTTACCAGTCGCGGCGCCGAGGTTCATGTGGTGTCGACCATGCCGCATGAGCTGCTCGATACCCTGGAGCACATCCTTGGCATTGTGCCCGCGGACTCTAACATTTCCACTGACCCTACCCATTAAAGGAGTGCAGATGAAACCTATCGTCGCCGTCGTCGGACGCCCCAACGTGGGCAAGTCCACGCTCGTTAACCGCCTGGCCCAGACCTCGGACGCCATCGTCCACGAGTCCCGCGGCGTCACGCGCGACCGCTCGTACCACACGGCCGATTGGAACGGCCGCGAGTTCACCATCGTCGACACGGGCGGCATCGAACCGCTCAAGAGCGATGACGTCTTCGCCACGTCCATTCGCGACCAGGCCCTCGCCGCCGCCGAGGAAGCCGCCGTCATCCTGTTTGTGGTCGACGGCCGCACCGGCGTCACCGAGGAGGATGAGTCGGTCGCTCGCATGCTCAAGCGCTGCGACAAGCCGGTCTTTCTGCTGGTGAACAAGCTCGACAACCCTGATCGAGAGAACGACAGCATCTGGGAGTTCTATTCGCTCGGTATCGGCGAGCCCACGCCGCTCTCGGCCCTGCACGGCCACGGCACGGGCGACCTGCTCGACGACATCGTGGCCCTGCTTCCCGAGGAAGAGGACGAGGTCGCCGATGAGTTCCCCGACGCGCTGAACGTCGCCATCATCGGCCGCCCCAACGCCGGTAAGTCTTCGCTGTTCAACCGAATCCTGGGCGCCGACCGCTCCATCGTCTCGAACATCGCCGGCACCACGCGCGACGCCATCGACACAGTCGTCGAGCGCAACGGCAAGCACTACCGCATGGTCGATACCGCGGGAATCCGCAAGAAGAGCACCGTGTACGAGAACATCGAGTACTACTCCATGGTCCGCGGCCTGCGCGCCATCGACCGCGCCGACGTGGCGCTACTCGTCGTCGACGCCTCCGTGGGCGTTACCGAGCAGGACCAGAAGGTCATGGGCTTGGCCATCGAGCGCGGCTGCGCCATCGTTGTGCTGCTCAACAAGTGGGATCTGCTCGACGACGACCGTAAGCGCGAGGCCTGCATGGAGACCATCGACCGCCGTCTAGGCGTCATGGCTCCCTGGGCCCAGTACCTGCGCATTTCGGCCCTGACCGGGCGCAGCGTCGAGAAGATCTGGGCAATGGTCGACGCTGCCGAAAAGACGCGCTCGCAAAAGATCAGCACCTCGCGCCTCAACACGTTCCTCACCGACCTGCGCGAGTTCGGTCATACCGTGGTGGACGGCAAGCGCCGCCTGCGCATGCACTACGTGACCCAGACGGGCGTCAACCCGCCGACGTTCACGTTCTTCGTCAACCACAGCGACTTGGTCAACGACACCTACCAGCGCTATGTGGAGAACCGCATGCGCTCGACCTTCGACTTTGCCGGCACGCCCATTCGACTCTTCTTTAGAAAGAAGGAGCAAAAGGATGCATAATCCGATTCTGCTGACCGCCATCTGCGCCGTGGTCTCGTTCTTTATCGGAGCGATTCCGTTTGGCCTGATCTTGGGCCGCGTGTTCAACCACACGGACATTCGCAAGGCGGGCTCCGGCAACATCGGCACCACCAACGCGCTGCGCGTGGCCGGCCCCAAGGTGGCCGCGCTCACGCTGCTGCTCGACTGCCTTAAGGGCGCCATCTGCGTCCTTATCGCGCGTCCGCTCATTGCCGACTTGGGCTATGGCTTCCCCGTGAGCATTATGGCCCCCGGCGCCGCCGGCGACTGGATGCTCGGCGTCATTTGTCTGGCAGCGGTGTGGGGCCATATCTTCTCGCCCTACCTCAACTTCCATGGAGGCAAGGGTATCGCCGTGGGTCTGGGCGTTATTCTCGCCTGGTACTGGCCCATTGGCCTGTCGCTGCTGGGCATGTTTATCGTGGCCGTCGCCATCACCAAGTATGTGTCGGTGGGATCGCTTGCCGCTGCCATCGGCCTTCCCATCGCTGCTTGCGCGGTCTTTCCGTACAGCAGCCTGGGACTTAAGTTTTGCATGGCGATGATCGGCATCACCGTGGTGTGGGCCCATCGCGCGAACATCAAAAAGCTCATGACCGGTAAGGAGTCCAAGCTCTCGTTTACCAAGCGCGTCACCGAGCCCGACGATAAGTAGGAGAGAGTCATGAATGTTGCGCTAATTGGCTCTGGCTCCTGGGGAACCGCCGTCGCCGGCCTTGCCGCCGCGCGAGCCGAGCGCGTGACCATGTGGGCCCATAGCGAGCAGACGGCCGCCGGCATCAATGGCGAGCACCGCAATCCCCGGTATCTGGTGGACTACGAGCTGCCCGGCAACGTTGTCGCCACCACGGACCTGTCGCAGGCGCTCGACGGCGCCGACTCCATTATCTTTGCCGTGCCCTCCACACACCTGCGCAGCGTATGTCATCAGGCAGCACTCTTCATCGCCGCCGGCACCCCGGTGCTCTGCCTCACCAAGGGCATTGAGCCCGAGTCTGGCCTGCTCATGAGCGAGGTCATCACCAGCGAGATCGGCAACGAGTCGCGCGTGGCGGCGCTCTCGGGCCCCAACCATGCTGAGGAAATCTGCCGCGGTGGACTTTCTGCCGCCGTCATCGCCAGCGAAGATCCGCAGATAGGGGAGACCTTTAAGGACCTGCTCCTGTCCACGGCCTTCCGCATCTACCTGTCACAGGACATGACCGGCGTCGAGGTTTGCGGCGCCATGAAAAATGTCATCGCGATCGTGTGTGGCATCTCCGCCGGTACCGGTGCGGGCGACAACACGCTCGCCCTTATCATGACGCGCGGCCTGGCCGAGATCAGCCGTCTGGTGCATGCCCGCGGCGGGCAGGCTATGACCTGCATGGGACTTGCCGGCATGGGTGACCTCATCGCCACCTGCACCTCGGAGCATTCGCGCAACCGCACCTTTGGCTACGAGTTTGCCCACGGCGTGTCGCTCGACGAGTATCAGACGCGCACGCATATGGTGGTCGAGGGCGCCGTCGCCGCCCGCAGCGTGAGCGAGCTCGCCCGTTCACTGGGCGTAGACATTCCGCTCACCTTTGCCGTGGAGCAAACGCTCTACAACGGTGTTACTTTGGATAGGGCGCTCGAGATCCTTACCGACCGCGTCCCCTCTCAAGAGTTCTACGGACTCAACGACTAGCGCAGAAAGGCTTCTACCATGGGTTCCATTAAAATCGCTCCGTCCGTCCTTTCGGCCGACATGGCCAACCTCAAGGGCGAGCTCGACAAGATCGCCGGCGCCGATTACGTGCACTTTGACGTTATGGACGGCCACTTTACCGGCAACCTCACCTTTGGCGTTGACATCCTTAAGGCCGTCAAGCGCTCCACCGATGTACCGGTCGACGCGCACCTGATGGTATCGAACCCCGACGAGACGGTGGATTGGTACGCCGACGCCGGCGCCGACATGATCACCGTGCACTACGAGGCTTCCACGCACCTGCACCGCACGCTCACGCATCTGCAGCAGCGCGGCGTCAAGGCCGGCGTTGTGCTCAACCCCGCCACCCCCGTGTGCGTGCTCGAGAGCATCATCGACGTCGTCGATATGGTGCTGCTCATGAGCGTGAACCCAGGCTTTGGCGGCCAGAGCTTTATCCCGGGCACCATCGCTAAGCTCCAAGAGCTCAAGGCCATGTGCGAGCGTCACGGCGTTTCGCCCCTCATCGAGGTCGACGGTGGCATTTCTTCCAAGAACATTGCCGAGGTCGTCAAGGCCGGCGCAAATGTCCTGGTGGCCGGCTCCGCCGTATTTAAGTCCGAAGATCCCGCCGCCGAGGTTGCGCTGCTGCAGAAGCTGGGCAACGAGGCTGCACAGGAGGCATAAACCCTTATGACCGCAGGTCAAAACCGCATACCCGTGAATCTTGACTATGCCGCCTCGACGCCCATGCGCGCCGAGGCGCTCCTTGCGCAGCGCGAGTACGACGACAGCGAGCTTGCCGGCGTCAACCCCAACTCGCTGCACTCGCTTGGCCGCAAGGCCGCCGCACGCCTAGAAGTCGCTCGTCGCGAGATCGCCCGTAGCTTTGGCGCACGCGTTCGCCCGTCCGAGATCATCCTTACCAACGGCGGCACCGAGGCCAACCAGCTTGCGCTGCTCGGTCTTGCCGAGGGTGCTCGTCAGCGCGATCGCAAGCGCGATCGTGTAATCGTTTCGGCCATCGAGCACGATTCGATTCTGGACAACCTGCCGCTGCTGCGCGCCGCCGGCTTTACCGTCGACCTGGTGCAGCCCTGCCGCGCGGGCTACATCGAACCCGCCGCGCTGAGCGACTTGCTCGGCGACGACGTGGCGCTCGTGAGCATTATGGTCGCCAACAACGAGACCGGCGTGGTACAGCCCATCCGCGAGCTTGCCGCGGCCGCGCATACCGTGGGCGCCCTGTTCCACACCGATGCCATCCAGGGGTATCTGCACATTCCGCTCGATGTCACCGAGCTGGGAGTTGACGCCATGACCGTTGCCGCGCACAAGATCGGTGGCCCCGTGGCATCCGGCGCGCTCTACCTTAAGAACCGCACGCCGCTGCGCCCGCGCATCTTTGGCGGCGGACAGGAGGCCGGTCGTCGTGCCGGCACGCAGGACCTGCGCACGCAGCTGGCCTTTGCCGCTGCCGCCCGCACGCTGGCGCCCCATGTGGCCCAGGAGCGTGCGACGCTGCAAACCCTTTCCAACAAGCTCTACGCCACGCTTACGGCCCACCCGCGCATTCACGCCACCATGGGCGACTACGCGCAGGCCGATCGTCTGCCGGGCATGGTTTCGATCTACGTCGACGGCATGGACTCCGAGGAGCTCATCGTCAAGCTCGACGCCGCCGGCTTTGAGGTTTCGGCCGGCTCGGCGTGCTCGAGCGGCAGCATGGACCCGAGCCACGTGCTCAGCGCCATGGGCATTGGTCGCGAGCAGGCGCTAGGCGCACTGCGCATCTCCTTCGATGACCGCGTGGACCCGGCTGACCTGGACGACTTTGCCCAGACGCTGCTCTCGATCGTAGGTACTGCATGATCGTCGCCGAGCTTGAACGCGCGCTGCTGGCGCGCTACCCCAAGGCGGACGCCGAGGGCTGGGATCATGTAGGGCTCTCCGTGGGCGACCCTGCCGCCGAGATTGCTGGCGTGGCCTGCGCACTCGATGCGACCGAAGCTAATGTTCGCCGCGCACAAGATGCCGGTGCCAACGTGCTGCTGACGCATCACCCCGTCTATATCAAGGCGCCCGAGGCGTTTTGTCCGGCGGATGCGTCACGCCCCCAGTGCAGCGCGGCACTCTATGAGGCGGCCCGTTGCGGCGTGAGCATCATATCGCTCCACACCAACCTGGACTGCTCGCACGAAGCCCGTGTCTGCCTGAGCGAGCTGCTGGGTGCCGCACCCGTGAGCTCACTGGAGCACGTGGACGACCCCGAGGCAACCGGCCTGGGCGCGCTTGCAACGCTCAACGACCCGTGCACGCTGCGCGATCTTGCCACCCGTGCTGCCACGGCCTTCGGCAGCGACCCGCGTGTGTGGGGCGAAGCCGATCGCCCGTGCCGCACCGTCGCCATTTTGGGCGGCTCCCTGGGCGACTTTGGAGAGCTCGCCATCGCCGCGGGCGCGGACGTTGTCGTGACGGGCGAGGCGGGATACCACGTGGCGCAAGACCTTGCCTTACGCGGGCTGCCGGTGATCTTGCTCGGCCACGACCGCTCCGAGGAGCCGTTCGTTGATATATTGATGAACTCTGCAGTTGACGCCGGGGTCGACCCCCGTCATGCGATTAAAATACTGAACCCTTGCCAATGGTGGACTGTGACAAAAGGAGAGAACTTATGAGCGCCGGCGCTACGCTACTCAAGCTGCAACAGATCGATTTGGAGCTCGCCCGCAACAAGAGCGAACTTGCCAATATGCCGGAGCTCAAGGAGCTCGCTTCCAAGCGCAAGACCTATGTGAAGCTCAAGTCCGAGATGACCAAGCTCTACGCCCAGCGCAAGGATCTGGACATTGAGCTCGACGATCTCAACACCACCGAGATTCAGACCAACAACGCCATCGAGGCTGCCAAGAAGCGCCATGTCGACGGCTCCGACTACCGCGAGGTTCAGGACCTGGAGAATGAACTCGCCACCCTGGCCAAGCGTCTGGACAAGATTGAGCACACCCGCAAGGACGTCGTTGTCGCCCATAAGGAGGCGCTCGACCGCGAGGCCCGCGCGCAGGCAATCATCGCCAAGTTCGAGGAGGGCGTGAAGGCCGATACCAAGGCCGCCCGCGCCAAGGCTGCCGACCTGCAGGCTCAGATTGACGCCGCCGCTAAGGAGCGCACCGCGCTTGCTGCCACGCTGCCGGCCGACGTTCTCACCGACTACGAGCGTCTGCTCAAGCAGTTCCGTGGCCTGGCCGTCGAGACCATCCAGGGCAACATCCCCACGGTCTGCCACACCGCGCTGCAGGCATCGTCCATGAGCGACCTCAACCACGACGGTAGGTCAATTACGCACTGCCCGTACTGCCACCGCCTCCTGGTGCTCCCGAGCAAGGAAGCTTAAACGATGGCGGCACCCAACAATTCAATGCAACTTGAGGGAAATACGATCCTGCTGGGCATTACCGGCGGGATCGCCGCCTATAAGTCGTGCAATATCGTGCGCCTGCTGCAAAAGCGCGGCGCGCGCGTCAAGGTCGTTATGAGCGAGCATGCCACCGAGTTTGTGGGGCCGCTTACCTTCCGCGCACTCACCAATGAGCCGGTCGCGGTGGGCCTATTCGACGATCCCTCCGACCCCATCCACCACATTTCGCTGGCGCAGGAGCCCGATCTGGTGGTCGTGGCGCCCGCGACGGCCAATATCATCGCCAAGATGGCCAACGGCGTCGCCGATGACCTCATCTCCACCACGCTGCTTGCGACGCCGCGACCCATCGTGATCGCACCCGCTATGAACAACGGCATGTGGAAGGCGCCGGCGACGCAGGCCAACATGGCCACGCTGCGCGAGCGCGGTGTCCATGTGGTGGGTCCGGGCAGCGGCTACCTTGCCTGCGGCAACGTGGACACGGGACGCATGAGCGAGCCCGAGGTCATCGTAGAGGCTGTCTGTGAGGTGCTCAACCCCGCGCCACAGGACCTGGCGGGTAAGCGCATCGTAATTACCGCCGGTCCCACGCACGAGCCGATCGACCCCGTGCGATTCATTGGCAACCGCTCTTCGGGCAAGATGGGCATCGCCCTGGCGGGGGAGGCCGCACGCCGCGGCGCTGCGGTCACGCTCGTGTTGGGACCGACATCACTCGATGTGCCCTGCGGCGTGGAGTGCGTGCGCGTGCAGACCGCCGCAGAGATGCTCCAGGCGGCCCTGAGCGCCTTCCAGACGGCCGATGCGGCAATTTGTGCGGCCGCCGTCGCCGACTACACCCCCGCGGCCCCTGCGGACCATAAGCTCAAAAAGGCCAACGAGCGCCTGGATCGCATCGAACTGGTCGAGACGGTCGATATTTTGGCCGAGCTCTCGCGCCAGAAGGGCGAGCGATGCGTGATCGGATTTGCGGCCGAGACCGATAACGTTGTCGAGTACGCAGAGCGCAAATTGGCCCGCAAGGGGTGCGATGTAATAATCGCCAACGATGTCTCACGCACCGATTCGGGCTTTGGGACCGACACCAACAAGGCCTGGATTGTGAGCACAACGGGTACGCAAGAACTTCCCGTACTAACAAAACCCCAGCTCGCAGATACAATTTTGGACTTGCTTCAAAAATTGTAAAAAAGTTCTTGCACAAGTCTAAAGTTTCGGGTTAATATACTCCCTGTTGCGAGCGAGAGCAGAGCAACAAACAAAAGCTTCGGGACGTGGCGCAGCTTGGTAGCGCACTTGACTGGGGGTCAAGGGGTCGCTGGTTCGAATCCAGTCGTCCCGACCAGAAGTTTGCAGGTCAGGCACCTAGTGCCTGACCTTTTTTGTTTTAAGCAATTGCTTAATTTTGATTAAGCAACAAGGTGCCAAAAATCTACCTACGCGATAATCGCCTTTTGCGGCTACTTGCGCGTTTTGCACACGCT